>CALRWH020000170.1:0-3012 GCA_943371805.1 Pseudomonas synxantha | reverse complement strand
GCTCATGCTCGAGACCAACCCGCGCGCCAAGATGCAGGGTGTCACCGACGGCTTCATCAAACTCTTTGCGGCGAAGACCTCGGGCACCGTCATTGGCGGCGTGGTCGTGGCGCCGCGAGCCTCAGAGCTCATCTTGCCGATCGCTCTCGCGGTGGAGCACCGCCTCACCGTCGACCAGCTCGCGCGTGCGTACTCGGTCTACCCCTCGCTCTCGGGCGGCATCACGGATGCTGCGCGCGCGATGCACGTGCCCCACGACTAACCCGGCTCGCACCGGGCCGAGGTTAATCGGTGATCGTGAGGAGCACGTGGCCCGAGGCCACGGTCTCGCCGACGGCGGCACCGATGCTCGCCACGACGCCGTCTTTGTGGGCCGTGAGCGGCTGCTCCATCTTCATGGCTTCGAGCACCACGACGAGGTCGCCCGCGACGACCTTGTCGCCTTCGGCGACCGCGAGCTTGACGACCGTGGCCTGCATAGGGCTCTTGACCGCGTCGCCTGAGGCTCCGGCTGCAACCGCTGAGCCGCTGCGACGCTTGGGCGCGGCGGCGAGGGCGGTCGAGGCGCGCGAGCTCGACGTGGGAATCAGGGTTTCGGGCAGCGACACTTCGAGGCGCTTACCGCCCACCTCGACGACCACGGTGTGGCGTGCGGCCGGCTCAGCCATGGGCTCGGCGAGCGACCCGCTCCACGGCTCGAGCTGGTTGTCGAACTCGGTTTCGATCCAGCGCGTGTAGACCGTGAACGGAGCGCCGTCAGCCGGTGCGAAGGCCGGGTCGTCAACGATCGCGCGGTGGAACGGCAGCACCGTCGGTAGGCCCGCAACCTCGAATTCGGCGAGGGCGCGGCGCGAACGCTCGAGGGCGTCATCGCGCGTCTTGCCCGTGACGATGAGTTTGGCGAGCAGCGAGTCGAAGGCGCCCGAAATGACGTCGCCCGTCGTGACGCCCGAGTCGACGCGCACGCCGGGGCCACCCGGAAAACGCAGCGCGTGCACGGGGCCCGGCATGGGCATGAAGTTGAGACCGGGGTCTTCACCGTTGATGCGGAACTCGAACGAGTGGCCGTGCGCCACCGGGTCGTCGTAGCCGAGCGGTTCGCCCTCGGCGAGGCGGAACTGCTCGCGCACGAGGTCGATGCCCGTGACCTCTTCTGAGACCGGGTGCTCGACCTGCAGGCGCGTGTTGACCTCGAGGAATGAGACGGTACCGTCGGCACCGATCAAGAACTCGCACGTGCCGGCGCCGAGGTAGCCGACCTCTTTCAAGATCGCCTTCGACGAGCTGTAGAGCAGCTCGGTCTGTTCGGCCGTCAAGAACGGCGCAGGCGCCTCTTCGACGAGCTTCTGGTGACGGCGCTGCAGCGAGCAGTCGCGCGTCGAGATCACGACGACGTTGCCGTGCGCGTCCGCGAGGCACTGCGTCTCAACGTGACGGGGCTTGTCAAGGTACTTCTCAACGAAGCACTCGCCTCGACCGAACGCCGCGATTGCTTCGCGGGTGGCCGAGTCGAACAGCTCGGGAATCTCTTCGCGCGTGCGGGCCACCTTGAGGCCGCGACCGCCGCCGCCGAAGGCCGCTTTGATCGCCACGGGCAAGCCGTGCACGTCAACGAACTCGAGCACCTCGTCGGCGCCACTGACGGGGTTGAGCGTGCCGGGGGCGAGCGGGGCGCCCACCTTCTCAGCGATGTGGCGAGCGCTGACCTTGTCGCCCAGCTTCTCGATGGCCTCAGGGCTCGGCCCGATCCAGATGAGACCCGCGTCGATCACGGCGCGCGCAAAGTCGGCGTTCTCGGCGAGGAAGCCGTAGCCCGGGTGAACCGCGTTCGCTCCGGCCCGACGGGCGATGCTGAGCAGCTTGTCGATGACGAGGTAGGTTTCGGCGCTCGTCGTGCCATGGAGGGCATAGGCCTCGTCGGCGAGGCGCACGTGGCGAGCATCCCGATCTTGATCGGCGTAGACGGCGACGGTGGCGATGCCAGAGTCGCGCGCGGCGCGGATGACGCGAACGGCGATCTCGCCTCGGTTGGCGATGAGAATCTTCGTGATGCGGGCCATGGTTCACCAGCCTAGGGGTGCACGCGGCCCTCGTGTTTGGCGAGCCTCGACAAAAGGGATGCGATTCGCTTAGCGGTTCCAGAGATCGGTGTAGCGGCCGCCTAACTCGTGCACGAGCTTGCGCACGAGCGGCACGGACAGCCCAACGACCGTGTGGGGGTCACCCTCGATGCGGTCGATGAATCCGGCGCCCTTCGAGTCGATCGTGAACGCCCCGGCAACCTTCAGGGGCTCTCCCGTAGAGATATACGCGTCGATCTCGGCCTCTTCGATGTCATCGGCAAAGTGCACGGTCGCGCGCGTCGAGCGGCCGGTCGCGCCCCGCACAGCCCCGCCGCGGTGATCAATCAGCCAGTGCCCCGAATGCAGCACACCGCTACGGCCTCGTTGCTGTAGCCAGCGCTCGCGCGCGATCGCGGGTTCGTGCGGCTTGCCGAACACGGTGCCGTCGAGCTCGAACGCCGAGTCGCCGCCCAGAATGAACCCGTCGAGTTGCGCGGGAGCGAGACCGACCGCAGCGAGCACCGTGGGGTCAAGCGCCGCCTCAGCCTTGAGGCGAGCGAGCAGTTGCACCATCTCGGCAGCCGGCAGGAGGCCATCGGGATGCTCGGCCGCGGCCGCATCCACCGCAGCCTCTTCGTCCACCCCGGGGGCGATCGCGATCGGATCGATGCCGACGGCGCGAAGTGTTGCGAGCCGGGCGGGTGACGTCGAAGCGAGATAGAGGCGCACGGCTCGATGCTACGGGCCGCACCTAGGCTGGGGGGATGGGCGAACACATCGGCAGCATCATCGAACTGACGGTCGACAAGATCGCACACGGCGGCATCTCGATCGGTCGCCTCGACGGCCGGGTGGTGTTCGTCAGCGACGCGATTCCCGGTGAGACCGTGCGCGCTCGCGTGAGCGACGACCGCAAGAAGAGCTTCTGGCGGGCCGACGCCGTTGAGGT
>CALRWH020000169.1:0-3025 GCA_943371805.1 Pseudomonas synxantha | reverse complement strand
GGCGGCCGCCCCCTACGGATTGCACGCGGGCGACGAGATTCTCGTCACCGAGCTTGGGCACCACGCCAACCTGATTCCCTGGCAAGAACTCGCGGCGCGCACGGGTGCGACTCTGCGCTACATCCCCGTGCTTGACGACGGATCGCTCGACCTCGACGCCGCAGCGCGCCTCATTGGCGAGCGCACGCGCGTGCTCGCTCTCGCGCACGTGTCGAACGTGACGGGGGCGACTCTGCCGCTTGACGTGCTCGTGCCGCTCGCGCGGGCCGTGGGCGCGCTCGTGGTGCTCGACGCGTGCCAGTCGGCTCCGCACCTGCCGCTGCGTCCCCGCGAGCTCGACGTCGACATCGCCGTGTTCAGCGGTCACAAGCTCTATGGCCCTACGGGCATTGGTGTGCTGTACGGCCGCGCCGAGCTGCTCAACGCCCTGCCGCCGTTTCTGTATGGCGGATCGATGATCACGACCGTCACGATGGAGCGCGCCGACTACCTGCCCTCACCGCAGCGCTTCGAACCCGGCACGCCCCGTATCGCTCAGGCCATTGGGCTCGCCGAAGCCGTGCGTTTCGTGAGCGAACTCGGGCTCGACCGCATCGCCGCGACCGAGCACGCCCTGACGCAGCGCATGCTTGACGGGCTCGCGCGCATCCCGAACATCCGCGTGCTCGGCCAGCCGAGCCCGGCACCGCGCGTCGGCCTCGCGAGCATCGTCGTTGATGGCGTGCACGCGCACGACGCCGGGCAGGTACTCGACGAAGTAGGCATCGCGGCGCGCGTCGGACACCACTGCGCCCAACCCTTGCACCGCCGCTTTGGCGTCACGGCGAGCCTGCGGCTCAGCCTCGGCGTGCACTCGACGGCCGACGAGGTGGATCGGGCGCTCGAGGCCGTGGCGAGCATCCGCCCCTTCTTTGGGCTCAGTGAAGGAGCGACATCGTGAGCGGCCTCGAGCAGCTGTATCAGCAGATCATCATCGACCACTCGAAGCATCCGCACGGCGTGGGCCTCGACGCGGGCGAAGAGACGAGCCACCAGCGCAACCCCGTGTGTGGCGACGAGATCACCCTCGCCCTGCGATGGGATGCCGAGGGCGCGCACATCGACGCGGTCGCGTGGGAGGGAGCCGGCTGCTCGATCTCGCAAGCGAGTGCTTCGCTGCTGGCGACTCTCGCCGAAGAGTCGGCCGAGGGTGGCTCCGCGTGGACGCCCGACGAACTGACGGCGCTCATCGAAGAGTTTCGTGAGGCGCTGCGGTCGCGCGGCGCGACGCCGCTCGACGAGGAGCGCTTCGGTGACGCGGCCGCCCTGAGCGGGGTCTCGAAGTATGTCGCGCGCGTCAAGTGCGCGATGCTCGCGTGGGTCGCGGCCGAAGACCTGCTGCAGCGCCGCTCGCGCTAGCGGGGCGGGCTAGACCCGCTCGAGAACCCACAGCGGAATAACTCGCTCGGTCTTTTCCTGGTACGCCGCGTAGTCGGGCCACACCGCGCACGAGCGATCCCACCAGAGGGCGCGCTCGTCGCCCTCGAGGATGCGCGCCCGATAGTCATGCTTCTCGCTCATGTCGTGCAGTTCGCACAGCGGCTGGGCGAGCAAGTTGTAGTGCCACACGGGGTTGTCGGGTGCGCCGCCCTTCGAGGCGACCACGGCGTAGTCGCCGTTGTGCTCGACGCGCATGAGTGCGGTCTTGCGGAGCATCCCGGTCTTCGCGCCCAGCGTCGTGAGCACGATGATGGGGCGCCCGTTGATGTCGCCACCCTCAGCGCCGTTGGTGCGCTCGTAGAGCTCGGCTTGCTCGCGCGCCCAGGTCGACGTGCTCGGTGCGTATTCTCCGCTGAGGGGCATGTCGTCAGGCTAGCAAGCGGTCAACGAGGCGATCGATCTGCGCCTCGAGCTCGCCCCACACAAAGCTGGGTTGGGTTGAGCGCAGCGCAACGAGGCCATGCAGAGCGACCCACACATCGGTGGCCCGATCGAGCGGGTTGTCGCTCGACCCGCGCTCGGCCAAGACGGCGGCGACGGGCATGAGCACTTCTGCAAACACCGCTTCGCCGGGCGACCCGGCATACGCAAGGCCCAGATGATCGGCTGTCGGGCCGAACAGGGCGGCGTAGTGCGCCGGATGCTCGAGCCCGAACCGCACATAGGCTCGCGCCCGCGCGCGCACCGTTTCGAGCGCGGCCCCGGATTCTTCGTCGCGCGACTCGCCCGCCCTGCCCGCGCCGCCCGCGTCAGCCCCGCCCGCCCCGCCCGGCTCGGCCGCGCGCAGCGCATCGGCCAGCCAGCCGAATCGTCGCTCGAGCACGGCTGCGAGCAGCTCGTCTTTCGTGGCAAAGTGCGCGTAGATGGCGGGAGCCGTGATGCCGACGCTGCGCGCAATGCCGCGCAGGCTCAGCCGGTCGCTCGAGCCCGCCTCGGCCAGAAGTGCATCCGCGGCATTGACAATGTCGGCGCGCAGCCGCTCACCTTCACCCGGTCGGTTGCGCGTGCGCGGCTCGGTCGATGACATGGTTGACAGCCTACTAAACACCTGTATACCCTTCTCGTGTTTACAGTTGTTTAGTTGCCACCCGAGAGGCGTCGCCATCATGACTACGACCCCCGAGCTCACCGAGCACCGCATCGCCACCGAGGTGGGCGAGCTCGCCGTTCTCGACAGCGGAGCCACGGGCAAGCCGACGATCGTCTTTCGCCACGGCATCTTTCTCGACCGCGAGCTGTGGCGCCCGATTGCGCTGCAGTTCGCGTCCACTCACCGTGTGGTGCTCGTCGATGCACCCGGGCACGGCGAGAGCGGTGACCCCGGTCGAGGGTACTCGCTGGGGGAGGATGCTCGTGCGAGCATCCAGATCATGAACGCTCTCGGCATCGAACAGGCGGCGCTCATCGGGCACTCGTGGGGCGGAATGTCGTCGCTACGGGCCGCTCTTGCTGAACCCGAGAGGGTGACGGCGCTGGCGCTCGTCAACACTCCGCTCAAGCCGGGCACGGCGGCCGAGCGCGCTCGCTTCGCGGCGCTCCAACTGCT
>CALRWH020000168.1:0-3047 GCA_943371805.1 Pseudomonas synxantha | reverse complement strand
GCCAAGGGCAGATCGTTCGCCGACGGTTCTTCCGCCACAAGGGTGCCGTCATTTCGATGGTCACGCTCGCCTTCGTGATCGTGCTCGCCTTCACCGCCGTCGGTTTCGACTTCTCGCTGTTCGGCATTCAGATCAAGACGCCGGGCTGGTGGCAGTGGACGTGGACCGAGATTCCTACCGCCCAGAATGGCGGTCGTCCGACGCTGAGTCTGGTTCCCGAATGGATGGGCGGCGACGGCATCCGCTTTGGTGACCACCCGTTCGGCCAAGACGAGATTGGCCGCGACATCTTCGCGGTCGTCATGCGCGGTACGCAGCAGTCGGTCGTCATCATGGTGATCGTCGGTCTGATCGCGACCACGATCGGAACCGTTATCGGTGCCGTGTCGGGGTACTACCGCGGCTGGGTCGACTCGGTGCTCATGCGTTTCACCGACGTCATCATCACGATCCCGCTCATCGTCATTGGTGCAGTGCTCGGTCTGGCGTTCGGCAAGCTCGGCGCGTTCGTGCTCGCGATCATCATCGGTCTCTTCACGTGGACGGGCCTTGCCCGGCTCGTGCGGGGCGAAGTGCTGAGCCTGCGCGAGCGTGAGTTTGTCGACGCGGCTCGCGTGGCCGGCGCGAGCGATCGCCGCATCATCTTCAAGCACATCTTGCCCAACGCCATCGGCGTCATCATCGTCAATACGACGCTGCTCATGGCCGCGGCCATCTTGCTCGAGACGGCACTGAGCTTCCTCGGCTATGGCGTGCAATCGCCCGACACCTCGCTCGGCAAGATCATTAGCGAGAACCAGTCGGCGTTCGCGACGCGGCCGTGGTTGTTCTGGTGGCCCGGTGTCTTCATCATCACGATCGCGCTGTGCATTAACTTCATCGGCGACGGTCTGCGTGATGCCTTCGACCCGCGCCAGCGGCGTATGCCGAGCGCACGCGCGCTGGCGAAGTCGAGTGCGATCTCGACCTCGGGTTCAACGGGGCTCGGCAGCGACGTGCACGAGGGAGACGACCCTCGCCCCCGCGGTGGTGGCTACAGCGCCGCGCGCGACCCGAAGAAAGACAGCTAAGTGGGTGCCGTGGTGCGGCTAGAAGGCAAGCCCCAGCAGGCCCAGCGCGATGAGCACGCTCAGCACCGCAATGGTGCGAACGTTCCACTCGCGACGAACGCTTGTGGCGTCAACCGGCACATCCAGCAGACCGTCGTCGCGCAGCTGCTCCCAGTGCCGACGAATGTGGTTCGCGGCGGCGCCGCTCTCACTCGAGAGCGTGTCTCCGGGGCGAATCGAGCCGGCGAGGCGCGCGGTCTCAGACACGCGGGTGTCTTCGGGGCCCATGGTGAAGACCGTGTAGCGGCCCGACGAGGGAGCCGCCCACGCCTCGACCTTGCCGCGCGGCGTGTAGAGCGTCAGGGCCCACTTGGTGTCGATGCGCTCGATCGCGGGCCACTGTACGTGCCAGGTGGCCAGCGGGTTGCGAATGAGCACCTCGTGCTCGAGCACCTCGACCAAGGGCATCCAGTACATGGCCCACGTGACGGCGGCCAGCAGCAGCAGCCACCATCCCGATCGCAGCAGACCGACCAGGTCGCCAGCGACCACGAAGCCGATCAGGGCGCCGAGCGCGATGAGCGCCATGACGATCGTCAGAACTCGACCGAAGGTGGGGCGAAAGCTCGCGGGCTGAAAACGCATGCCCCCAGCTTCGCAGACCCCCGCACCATGACCACGCGGAAGGACCTCCCGTGACCAGCTCCACCACCACCGCCGTCGAGACCGTGCTCGAGGTCACTGGCCTCGGCGTTGACTTCTGGGTCGACGGCGAGTTCTACCCCGCGGCCGTCGATCTCGACTACACCGTCAAGCGCGGCGAGGTTATGGCCATCGTGGGTGAGTCGGGCTCCGGCAAGTCGTCGAGCTCGATGGCTCTGCTGGGCCTCTTGCCCCCGACCGCTCGCGTGACCGGGTCAATCAAGCTGCTCGGCCGTGAGATCTCGAGTCTCAACAAGCGCGACTTGCGCGCCGTACGCGGTCAACAGATCGCTGTGATCTTCCAAGAGCCCATGACGGCCCTCAACCCCGTGTACACGGTCGGTTTTCAGATCGTCGAGACCCTGCGCACGCACTTCGATCTCACGCCGAACCAAGCGAAGGCCCGAGCGATCGAGTTGCTCGAGAAGGTCGACATGCCCGATCCGGCGACGGCCTTCAACAAGTACCCTCACCAGCTCTCGGGTGGCCAGCGTCAGCGCGCCATGATCGCGCAGGCGATTTCGTGCGACCCTGTGCTGCTCGTGGCCGACGAACCGACGACCGCTCTCGACGTGACGGTACAGGCCGAGATTCTCGAACTGTTGCGTAGCCTGCGCACACGGCTCGACAGTGCCATTGTGCTCATCACGCACGACATGGGTGTTGTTGCCGACTTGGCCGACAAGATCATGGTCATGAAAGACGGCGTTGCCGTCGAGCAGGGCACGGCCATCGAGATCTTCAAGACCCCGAAGCACCCCTACACGCAGTCGTTGCTCGCGGCCGTGCCGCACCTGGGCATCGACGTGACCGATGAGGGATCGCGTGCGATCGACCGGCGTGGCGTTGAGCCCGTGCTGTCGTTTCAGGATGTCTCGATCGAGTACCCCAAGCGCGGCCGGGTTCCGGCCTTCCTCGCCGCCGACGACATCACGCTCGACGTTTACCCGGGCGAAATCGTGGGACTCGTCGGTGAGTCGGGATCAGGCAAGACCACGCTCGGCCGGGCCGCGGTCGGATTGCTGCCCATCAAGTACGGCCGCCTCATTTCGGCGGGTATCGACATTTCCAACGCCTCGCTCAAAGATCTGCGCCCGCTGCGCCGCAAAGCCGGAATCGTCTTCCAAGATCCGGGTTCGAGCCTCAACCCGCGCATGCCGATCGGTGAGAGCATCGGCGAGCCGCTGCTGTTGGCGAAAGTCGCGAGTGGAAAAGACCTCGACAAGCGCGTCGAAGAGTTGCTGAGCCAGGTCGAGCTGCCGTCGAGCTACCGCAACCGGTACCCGCACGAGCTCA
>CALRWH020000167.1:0-3111 GCA_943371805.1 Pseudomonas synxantha | reverse complement strand
GACTCGCTTTGCGATGGGCGTCATCGAGCGCCCCAAAACCGCGAGACCTGCTGGGTCGCGCTCGCCTCCACCGGCACGGCCAGAGGAACGCGCAAGTCGAACAGCGGGGGCACGAGCGGCAGCGGCACGCGCACGGCAGCTTCCACGGTGACCCACCCGCGTCGGGTGTGACACTGCCCGGGGTTGGGCGTGCAGCTGATGCTCAGGGCGACGTTGCTCGCCTCGAGTCCGTGGTCGGCGAGGGCAAGGTCGAGCGCGCGTTCCGCTGCCGCAGATCCGGCCGCGACGGTCGGCGCCTGCACGAAGACCCGCGCCGCCTGCCGAGCAGCCCCCTCGGTCGCCAGGGCTGCCGACTGGATCGTGCCGAGCGTGAGAATCAGGTACACCAGCGGCACGAGCATCAGCAGGCCCGCGGTGAGAAACTCGAGCGAGGCCGAGCCGCGGTCACCGCATCCGTCGCCAGGCCCTGCGTTGAGGCGGCTAACGGAGAGGCTCGAGGGCCGCACGGCCGCTGACCTCCAAGGTGTCGTCGATGCCGATCATGCCGATGAGCGGCAGGGGCGAGCTCACGGTGACGATGACGACCGGATGCCCTCCGTAGGCCCCCATGCCCGCCGAGATACTCTGCGCGTAGCTCGGCCCCAAGGCCGCGGTAATGAGCTCGCGACTGCGCTCGATGCCGGCGGGCAGGGAGCTGTCCGCGAGTGCCGCGAACCGCGCACCCTCCGCCGCCGCGTCGATGAGGGTCGTGCGCACGTGCAGGGCGAACGCCACTTGCAGCACGCTGAGCGTCACGAGCGTGAGCAACACCCCGACGAGCACGAACTCGACGGCGGCCGAGCCGCGGTCGTTGCTGAGGCGTGCGCGCAGAGCATCCACGAGAGGCGGCCGCTCTAGAAGCCCGTGACGCGGTCGATCGCCTGCTGAAAGACGCCCTGCAGCGCCGGGCCCGCGAGTGCCCAGATGAGGATGACGAGCCCGGCCGTCATGAGGGTGATGAGCACCCAGCCTGGTACGTCACCGCGGTCGTCGTTTGCGCGGGGGAAGAAGTCGAGGAATCTACGCATGCGCGCGATTGTGGTGCGAGTGCTGGGCTGCGGGCGGGAGTTTTCCACAGTGTCACCGTCGGGTCGTGTCTGCGTGGCCGACCGGATTCATCACCACGCCGACCAACGGCGACAACTCGCCGCACGTTTCAATGAACTGTCGGTGTCAACGACGGCCGATAGTCCGCGAGATGCCGCGGTTGGCTCGCGTGCCGCGCCCGCGGCAGGCATGCTTAACCCGTGACCGACACCCGAGCGCCCGCGACCGTGTCGCTCGAACGATTGCGGGCCTCGCTCGCCGACGTCGGCCTGAGTCTGCACCTCGACGGCATCGTCGCGCAGCGCGAGGCCGCTGCTGCTGCGGTGCGGCAGATCGACGACTACATTCGCCCGCGGCTCGCTGACCTCGACGCTCCGTTGCTCGCGGTTGTTGGCGGCTCGACCGGGTCGGGCAAGTCGACCATTGTCAACGCGCTGCTCGGCGTCGCGACGACCCGCGTGGGCGTCATTCGCCCGACGACGCGGCAGCCGATTCTCGTGCACTCCCCCGTGGATGCCGGCTGGTTTGCGAGCGATCGCATCTTGCCCGGGCTCGCACGCGTGCGCGGCCGGGTGAGCGCGCCCGGCACTCCCGCGAGCGCGGCAGGAGACACGCCCGAGGCTGCACGCATCAGTGAGCTCATGCTGCTCGAGCACGAGAGCGTTCCGCGCTCGCTCGCCATCATCGACGCCCCCGACATCGACTCGGTCGCCGACGAGAACCGCGCGCTTGCGGCGCAGCTGCTCGCCGCCGCCGACCTGTGGCTCTTCGTCACGACCGCCAACCGCTACGCCGACGCCGTGCCGTGGCGCTTGCTCGAGGGTGCCGCCGCGCGCCAGATCACCGTGGGCGTGGTGCTCAACCGCGTGCCGCCCGGAGCCACCGATGAAGTGCTGCCCGACTTGCGCGCCATGCTCGCCGCGCGCGGGCTCGCCGACGCGCCCGTGTTCACGATCGACGAGCAGCCCCTCGATGACCTCGGCATGCTGCCGGCGAGCGCGGTAGCCGGCCCGCGTGCGTGGCTTGAGGGCATTGCGGGCGACCGCGCATCCCGAGCCCGCATTGCGGCGCGTACGCTCAGCGGCGCCATCGGCGATCTCGACCAGCGCGTGACGCGCATCGCGGATGCTCGCCAGCAGCAACTCGACTGGCTCGACGGTGCCGAAGCCGCCGCCGACGCGCACTACCAAGCGGCGATCGACGCCGTGGATGCCGCGACGAGCGACGGTGCGCTGTTGCGGGGCGAGGTGCTCGCGCGGTGGCAAGACTTCGTTGGAACATCCGATGTGTTTCGCAAGATCGAATCGTGGTTCTCGCGCACGCGCGACAGCGTCACGGCGTGGGTGACCGGCAAGCCGAGCCCCGTCATCGCGGTCGAGACGCAGATCGAAACCGGGCTGCAGGCCGTCATCGTCGATCAGGCCGGGCGGGCCGCTGCGGCGGCGTGGGTCGACCTTGAGCGCACGGCTCCGGGGCGCATGGTCGCCGAGCTCAACCCGCAGCTCGCAGCAGAAAGCCCCCAGCTGCGCGACCGCGCCTCGACGATGATTCGCGAGTGGCAGGGCGCGCTCATGCAACTCATCCACGACAACGCGGGCAATAAGCGCGTGCGGGCTCGCGTGCTGTCGCTCGGGCTCAACGTCGTGACCGTCGCGCTCATGATCGTCGTGTTCGCCTCGACCGGCGGACTCACGGGCGGCGAGCTCGCCATCGCGGGCGGCTCGGCCGTCATCGGCCAGAAGTTGCTCGAGACGATCTTCGGCGAAGACGCCGTGCGGCGGCTCGCGGCCGAAGCCCGGCTTGACCTGCAGCGGCGGGTTGAGGCGCTCTTCGACTCGGAGGCCGACCGCCTGGGTACCGCGCTCGAACCGCTGCGGTTTGGCGCCGAGCCGGCCGTGCTGCGGCGCGAATCGCAGACGCTGCTCGACGATGTCGCGCGGGCGGCGGCGGACGCGTGAGCGCATCACTGAGCACATGGGCGAAGCCGTGAGTGCCGCCAAGCCGACCCTCGACGAGCGCATCGCC
>CALRWH020000166.1:0-3160 GCA_943371805.1 Pseudomonas synxantha | reverse complement strand
CGAGGTGGTCGACCGCATTGTGGCGGCCACCGCCGTGCCGGTACCGATGGCGCGCGACTAGGCGGCGCTCGTGCCCCGGCTGACGGCCCGCGGCATCGCGTTCCTCGTGGCCGCGGTGGGCATCGGCGTGCTCGCGTATGTGTTCGAGCGCCCCGAGCTGCTGACGATCGCTGCCGTCGCCGTCGCCGCGCCGCTTATCGCCTTCGGTATGGTCGCGAGTTCTCGACCGCGCGTTCGCGTGACGCGGCAACTCGACCCCGTCGTGGCGACCGAGGGTGAGCCCGTGCAGGTGCGCGTGACCGTGAGTGGGCGCGCTCGCGCGGCCGAGTGGATCGAACGGGTACCCATGGTTCCCGGCTTCGCGGGCCCCGGACGGTTGCGCGAGGTCACGGCCTCGCGCCCCGCGAGCATTGGCTATCGCTGTTGGCCCACTCACCGCGGACTGTTGTCGGTCGGCCCGCTGTTGATCGAAGACCGTGACCCCTTTGCGCTCGCCGTGCGGGTGGTCGACACGCGCGCGATGGTCGCGCAACTCGTGCTGCCCCAGGTGACGCCGCTCACCCCGGGGCCTGTTCCTGACCCGTCGAGCGAGGCCGGCCCGCGCACGTCACGTTCGCGCGAGCGCGCCGACGACGACGTGGTGACGCGCGAGTATCGCGATGGCGACGCACTGCGGCGCGTGCATTGGCGCGTGACGGCGCGGCAGGGCGAGCTAATGGTGCGCAACGACGAACCGCAAGCGGGCCCGCACGCTCGGCTCATCGTTGACACGCAGTCTCGGGGGTACCTCGACGCCCGCCTCGCTCGTGATGCTGCGGCGCGGGCAGGTCGAACGACCACGAGCGCCACCTTCGAGTGGCTCGTGCGCATGGCGGCCTCGTCGGCGGTGCACTTGGCCGAGCGCGGATACTCGGTCGAATTCGTCACGCCGACCGAGCGCGTCGCTGATGCGCCGATTGCCGACGGCCCGGTGGGTGGCGTGCTGGGCGAGCTTGCTCTCGTGACCCTCGCGACCGCGACGACCGAGCTCGACGAGCGGGCGCTGTCGGGCTCAACCCCCGTGGTGGTGCTCGCCGGCGCTCCCGACGATCGGACCCTGCGGTGGATGCTCGCACAACGCTCATCGCGCGCCCCCGCGGTCGCCCTGCTCGCCGGCCCGGCCGAACCCGCGCGTGCCGCCTCGCGGCGCGAGGGTAGTGCGAACCCTGACGATGCTCTGCTCGACCCTGACCCCGTGCGCACGGCCTTCGAGCGTGCGGGGTGGCGCGTGGCGCGCGTGTCGATCACGCGATCGCCCGACGACGCGTGGCTCGCTCTGCTGGGGGGCGACGCCGAGCCGTTGACCGCGTGGGCGGTGCCGGCGGTGGTCGCGAATGGGTGAGTCGGTGCGGCCCCGCAGCACGGCCGGATTGAGCGCAGCAGGTCTTCTCGCGGTTGCCGCGGCGTCGACGGGCTTTTCGGCCGTGCTTGACGAAGGGCTGTGGGGCCCGACGGTGCTCGCGGTCTCAGCGGCGGGAGTGGGGGCGGCGGTCGCCGTGCGGCTGTTTGTGCGGCGGTGGGCGGCGGTGTGGGCGGTGGCGGCGGCGGTCGCTGCGACGGTGCTTGCCCTGACACTGCTGTTCGCGGCCGACACCGCGTTGCTCGGCATCGTGCCACTGCCCGCGACCATTGAACGGTTCGCGCTGCTGATCGGGGCGGGCGAGCTCTCGATTGCCGAGCAGACGATTCCTGCGGTTGCCGACGAGGGCATCCGTTTTCTCATGGCATCGGGGGTTGCGGGCCTCGCGATTCTGACCGACGCCGTGCTCGTGCACGGTCGCCGTCCGGCTTACGCGGCTGTTCCCCTTCTGGGAATTCTGTCGGTGCCGGTCGTGCTTGCGCCCGGGCTCTTGCCGATCGTCTCAGTGCTCGCGACAGCGGCGGCCTATCTGCTCGTGCTCGCGTTGCATCGCCCTGCCGCGAGCGGGGGAGCCGCGGCCGCCGGGCGCGCCGTGGGGGTGGCGGCGGGGGTGCTCGTGACCGCGCTGCTCGTTCCGCCGCTGCTGCCTCCCGTGATCGCCGGCGAGGCGCTGCCCGGCTCGGGCGTGGGCGGTCTCGTGGCGGGGGTCAACCCCGTGCTCGACCTCGGCAACGACTTGCGGCGCAGCAACCCCGTCGAGGCGCTGCGCTACTCGACCGACGCCGAGGGTGGGCTCTATCTGACTCTCTCGCACCTCGCCGATTTCGAGGGGCAGTCGGTGCAGCCGGTGATCGGCGGCGCTTCGGCTGCGGCCGACGTGGTGGGCCCGCCGTCGTGGCTGGGGAGCGCGGTGGCGACGGAGCAAGTGGCGACGAGCATCCGTCTGCAAAATGTGCGGTCGCGCTGGGTGCCGCTGCCTTCTGCACCCGTCGCGATCACGGGGCTGACGGGCGAGTGGGTGGTCGATTCCGAGGGCGTGACGGTGAGCACGGTCGATGGCACGTTCCGCAACGGCTCGTACCAAGTAGAGAGTCTCGTCGCGTCTCCAACGCCCCTGCAGTTGCGCGAGGCCACGGTCGATGCGTCGGGCCTCGACCGGTATCGAGCGGTGCCGGAGGACCTCGACTCCATCGTCGCGCGCACGGCAGAGCAAGTGGCCGAGGGTGCGGAAGGCCCGTCGCCCTACGACCAAGCGCTCGCGTTGCAGAGGTTCTTCACGGGCGGCGACTTCGTGTACTCCGAAGACGCGCCGGTCGAGCAGGGTTACGACGGCACGGGAGCCGAGATCGTCGCCGTCTTTCTCGAGGCCCGCGCGGGCTACTGCGTGCACTACGCGGCGGCCATGACGCTCATGGCGCGCACGCTCGGTATTCCCGCGCGCATCGCCGTGGGGTTCGTGCCCGGAACCGCGAACCCGAACGTTCCCGGTGAGTTCATCGTCACGACCGACGACTTGCACGCGTGGCCCGAACTGTACTTCGACGAGCTCGGCTGGGTGCGCTTCGAGCCGACGCCGTCGCGCGGCGCGGTGCCCGCCTATGCGACCGACGACGTGCCTGCCGCGGGGGAGGAGCCGGCCGTCGATCCGGTCACGGGCGAGACTCTCGCGCCCACGCCCGACGCGACCGCGGCACCCGACCCCGACGAGCTCGATCCCGACACGAGCCCCGGCGGCGAAGCCCTCGACCCCAGCGACCTCAT
>CALRWH020000165.1:0-3281 GCA_943371805.1 Pseudomonas synxantha | reverse complement strand
GGCACGGGTCGCGCTTTCGGCGGCTTGGCCACCCAACTTCGGAAGGTAACTCTCGCGACCGCCGACGGTCGCCTACTCACGGTGAGCGACACCGAGAACGCCGAGCTGTGGCCCGCCGCACGTCTCGGGCTCGGAGCCCTCGGGGTGCTCGTCGACCTCACGGTGCAGGCGGTGCCGTCGTTCGTGTTGGCGGCGGATGAGCATCCCGAACCGCTCGATGACGTGCTCGACAACTGGGCCACGCGCTCGACGCAGGCCGATCACGTTGAGTTCTACTGGTTTCCACACACGAAGCTCGCGCTCACGCGCAACAACACGCGTTTGCCGGCCGATGCGCCGCGCCAGCCCGTCGGACCCGTCAAGCGCTGGTTCGACGACGAACTGCTCGGCAACGGACTCTACGAAGTGCTCTGCCGCATCGGCTCGATCGCGCCGGGCGCGATTCCCGCGTTCAATCGGCTCGCGAGCGGGGTGGCCTTCAATCGCGAGCTCGCCGACTATTCGCACCGCGTCTTCGCGACCGAGCGCAAGGTGCGCTTTCGCGAGATGGAGTACTCGGTGCCGCTCGAGGCCGTCGCCTCGGTCATGCGCGAACTTAATCGGGTGATCGAGCAGAACGGCTGGCGCATCTCGTTCCCCATTGAGGTGCGCGCGACGGCCGCTGACGATGTGTGGCTCTCGACCGCGCACGGCCGCGAATCGAGCTACATCGCCGTGCACCGCTATCACCGTGAGGATGCTCGCGACTACTTCGCCGCCGCCGAAGCGATTCTGCGGGCTCATGACGGGCGGCCACACTGGGGCAAGTTGCACACTCGCACCGCCGACGATTTGCGGCCCGCCTACGCGCGCTTCGACGACTTTCTCGCGGTGCGCAATCGGCTCGACCCCGATCGCGTTTTCACGAACGCGTACCTTGATCGAGTGCTCGGGGCCTAGCGGCGTCGTCTGACGTGCGCGCCAACCCCTAGCTACGTCGTCTGACGTGCGCGCCAACCCCGAGCCGCGTCATCTGACGTGCGCGCCAACCCTTAGCCGCGCGGTCAGTACCCGCTCCTAGACTGTGCGCGTGGTTGAAAAGACTGTCGACGACCTGACGCGCGACGAAGCGCGCGACGAGGTCGAGGCGCTCACGACGCGCATTCTCGAATTGCGCGATGCCTACTACTCGCGCGACACCGTGCTCGACGACGACGCTACCTACGACGCTCTTGTGCGTCGGCTCGAAGCGATCGAGCACCTCTTTCCGGAGCTACAGAGTCAAGACTCGCCGACGCAGACCGTGGGCGGTCGTGCCGAGACCACGCTCTTCGCGCCCGTCGAGCACGCCGAACGCATGCTCAGCCTCGACAACGTGTTCAGCGCCGAGGAGTTCGGCGACTGGGCCGCGAAGGTCGAACGTGATGCGGGCCGCCCGGTGCGCCTGCTGTGTGAACTGAAGATCGACGGGCTCGCCCTCAACCTGCGATACGAGCGCGGGCTCCTCGTGACAGCGGCCACGCGCGGCGACGGACGCGTGGGCGAAGACGTGACGCAGAACGTGCTGCAGGTGGCGGGCATCCCGCAGCGTCTCTCCGGAGACCCGAGCGAGGTGCCCGACCTCGTCGAAGTGCGCGGCGAAGTCTTTATTCCCAAGGCGGCGTTCGACGAGCTCAACATGCTGCAGCGCGAGGCCGGCGAGCGCGAGTTTGCCAACCCGCGCAACGCCGCGAGTGGCAGCCTGCGCCAGAAGGCCGAGGGCAAGAACGACGAGCAGCTGGCGCGCATGCGCGATCGACTCAGTCGCTTGCGGATGCTCGTGCACGGCATTGGCGCCTGGCCGAACCCGCCCGTCTCAGCCCAGAGCGAGGTCTACGGTCTGCTCGAGCGCTGGGGATTGCCCATCAGCAGCCACTTCCGCGTGCACGACAGCGCGGCCGGCGCGGCCGAGTACATCGCGTATCACGGTGAGCACCGCCACGACGTCGAGCACGAGATCGATGGCGTTGTCGTCAAGGTCGACGAGCTCGCGCTGCACGGCGAGCTCGGCGCCACGAGCCGCGCCCCGCGCTGGGCCATCGCCTACAAGTACCCGCCCGAGCAGGTCAACACGAAGCTGCTCGACATCGTCGTGAGCGTGGGTCGCACGGGTCGCGCGACTCCTTACGCTGTCATGCAGAAGGTGCGCGTGGCCGGCAGTGAGGTGCGGCAAGCCACTCTGCACAATCAAGACGTCGTCAAGGCCAAGGGTGTGCTCATCGGCGACACGGTCGTGTTGCGCAAGGCGGGCGACGTGATCCCCGAAGTGCTCGGCCCCGTCGTCGAGTTGCGCGACGGCACCGAGCGCGAGTTCGTCATGCCCACGAACTGCCCCGAGTGCGGCACGCCGCTGCGGCCCGCGAAAGAGGGCGACGTCGACCTCCGCTGCCCCAATGCGCGCAGCTGTCCCGCCCAAGTGCGCGGACGCGTCGAGCACATCGGCAGTCGCGGCGCCCTCGACATCGAGGCTCTCGGCGAGGTGTCGGCGGCGGCGCTTACGCAGCCCGATGTGCCGAGCATCCCGCCCCTGCAGACCGAGGCGGGCCTCTTTGCGTTGACGATCGACGACCTCTTGCCGATCGAGGTCGTGGTGACGGATGCCGAAACCGGCTTACCCAAGCTTGAAGCAGACGGCTCCGCTCGTCGTCGCACGCCGTTTCGGCGCAACCCCAGTGCTGCCGAAAAGAAGCAGGGGCTGGATGGCCCGCAGCCCAGTTCTGCGGCCCTCACGCTGCTCGACGAACTCGAGAAAGCGAAGTCGAAGCCACTCTGGCGCTTGCTGGTCTCGCTCAACATTCGTCACGTCGGCCCGGTGGCCGCTCGTGCGTTGGCCGACTGGTTCGGCTCGCTTGACGCGATTCGGGCGGCATCACTCGATGAACTGTCGGCGGTTGATGGCGTCGGGTCGATCATCGCCGAAGCCGTGCTCGACTGGTTCTCGGTCGACTGGCACGTCGAGATCGTTGAGCGGTGGGCGGCGGCGGGTGTGCAGTTCAGCACGCCAGGTCACGCTGGCCCCGGTGCGGCGGCTGCGGCCGGGGGAGTGCTCGCGGGCCTCACGGTTGTCGCGACCGGCAGCCTTGACGGATTCACGCGCGAAGGCGCGCAAGAGGCGATCATCGCGGCAGGCGGTAAGGCGGCGTCGAGCGTGTCGAAGAAGACCGACTTCGTTGCTGCTGGTCCGGGGGCGGGCTCGAAGCTGGCGAAGGCTGAAGATCTGGGAGTGCGCATCATCGATGCTGCCCAGTTCGCGATTCTCGTCA
>CALRWH020000164.1:0-3326 GCA_943371805.1 Pseudomonas synxantha | reverse complement strand
GACCCCGACGAGTTGGCGTACCCGATTCCGGGTAACGACGACGCGATTCGCTCTGTGGCGCTGCTGACGCGCATCATTGCGGATGCTGCTGCCGAGGGTCTGATCCGCAAGCACGCGAAGCCGGCTGCTGAGGGCAACGTCTCCGCCGTCGAGCCGCTCGCAGAGTGGGAGCGCGAACTGCTCGAGCAGGGCGCCGCTGCCGCTGAGGCTCCCGCCGCTGAGGCCCCCGTGGCAGAGGCCGCTGCCGACGAGGCACCCGCCGAGGCTGCTGCTGAGGCCGCCGCTGAGGAGCCCGCAAAGAAGGCCCCTGCCAAGAAGAAGCCCGCCGCCGAGGCTGACGCCCCGGCCGCTGAGACCGAGTAAGGACACCTCTATGGCGAACGTCAGCCTGGAAGACATCAAGACCCTGCGCGAGCGCCTCGGCACCGGCATGGTCGACACGAAGAACGCCCTGGTCGAGGCGGAGGGTGACCTCGAGAAGGCCACCGAGATCTTGCGTCTCAAGGGTGCCAAGGGCAACGCGAAGCGCGCCGACCGCTCGACGAGCGAGGGCCTCATCGCCGCGCACGAGGGTGCCGACGCCACGACGATGATCGAGCTCGCGTGCGAGACCGACTTCGTTGCCAAGGGCGAGAAGTTCGTTGCGCTCGGCGAGCGCGTGCTGGCGGCTGTTGTGGCCGCGGGCGCCGACTCGGTCGAGGCGGCCCTGGCCGCTCCGGTCGACGGCTCGACCGTCGCCGCGATCATCGACGAAGAGGCCGCCATCATCGGCGAGAAGTTCGAGCTGCGTCGCGTTGCTCGCATCGCCGGTGCGAACTTCGCCGTGTACCTGCACCGCACCAACAAAGACCTGCCCCCGCAGGTTGGCGTGGTCGTGGCGTACGAGGGTTCTGACGCTGAGACGGCGCGCAGCATTGCGCAGCACATCTCGTTCGCCGACCCGCAGTACCTCACGCGCGACGAGGTTCCGGCCGAAGCGGTTGAGACCGAGCGTCGCATCGTCGAAGAGATCTCGCGCAACGAGGGCAAGCCTGAGGCTGCCCTGCCGAAGATCGTCGAGGGTCGCGTCGGTGCCTTCTTCAAGCAGGTTGCCTTGCTCGAGCAGGACTACGCGCGTGACAACAAGCTCACGGTCGCGACGGTTCTCAAGGATGCCGGTTTGACCGTGACGGGCTTCGCTCGTTTCAAGGTCGGCGCCTAGTTTCACTCGTTCGAACGCCCCGGGTCTGGATCAGACCCGGGGCGTTCGTCGTTGGTGGGGCGTGTGGCGCGCGCCGTCTGCGCGCGATTCGGTGCGATCGCGCCGGCTACTCCCAAATGGTCAGCATGCCGTCGGCAAGAGCATCGATCTCGAGGTCAGTGCTGTTGCACAACAGACTCATGACGGTCGAGCGGTCGGCCGACACCCAGAACAGCGTCACAAATCCTGCCCAGCCTCCGCTGTGGCCGAGATTCCCCTCGGCGTCGATGCCGATTCCGGCGCCGTGCTGCCCTCCCGCTCCGTCATCCGCAGCGCCCTCGGTCATGGCCCGCACCGCCGGGTCGCTCGTGTCAGCGTAGATCGTGCCCCACTGGGCCAATTCGGTGGCCGTTGCGACGACTGACCCGTCACCGATTTGCAGCCACTCCACGCGCGATTCAGAGCCGCCCTCATACGAGAGGGCCACGTCGTCGGCTGTCGAGGCCGGTTCGAGCCTCATCTCGGTGTCGGGATACACCTCGCGGGCAAGAATCGTGGCGAAGTCGGTGCCGCTCGCCTCTTCGGCGATCGACGCGAGTAGCACGTAGTTCGAGTTCGAATACGAGAACTCTTCGCCCGGTTCAAACTCGAGCTCAGTGTTCTCGATGACGTCCAGCGCGTCGCTCTGGTCGCTGACGTCGTCGAGTTCGAACCCGGCGTCGAAGAGCAAGTCGGTGTAGTCCACAATCCCGCTCGTGTGCTGCAGCAAGTCGGTGATCGTGACGTCGTCGGCCCACGACGCCTCGAGGTCGAGCACGTCGGCGACCGAGTCACTCGTTGAGAACAGGCCTTGTTCAGCGAGCCGCAGAACGGCGAGCCCCGTGAACTGCTTCGAGACGGATGCGATGTCGAAGCGCGTGGTCGCGTCAATCGGCCGCCCTGCGTCGACATCGGCGAGCCCCGCCTCGCCCGCCCACACGAGCTCGTCGTCAATCACGACGGCACTCGCGCAGCCGGGGCCATCGCTCGCGATCACGCGTGTCAATAGGGCATCCGACTGCGCTGCGCCGTCGGCAAGCGATGTTCGTGGCGTCGTGCCGGCGTCGAGGGGTGCGCACGCCGCAAGCAGGGTCGACAGCACCGCCGTCGCGGCGACGGCTGCTGATGCCGACCGGCGCTCGCGCGCTGAGCTGTGTGCATTCTGAGCACCGCCTCGGTTGTTCGCCCGGTCGCCCGTTCCCGAATTGCTCGCGCCGGCCGAACCTCCGCGGCTCATCGGGCTGCCTCGGCGGTCGCGGCGGCCATCAGCGCACCGCGCTCGATGCCGAGGTGCGTCAGCACGCGGGCTGCCGTGCCGTGCTCACGCTCGGCAAGGGCAATGAGCACGTGGGCAGAACGGAGTCCGCTCGGCGACCGGCGGGCGAGCGTCTTCGCGCGCCGAAAGACATCGCGCGTGCTCGCGCGGCTGCGGTAGAGGCCACGCGCACGCGGCAACGACGCGTCGCTCGCAGAGTCGTCAACGGCGGCGGCGGCGAGTGCGTCGGCGTGCACGGCGCGCAGGGCATCCCGTGCCGCCGGGGCCTCGACGCCGAGCGCTGTGCGCGCTGACGCGTCGTCGAGCAGCAGCGACGCGATGAGCAGGTGCTCGGCGCCGGGTTCAGGGTCGCCGAGGGCGCGAGCTTCGTTTTCGGCGGTCGTGAGCAGATCGGCGATGAGCCGAACGTCGTGGCGGGCGGTAGCGAGGGGCATGAGGGTCCTTTCGGGGGATGCGCGGGGGATGCGCGGGGGATGTGCGTGGGATGCGCGGGTGATCTGCGGGCGAGGGCGCGTGTCGTCGGAGGTATCAGGACGTCGCGCGGCGTGAGGGAGCGAGTCGCTTGTGGGCCGCTTGCGCCGTCATGTCGAGGGCCTGGCCGATTTCGACCCACGTCCACTGCGCGTCGAGCGCTCGATCGACGGCCTCGCGTTCGAGCGACGCGGCGCGGCGTCGAAGCGCGATGACCGTAGCGAAGGCTTCGGCGGGATCATCGGGGGAGGGAATGCGGATGGTTTCGGGCATGCCATCAACTTAGGTTGATGCGTTCACTCTGTCAACTTAAGTTGATGCGATACGACGCGCGGGGGTTGCCGAACGCCCTACGCTGGA
>CALRWH020000163.1:0-3439 GCA_943371805.1 Pseudomonas synxantha | reverse complement strand
AGGCCGCGGGAATCGGCGGCTTCGGCTACGACCCCATCTTCATTCCCGAGGGGCTCAGCGTCACGAGCGCAGAGATCAGCGCCGACGAGAAGAACGCCATCAGCCACCGTGGCCGCGCGTTCGCGGCGCTCGCGCGCGTGCTCGCCGAGCGGTACGGCGCAAGCTAGACCCAGCCTCGTAGGCTGGAGCCATGTCGACCCCGCCCATCGCCCGCACGGTGCCGCGCACCACGGTCGATGCCGCCGACGACTACCTCAAGACCATCTACTCGCACACCGAGTGGCAGCCCGACCCCATCACGCCCAACCAGCTCGCGACCCGACTGGGCCTCGCGCCCTCGAGCGTCACCGAAATGGTCAAGAAGCTCCACGCCGCGGGGCTCGTCGATCACCGGCCATATGGGCCCATTACGCTCACGTCCGCGGGCGAGCAGCGCGCTCTCGCGATGCTGCGCCGACACCGGCTTATTGAGACGTGGCTCGTGCGCGTGCACGGCTACGGTTGGGACGAAGTGCACGATGAGGCCGAGGTGCTCGAACACGCGCTGAGCGATCGACTGCTCGATGCGATCGATGTCGAGCTCGGGCATCCGCAGCGCGACCCGCACGGCGACATCATTCCCGCCGCGGATGGTTCCCTTCGCCGGCCGGATGCGGTGCGCCTCGACCACGCACCCTTCGGCTTTGCAGGCCGCGTGGTGCGCATCAGCGACCGCGACCCCGACGTGCTGCGCGTGCTCGACCAACTCGGCATCGCGCTCGACGAGCCCGTGTGGGTGGGGGAGTCGCCCGAAGGCGGTGCGGGGGTTGCTCTGCTGCGGCGCGCGGGTACGGAGGTCGTCGTCTCGCCGGCCGTCGCCGGTTCTGTCTGGCTCGAACCGCGCCCCGAGGTCTAAGGTTTCGGCGCACCGAAATCTCGGTGCTATCGTCGGAGCGTGACCGACGCCGAGCCCCGTGACCCCCGCGTGACCGCCGCTCGCAGCGGCCTCATCATCGTTCCGATGCTGGGCCCGGCGATGGTCGCGGGTGTGGCATACCTCGACCCCGGCAACGTGGCGGCCAACATGACGGCGGGCGCACTCTTTGGCTATTTGCTCGTGTGGGTCGTCGTGACGGGCAACATCATGGCCTGGCTCATCCAGTACCTCTCGGCCAAGCTCGGCATCGTGACCGGGCTGAGCTTGCCTGAGGCGCTCGGCCAACGCTTTCGCCGGCGCCCCGCGCGGCTCGCCTACTGGGGGCAAGCCGAGCTCGTCGCCATGGCCACTGACGTCGCCGAGGTCATTGGTGGCGCCGTGGCGCTCTATCTGCTGTTCGACCTGCCGCTCGTGGTGGGCGGCGTCATCACGGGCATCGTGTCGATGCTGCTCCTCGTGGTGCAGAGCCGCCGGGGCGGCGTGCGCATCTTCGAGCGCGTCATCACCGGGCTCATTCTCGTGATCGTCATCGGCTTCTGCGCGGGGCTCGTGATCGGGCCGCCCGACCCCGCGGCAGCCGCGGCGGGTCTGCTTCCGCGGTTCGAGGGCACCGAGAGCGTGTTGCTCGCGGCGAGCATCCTGGGCGCCACGGTCATGCCGCACGCGATCTACGCGCACTCGGCCCTCACGCGCGACCGCTTCGGCCAGGTCGCCGCCGGTGCCGAGCGTGCCACGGTACTGCGCGCCACCAAGATCGACGTGACGATCGCCCTTGCGATCGCGGGCTCGGTCAACGTCGTCATGCTGCTCGTCGCCGCCGCCAATCTGCAGGGCGTCGAGGGCACCGAAACCCTCGAGGGCGCGTTCGTCGCTCTGGCCGCCGGACTCGGCCCGACCGTCGCCGTGCTGTTTGCGATCGCCTTGCTCGCGAGTGGACTCGCCTCGACCTCGGTGGGCGCCTACGCGGGCGCCGAGATCATGAAGGGCTTGCTGCGCGTACGCATCTCGCTGTTCGTGCGGCGCGCGATCACGATCATTCCCGCGCTGGCGATCTTGGCCCTGGGGGTCGACCCGACGCTCGCTCTCGTACTCAGTCAGGTCGTGCTGAGCTTCGGCATTCCGCTCGCGCTCATTCCGCTCGTGCGACTGACGGCCGACCGTGCGCTCATGGGCGAATCGGTCAACCGGATGCTCACGACGGCCCTCGCCATCGTGTGCGCTGGCCTGCTCATCGCGCTCAACGTCACCCTGCTCGTGTTGCTCGCCTTCGGCGGTTAGCCGCGAACCTTAGCTCTTCGCGCCGGGCGCCTTCTTCTCGTGCTTGCCGTCGTGCGGGCCAACGCCGTACCCGGCCTTGTGGTGCTCGACTTCGTGGCGGCCGTCGTGGGCGGCTTCGTCAACCCAGATCTCGACCGCAGGAACGGGCTCTCCGGCCGCGGCGGCCTTGGCTTCTTTGCGCTTTTCCCACTGTTCGTGGCCCAAGTGCCAGGCGATGCCGGCCACGGCCATACCGATGACAATGAGGAACACGACCTCGATGTATTCGGTCACGACCTCGGCAACGCCGGGAATGTGTGCCGCCCACCACCCAATGAGCGGCAGACCGACACCCCAGAGGAAGGCTCCAAGCACGTTGAAGAACAAGAACTTGCGGTAGGGCATCTTGCCCACGCCCGCGGCGACCGGGGCGATAGTGCGCACGACGCCGATGAACCGGGCGATCGTGACGGCCCAACCGCCGTAGCGGGCAAAGAAGTACTCGGTGCGCGCGACACTCTTCTTGCTGAAGAACCCGGCCGACTTTCGTTCGAACACCGGTGGCCCGCCCTTGAGACCGATGTAGTAGCCCAATTGATCACCCAAGACGGCGGCAACGAAGATGCTCAGCACGACGACCCATATCGGCTGCGGAATCACGCCCGTGAAGGTCAAGATGCCCGTGATGAGCAGCAGCGTGTCGCCTGGCAGTAAGAACCCGATGAGCAGGCCAGTCTCAACGAAGACGATGACGCAGACGAGCAGCAAGCCCCACTGGCCCGCGCCGGTGATCCACGCTTCGACGTCGAAGAGTCCGAGGTCCATGGGCATCATTGGGCGGCTCCGTTGTTCAGTGTGACGAGTGCGCTCAGGGTATCCCGACGCTCCGTGCGGAAGGAGGGACTTGAACCCTCACGCCCGAAGGCACAGGAACCTAAATCCTGCGTGTCTGCCAATTTCACCACTCCCGCTGGTGGCTCCAGTCTAGAACCGGCGCCCGGCTAGACGCGGCCCGCCGCCTGCAGCGCCGCCCACACCTCGGCCCGCGCCGGAAACGCGTCGAGGTCGCGGTCGAGCAGCTCGGCTGCGCGCCGCAAGCGCGCGCGAACCGTGTGGCGGTGGATGCCCAACCGCAGCGCCGCCGCCTCGGCCACGGCATCGCACCGCAGCCAGGTGCCGAGGGTGCCGACGAGGTCGTCGCCGGTCGCGGCGTCGTGCTCAAGTAGGGGTTGCACGAGCGCGACGGGATCGCTGGGGTCGAGTGGC
>CALRWH020000162.1:0-3440 GCA_943371805.1 Pseudomonas synxantha | reverse complement strand
AACCATGGCTCCCGCTCCTGAGCAGGCGACCCAGCAGTTCATTGCGACCGACGATTACGTCGGCAGCATCGAGCCCATCGAGTGGCTGACCTCACGGGTCATCCCCTATGGCTCGGCTCCTGCCGCGGGCTCGCCCGACGCTGGCACAGCGATGGCCATCGCCTTCACGATGGTGACCGACCAAGGCTGGAGCATCGCCGAATACGACTGTCTCGTCGCGCTCTGGAACAAAGAGTCGCGGTGGAACGTGTACGCCGAGAATGCGAGCTCGGGCGCTTACGGCATTCCCCAAGCCCTGCCCGGCAACAAGATGGCATCGGCGGGCGACGACTGGCAGACCAACCCCGCAACCCAGATCACGTGGGGCCTCGGATACATCGCCGCTCGGTATGAGACGCCCTGTGGCGCGTGGGCGCATAGCCAGCGTGTGGGCTGGTACTAGGCCCGAGCATCCATGCCCCGTAGCAATCGTTCGCGTACTGACCGTCATGGCAGCCGACGCCACCCTGATGAGACGGATGCCCCGCTCGACCTCGATCGCATCACCGCGGGTCTGCGGCGCTCCGTCGTCAAGCGCTCGGGAACGTGGAACGTGCAGCAGGTCTCGGCGGTGGCCGCGCAGAAGGTGTACCTGTGCCCGGGCTGCCGGCTTGAGGTGCCCGTTGGTCAGGCACACATCGTGGCCTGGCGTGCCGACGGCCTCATGGGGGAGCAGGCCGATCTTGCCGATCGTCGGCACTGGCACGCGCACTGCTGGAGGCTGGAACCATGAGTGAACCCATTCGCAGTGCAACGGTGCTGCCGGCCGTGCGCACCGAGATTGAGCTGCACACGCCGGACGGACTGACTCTCGTTGGCGAGCTCTCGGTACCCGAGAGTCATGACCCGGTGGCCACGCTCGTGTGCCTGCACCCCCTGCCCACGGCGGGGGGATACATGGACTCTCACATCATCCGCAAGGCCGCTGCTCGTTTGCCAGCCCTCGCCGACATCGCCGTGCTGCGCTTCAACTTTCGCGGCGTGAGCTCTCCGCGGGGCACGAGCGAGGGCTCGTTCGGTCATGGCGATGACGAGCGTTTCGACCTCGACGCCGCGATGGCCTTCGTTGCCGAACGGGGCCTGCCCGACCCGTGGTTGCTGGGCTGGTCGTTCGGCACCGAGGTCGCTCTCAAACACGGCCTCGAGCACGACATTGTCGGGGCGATTCTGCTCTCGCCGCCCTTGCACCGGACGACGCCCGCTGAGGTTGCCGCGTGGTCGGGAAGCGGCAAGCGACTCGTTGTCGTGGTTCCCGAGTTAGACGACTATCTGCGCCCGCCCGAGGCGCTGGAACGCTTCGCGAGCGTGCCCGAGCGCGAGTTCGTGGCGGTCGACGGAGGCAAACACCTGTGGGTCGGCGAGAACCAAACCGTGCGCGTGCTCACCGAGATCGTCGCGCGCCTCAACCCCGCTGTGTTGCCCTTGCCAGAAGAGTGGCCGTAGCTACTTCTCTTCGAGCTTCGGCACGACGACCTGGTTGATCACGATGATGATCGACGCCGCCACCGGAATAGCGATGAGGGCGCCCAAGATGCCCAACAGCGTGCCACCGATGAGGGCTGCGATCACGACCACGACGCCGGGCACCTTGACCGCGCGGTTCATGATGTTGGGGCTCAGTACGTACGCCTCGATCTGCATGTAGGCGAGGTACCAAATGCCCGCCGCGATCACCGTGATGGTCGACTCGGGGTTGACGAGCAACTGCGTCGCGACGATGAGAATTGAGCCCGACAGGGTTCCGACGAGCGGCACGAGCGAGAACAAGAACGCAATGAAGGCGAACAGTGCCGGATACGCGGCGCCGATGATCGTCAAGAAAATGAAGCTCGCAACACCATTGATGAGCGCGAGAGACACTTGTCCAACCACGTAGCGGCCGACGGCGTGCGAGACCTGCTCGGCGATACCGATGAACTTCTCGCGACGCGAACGCGGCACGAGGCGGTAGAGCGAACGCTTGATGTTGCCCAGTGAGGCCGTGAAGTAGAGCGTCAGAATCAGAATGATGAGTGCGCCGAAGATGCCCGTGGCGATCGAGACGCTGACCGCGAGAACACCTCCACCGATCTGCGTGAGGTTGTCGGGGTCAGTGATGTAGGCCAAGAGATCTTCGGCCGCCGCACGCACGTCGAGCACTTCTGCGGGAATGACGCTCTGAATCTGACCGAGCAGTTCATCGAGCGATTCAGGGTTGGTCACGTACTCGGTCACTTGCGTGACGAGCTTGTTCGATTGCTCGATGACCACGGGAATGATGGCGAACACGAGGCCAGCGAACATGCCGAGGACACCCACGAGAACCGTCAAGATGGCAGCCCAGCGAGGCCACTTGCGCGATTCGAGCCATGAAATCAGCGGATCAAGGCCGAGCGCGATGAAGATAGCCGCACCGATGTAGGTGAGGATTGTCGCGAGTGACGCGAAGGCGCCGCCGATGAGCAGGGCGATGAGCACGCCGAGCCCTCCGAAAATGCCGAGCCGGAATGCGTTCTGAATCTTCACCGAATGTCCTCCGGGTCGTTCGATCGGCGCTTACTCGTCGCGGATCGCAAGGGTTTCTGCCTGCGACAGTACCCCGCGCAGGCCTTCGAAGTAGCCGGCGACAGCGTCACGCTCAACACGGATGCGCGCGAGCCGATCTTCGGCCTCGGCCACCATGGCGGTCGTGCGTTCTTCTGCGTCGCGCAGCAGGGCCGCGGCACGCGTTTCGGCGTTTTCGAGCACCGACCGTGCTGTCGCGTCGGCGTGGGCGCGAACGGCCTCTGCCTGGTCTTTCGACGAGCGGTCGAGGGCTTCGGCTTCGGCGCGCGCTGCGCTCGCTCGCTCTTGCGCCGTCGCCAATTGCGCGGTTGCTTCGTCGAGGTAGCGCTGCGTTTGCACGACGGCCTCTTGCTGGCGGGCCAGGTACTCCCGCTCTGCTTCGTCGCGTCGCGCAGTGAGTTCAACGTCAAGGTCGACGCGCGCCTGCTCAGCCTCGCGAGCGAGCCGCGCGCGGTGCTCGTCGTTTTCGTGCTGCAACTGAGCGCGCAGGGCGATTGCCTCATCAGCAAGGATGCGGCGCTGACGTTCGGCGTCGCGCTCGAGTGCCGTGCGCTGAGTGGCGGCCTTCTCGTCGTGGGCGGCTCGCTGTGCGGCGATCTCGCGCTCGGCCGCGGCACGAGCGTCGGCAATCTCGCGCTCGGCCGTTGCGCGGGCGTCGGCAACCTCGTGCTGCACGGCAGTGCGAGCGCTCGCGAGTTCTTCGGCGAGTGCGGTGCGCGCAGCCTCGAGCTCGAGCTCGAGCGAGGCGCGTCCGGCGGCGACGTGCTGTTCGAGTGCCGCGCGGCTGCGGGTCTCGAGTTGCTCGACCTCCGCGCGGCGGCGGCGCTCTTCGGCATCCCACTCGGCCGTGCGGCGCG
>CALRWH020000161.1:0-3504 GCA_943371805.1 Pseudomonas synxantha | reverse complement strand
CCACGGGTGTGCGTACCAGCGCCACGATCGAAGGCGGTGCACCGTCATGGGCTGGTCTTCGTGCACCTCCGTGCGCGTGACGTTCGGGCCGCTCTCTGAGCCGGGAGCGACGATGTGCACGTCGTGGCCGCGCTCGACGAGGCCAGCCGCTAGTCGTTCGGCGAACTTTGCAGCACCGTTGACGTCGGGGCCAAACGTGTCGCCTCCGATGAGAACGCGAAGGGGACGGCTCTGGGAACTGCCGTCGTGCGGAGCGTCAGGCACAGTGGTGGTGATCCTTGCTTCTCAGTGGTGGGCGGTGCTCGACAGTGCACGCGAGCGCGCCAGGGAGAGGAATACCTAACCCCTACGCTACCGCAGGAGTAACCAAGAGCGCTCTGAGAACACCGATCAGCGATGTGTTTGTGGGTGGTGTTTCGCTAGTTGCAAGACGCCAAAGATCGCTACGATTCCGGCGATCACCGCCGTGATCATGAACGCCGGCGGAATGAGCGACGCTTCTCCGAGCACGATCACACCGATCAGCACAGCAACGAGTGGGTCGACAACCGTGAGCCCCGCGATGACAAGGTCAGGAGAACCGACCGAATACGCGGTCTGGACGAAGTAGCTACCGAGAGCGGCCGAGGCCAGCAATGCGACGATTGCCACGACCGTGAGCCACTCAAAGTTGTTGTTCAGAATGCGGTTGATGACGACCTTGGCGAGCGTCGCGACGAAGCCGAAAAGCACCCCGGCCCCAATGATGTAGAACATGGCTCCCACAACGTGACGGGCGAACCCGAACGCCACGGCAAAGGCCGCGAGAATGAGGCCCAGAATGCCCAAAATGATGAGCAACTGCACTTCGGTGATCTCTTTCTCGATGGCATAGACCGCGGCGATCGCCACGAAGATGCCCACGCCACTCACGCACATCGCGATCGCTCTTATGGCGTGCCGATCGAGCTTGATCTTCGAAATGCGTGCGTTGAGCACTGCCGTGATCACCAAGGCGACGACGCCGAGCGGCTGCACGACGATGAGGGGGGCAAACCCCAGGCTCGTGAGCTGAAAAAGAATCGCGAGACCAAGCAAGAGTGTGCCGATAACCCACGAAGGGCGGGCCATGAGCTGCATGAGCTGACGGATGCTGAGGCCGGCCTTCTCGCCGTCACCGTGCGTCACCTCAACTCGAGTGACGCCCTGGTGCTGAAGCTGCGCGCCAATCGAGAGAAACACGGCGCCGACGAGGGCGATGGGAACGCCGATCGACTGATAGGGAGTGAGCGTGATCTGCTCAGTCAGGTCAGTCAGCTCGGGCGGCACCCGGTCAATCTACCCCGCACGACGCCGATATTCTGGATGAATGGCCGCCCTTTCGATTTGCATCACCGGCGAGCCGGTTCTTCACTCGGTCGCCGCAGAAGTCGAGGTGATTGATGACGGGCTTCGCGCGCTCGTCGCCGACATGTTCGAGACGATGGAGGCCGCTCCCGGAGTTGGTCTTGCCGCACCGCAGGTGGGAGTCGATGCCCGCGTTTTCGTCTTCGATTGGACCGACGACGACGCCGTGCGCTGGCGGGGCGTAGCGATCAACCCGGAGTTGCTCGTGAGCCTGCCGCCCGTGGGCGACGCCGACGAGGAGAGCGACTCAGAGGGCTGCCTTTCGGTGCCGGGCGAACGCTACCCGCTCGTGAGATCAGATCGGGCTCTCTTGCGCGCGATCGATCTCGATGGCGAACCGTATGAGATCGATGCCACTGGCTGGCTCGCGCGCATCTTTCAGCACGAGTATGACCACCTCGATGGGGTGCTCTACGTCGACCGTTTGGCTCACCCCTACGACCGTGCTGCGGCCAAAGCGATCCGCAAGCGCTCATGGGGCTCGCCGGGGCGCAGCTGGCTCCCTGGCCGCGATCAGCTCGACGGCTAGATCGCGGGCGCGACAGCGTTATTGCCAGCCCAGCGCTCGCAATCCCGCCGCTGTGGCGGCCGCGCCAATGATCACGAGAATGAACGGCACTCGCAGTGCGAACAGCACGGCGGCTACGCCGAGCGCGGGCAATCGGGCATCGATCACGACGCCCTGACCGTCTCCGATGGTCTGCACAACGATGAGCGCCGACAGCAAAGCCACCGTGGTGAGTTCGGCCGTTCGCGAGGCCGTGGGCGTCTCCAGCACGCGCGGAGGAACCACGTAGCCCACGAGCTTGATTCCGAGCACCAGGATCGACGCGAGCAGGATGATCTGCCAGACGGTCACGACTCACCGCCCTCGGCCGAACGGGCGCGCGCGGCAAAGAGGTTGGGCACTCCGACCGCCACGGCAACAAGCGCGGCCACGAGCACCGGCACGCCCTGCGGAAGCACGGGTAGGAGCACGGCAGCAACCACCGCGGCTCCGACGGCGACGGCGACGGGTTGCAAGGCGCGCAGGCGGGGCCACACGAGACCGAGGAAGGCCGCCCCGGCGGCCGCATCCAGCCCAAACTGACGAACATCACCGAGCAAGTCGCCGAGCACGGCGCCCAGCAGGGTCATGAGGTTCCACCCGACGTAGATGATGGCGCCCGTCGCCCAGAAGCCCACACGTTGACCAGCGAGCGTGGGCTGTGCGGTCGCAACAGCGGTCGACTCGTCGATCGTTAAGTGGCCGGCGAGCAAGCGTTTAGCCCACCCCGGACCGATGATGGGCGAGACGCGAATGGCGTAGAGGCCATTGCGCAAGCCCAAGAGCGTTGCCCCCGCGATCGCAGCAGGGCCCGCCGCGACTCCCCCACTGGCGAGTACGCCGATCAATGCGAACTGCGAACCGCCCGAAAACATGATGAGGCTCAAAACGCACGCCTGGGCAATCGTGAGACCCGACGCGACCGCGAGCGCGCCGAACGAAATTCCGTAGGCCGACACCGCCAAGCCGACCGCGAGAGACGCGCGCCAGGCAGCGCGACGCTCAGTCTCGACGCTCATCGTCAAGCGGCGGAGCGGCCGCCGCGGCACGCACGATCTCCAACAGGGCTTCAGGCTCGACATCTTTGTACACGACCGCGAACACCCCGGCGCGGGCGGCGTCGGCAACGTGATCATCGAGATCGAGCGCGGTCACCAAGACGATGCGCGGCGCGGGCCCGAGTTGGTGCACCATGGCGTCAGTCGTGATGCGAGTACTCGCGGCGAGACCGTTGACGCGAGGCATGTGCAAGTCGAGCACGACGACATCGGTCGGTTCACGGCGCACGATGGCGAGGGCGCGAGCACCATCGCCCGCCTCGCCGACGATCTCGATGTCGGGCTGAGATTCGAGAATCATGCGCCACCCTGCGCGCTGCTGCGGCGAATCATCGGCGATCAGCACGCGACATACCGGAGTGACGACACGGGCCATCACGAGCGGTCCAGCTTCACCCCGTGTACACCATTGTGAAAGCGGAGGGCCGGGAAGACGACCGACAGCGAGAAGCCCACGCCCGGAACCGTGGAAGCCGTCAGAATGCCCCCGTAGAGCTCGGCGCGCGCACGCAT
>CALRWH020000160.1:0-3511 GCA_943371805.1 Pseudomonas synxantha | reverse complement strand
GGCGCCGGCGACGCTCGGCACGATCGGAAACTCGGCGGTGCCGCCCGGAAAGTGCAGCGTGGCCGTGGTGTCGCCGTCGTTGCGTGCTCCGTCGCTCATAGCGCCTCCTCGCGAAAAATGATCAGGGTGTGATCGGTGTGTGGGGGCGGGGTCCCGAGAACGAGCCAAGGTGGTGGTGGCGGCCCGGGAGTGACCCGCCTACAGCCTATGCGCAAAGGCGCACCAGTCACGTACGGGCCAACAGACCCGTTCAGGCGTTAGAGAGTTGCGCCAAACGCGCGGCCGCGGCGCCGATGCGCGCGTCGGTCGCCGTGAGCGCGAGCCGCACGTGCTGCGAGCTCTCGCCCTCATAAAACGTGCCGGGTGCGGCAAGAATGCCGTGCTCCGCAAGCAGCGCAATCGTGTCGAGCGCGGGCTCGCCGCGCGTCGCCCAGAGGTAGAGCCCTGCCTCGGAGTGATCGATGCGAAAGCCCGCGCTCTCGAGCGCCGCGCGCAACACCGTGCGGCGCGCGCGATACCGTTCGCGCTGCTCGGCGACGTGCGTGTCGTCGCCCAGAGCCGCAATCATGGCTGCCTGAACGGGCGCGGGAGGAATGAGCCCCACGTGCTTGCGCACCTCGAGCAACTGCCGCACGATCGCGGCGTCGCCCGCGAGAAACGCCGCGCGGTAGCCGGCGAGGTTCGACTGCTTGCTGAGCGAGTAGACGCTGAGCAGGCCCGTGTGGTCGCCATCGGTCACGCGGGGGTCGAGGATGCTCGGCACACGTGTGTCGTCGGCCGTGCTGCCCCACCGCTCGGGCTGCCAGCCCAGCTCGGCGTAGCACTCGTCGTTGACGAGCACGGCCCCGAGTTCGCGGGCGCGGGCAACCGCGGCCCGCAGAGCCGCGACGCCGAGCACGGCTCCCGTGGGATTACCCGGGCTGTTGAGCCACACGAGGCGAGTGGATGCGGGCCAGTCATCCGGGGAATCCGTGGCGACGCCGGTCGTGCGAGCCACCACCGAACCCACGGCGTAGGTCGGGTAGGCCGTGCGCGGGTAGACGACGGTGTCGCCCGGGCCGAGGCCGAGCAGCAGGGGCAAGAGGCCGACGAGCTCTTTCGAGCCGATGGTCGGGAGCACAGCATCCGTCGTCAGGCCGTCGACGCCACGGCGGCGGGCGTACCAGGCAGCAATCGCGGCGCGCAGTTCGGGCGTGCCCATGGTTTGCGGGTAGGCGTGGGCATCGGTCGCCGCAACGAGCGCCTCGCGCACGAGGTGCGGGGTGGCGTCAACGGGAGAGCCGACCGACAGATCGACGATGCCGTCAACGTGTTCGCGCGCGCGGGCGGCGAAAGGTGCGAGAGAGTCCCAGGGAAAGTCGGGTAACTCGATCGTCACAATCGAGAACTAGGCCTGCGGCGGCAGCGCGGCGACGATCGGGTGGTCGCCCGCGATGACGCCGACCTTCGAGGCACCACCGGGCGAACCGATCTCGGCAAAGAACTCGACGTTGGCCGTGTAGTAGTCGGCCCACTTCTCGGGAGTGTCGTCTTCGTAGTAGATGGCCTCGACGGGGCACACCGGCTCGCACGCACCACAGTCGACGCACTCGTCGGGGTGGATGTACAGCATGCGGTCGCCCTCGTAGATGCAGTCAACGGGGCACTCGTCGATGCAGGCGCGGTCTTTCACGTCGACGCAGGGCAGGGCGATCACGTAAGTCACGGCAGTGGTCGATCCTCTTGTTGAACGAGAGCGGGCTGTTCCATCGTAACGCTCGCGCGCTGGGGAACCCGCTGGATGCGCGGCCAGCCGAGCGCAAAGAAGGCGATGACGGCAATACCGCCGAGCCACGCGTAGCCCACGAGGTTGGCCGGAACAAGCACCGAGTCGCCCGTGACCATGGCAAGGATTCCGGCGACGAGGCCCACCCCCATGGCTCCCGCAGCCGCGGGAGTGCGCACGCCACCCCATACCCGAAGGCCGACGATGTAGAGCCCGACCGTGATGAGCGCGACCGCCACCCCCACCGGCGGCAATGACTGGTGCGTGAAGGTGCCGACGAGCGCGAGCGCGGCACCGCCGCCCATGCAGAGCGCAATGACGCCCACGCGCGCGGGGGCGGTCATGCTCTCGAAGTCAGGATCGAGTGAACTCATGACGGGGGCCTGCTCAGGCGTCGAGCCGCAGCATCCAGCCGTGCGGGTCGGGGCGGCGGCCGTACTGAATGTCGGTGAGCTCGGCGCGCAGCGACATCGTGAGCTCGCCCGCCGGGGCGTCGGCGCTGCCGATCTCGAAGTCGGCGGCCTTGATCATCGCGATCGGGGTAACCACGGCGGCCGTGCCGCACGCGAACGCCTCAACGATGTCTCCGGATGCCGCGCCCTCGCGCCACTCGTCGATGCTCACGCGACGCCGCTCGACCGTGTGGCCGCGGTCTTCGGCAAGCTGGAGGATCGAGTCGCGCGTGATGCCCTCGAGAATCGAGTCGCTCAGCGGAGTCACGAGCGTGCCGTCTTTGTAGACGAGCACGATGTTCATGCCACCGAGTTCTTCGAGCCACTTGCCTTCGACCGAGTCGAGGAAGAGCACTTGGGCGCAGCCGTGCTCCGCAGCCTCGGCCTGAGCCACGAGCGACGAGGCGTAGTTGCCGCCCGTCTTGGCGGCACCCGTGCCGCCCTTGCCCGCGCGCGAGTACTGCGTCGAGAGCCAGATCGAGACCGGCTTCACTCCTCCGTGGAAGTAGGCTCCCGCGGGCGACGCGATGACATAGAACGCCACCTTGTGTGCCGGGCGCACCCCCAAAAACGCCTCTTTCGCGAACATGAAGGGGCGCAAGTACAGGCTCGTCTCGGGTGCGCTCGGCACCCACTCGCTGTCGACGGCGATGAGCTGCTTGAGGGCCTCGATGAAGTACTGCTCCGGCAGCTCGGGCAGGGCGAGTCGCTTGGCCGAGCGCTGCAGGCGACGCGCATTGGCGTCGGGGCGGAACGACCAAATCGAGCCGTCCGCGTGCCGGTAGGCCTTGAGGCCCTCGAAGATCTCTTGACCGTAGTGCAACACCGAGGCGGCCGGGTCGAGCGTGATGGGGCCGTAGGCCTGCACGCGCGGGCGGTGCCAACCGCCCATCTCGCTCCAGCAAATGTCGACCATGTGGTCGGTGAAGTGCTTGCCAAAGCCGGGGTCAGCGAGAATCGCGTCGCGCTCGGTGACCGCGCGGGCGGCCTCGTTGGGGGTCACGGCCCACGTGAGCTCGCGGGTGGCCATTGGCAGCAGGTTCGTCATCGGAATTCCTCGAGAGGTCGCCGGCGGCCCGCAGGCCCCGGAAGAGCGTGGGTACAGCGTACCCCGCGGTGGCGTGCGGTTCTCGGGCCAATCGTGCGACGCTGGCCGGGGTGGTGGCCGGGCGACTAGGCCAAGCGCGCGGCGATCGCGGATCCGACGTCGCTCGTGCGGCGGGGCGACGCGCCACGCTCAGCGAGGTCGGCGAGCACCGCGGTGCGGATGCGCGCCGCGGCATCCGTCAGCCCC
>CALRWH020000159.1:0-3672 GCA_943371805.1 Pseudomonas synxantha | reverse complement strand
CACGTACGACGAGACCGTTGATCTCGTTCACTTCACTGCGTCGACCCTTCATCCAGTCTTGTAGCACGGTCGTACGCGTCGACGGCAACGTGTAATCGGTGAGCACACGATCGAGAAGCATCACCGCGTAGTCGTCAGGGTCGCCAATGTCGGCCTCGGTCATCCCGAATATCGGCATGAGGCGGCTCCCGGTCTCGAGGCACGTGCGAACCGCTTCGTGGCCCGTTGCCACCATGAACTCGCGCATACCCGGCAGGCGCACAGCGTCGCCCAGCGGAAGATCAAGAATCGCCGAGGGCACGAGCTCGGCGGCGTTGGCGACGAGCTTCATCCATTTCGACGATCGAATGTCGGTGGAAATCTCGACCGTTCCGGCGGCACGCAAGATGGATACCGCCTCCTCCTCACGGCCGGCGGTCGAGGGATGCATGCTGCCAATCGCGAACCATGACTTCGACGGCGGGCTCTGTCGTTCAACGACGCCCGGCTCGAACATGTTCGATGACACCTCGATCACCGCGCCAAGGGTGCGCTCGATTCCCATGATCTCGGCCATGTCATCGAGCTGCATGCCGTTTTGCAGACCGATGACCAGTCCGTCTGCAGCAACGAGCGGTCGAATCAGTTCGCTTGCCCAGCGTGTGTCGTACGCCTTGACGAGCACAAAGACGAGGTCGAATGGCTCGCGCATTTCGGCGACCTCGCACAGGTGATGCACGCGAACTGGGGTCGTGACTGTTTCATCGGGCATCTCGACCCGGATACCATTGCGACGCATCGCCTCGACATGAGCGGGCCACTGTTCGATGAAGGTCACATCGTGCCCGGCACGGATCAGATCGGCCCCGATACCCGCTCCGTTGGCGCCGGTTCCGAGTACTGCAATGCGGGGGCCCGTCATGCGCGCGGAGCGCTGCGGCGACGACGCTTCGAACGCGCGACCGCATACAAGATCGCGGCCGCGAGGATCAGCACGCCCTGCAAGATGTACTGCCACATCTGGTCAAGCCGTAGGAACACGGTGGCGTTCAATACCTGGATCAGCAGCATCGACCCTAGCAACGTGCCGACGAATGTGCCGCGACCGCCAAGCAGGCTGGTGCCGCCGAGAACCACCGCGGTGATGCTCGAGAGCGTGTACGCAACACCCTGCGCCGGGTCACCGACACCGATTTGAGTCATCAGCATGATCGCGCCCAAGAAAGTGAGGGCCGAGGTCGCGACGTAGCCAAGCACGACCGTGCGGTTGATCTCGACACCCACGCGTCGTGCCGACTCTTCGTCAGACCCAGCCGCTCGCAATTGCCAGCCCCACGGAGTCTTGCGCAGCGCATACTCGAGCCCGAGCACGACGAGCACGAGCACGATAAAGGCCACGGGCACGGCGCCGAGTTTGGTCGTGATGAAACTCGACACGTCGCGGTTGATGAAGCCTTCAGCGGTCGGTCGCAAGATGAAGCTCATGCCCTGAAGGGCGATGTACACGGTAAGAGTTGCCGCGATGGCAGTGAACTTGGCATACCTAGTGAGCGAGCCATTGAGAAGTCCGACGACGATCGACGCACCGAGCATGGCGGCAAAGCCCAACACAATCGAGGCCGTAGGCGATTCATCGAGGATGAAGAACGAGCCGACAACCACGAGGAACCCCACGAGCGGGCCGACCGACAAGTCGATGCCCCCTGTCAACAGAGCGATTGTCTGCCCCATGGCAATAAAGCCCAGGGCGGAAACCAGCAACAGCATCGACGAGATGTTGAAGTCGCCGAGGTATCGATCATTTTGGGCGAAAATGTAAGCCCCGAGCCCGAGCATGACAGCAATCAACAGCACGGTGGGGGCGTAGTCGCCCTGCATGAAGCGGCGCACGTTCGCCGCGCGAGCTGCAGAGCGCTCGTCGCTCTCAGCCTCGGCGATGTCGTCAACACTCACGGTTTGCGTCGTCGAGCTGACCGCAGCGTGGATCATGCGCTCTTCTGTCAGGGTGTCGCCACGCAACGTGTCTACGAGGTGCCCGCGGGACATCACAATGACGGTGTCGCAGAGGCCCTCAAGTTCTTTCGCGTCGGACGACGCAATGATGACGGGGATGCCCGAGGCTGAGACATCCCGAAGAATCTGGTAGATCTCAGCGCGCGCGCCTACGTCGACACCCTGCGTTGGCTCGTCGGCCAGCACGAGCACAGGCTCAGACAGTAGGGCTCGCGCCACCATGACTTTTTGCTGGTTGCCGCCCGACAGTGACGAGACCGTCGCATCGAGTGACGAGGCCTTGACCGACAGCGATCCGAGGGTCTCGCCGACCATGCCCAGTTCACGCTTGCGGCTCATCAGCACACGGCCCTTGAAGCGCCGTAGCGCCGACACCGCGGCGTTCTCGCGCACTGACAGCCGCATCATGAGACCTTCGGTGATTCGGTCGGCCGGAAGGTACGCGGCCTTGCTCAGCAGTTCCCGCGCGGTCATCAATGAGCCGTTGATGGTCACGGTGCCGTCGAGCGGCACGAGGCCGGCGAGGGCACGCAACAGTTCGCTCTGACCGTTGCCCACCACCCCAGCGACGCCGATGATCTCGCCGCGGCGAGCGCTCACGGAGACTGAATTGAAGCCCTGACCGGTGACCGCGTCAATGACAAAGTTTGGTGCCTCATCGTCTCCGCCAGCGTGCTTGGGCGGGAAGGTCGAGTCAAGTTGGCGCCCCACGATGAGTGACAGCAGCTCGTGGTCGGTGATGTCGTTGACCACCGCGGTAGTACGCAGTCGGCCATCACGCAAAACGGTGACGCGATCAGCGAGCTCGCGCACCTCAGCGAGTCGGTGTGTGATGTAAACAACCGACGTGCCCTGAGCGACGAAATCGCGCACAAGTGTGAAGAGGAGCTCGACCGAGTCTTGGCCGAGCGGAGCCGTGGGCTCGTCCAGCACGAGCAACGCCGGCTTGACCGCGAGCGCTTTGGCAATTTCGAGCAAGTGCTTTTGCGCGACCGAAAGGTTCTCGACACGCTCGTCGAGGTGAACGCTGAGTCCTGCCGTGGCCAACAGCTCACGTGCGGTCTCGTCGACACGACGACCGGCGAACACCGACTTCGGCAAGGCGACGAGCAGATTCTCGAGGACCGTGAGGTCGGGCAAGACCGCGGGGTGCTGGTGCACGAAGGCGATACCCCTGCGTGCGGCGGTGCGAGGATCGAGGCCATCGATGGCTTCGCCCCGGAAGATGAGTGAACCCGCGTCGGGGCGGATGGTGCCGGTGGCAACGTTCATGAGGGTCGATTTGCCGGCACCGTTCTCGCCGAGAAGCGCGTGCACCTCGCCCGGCAACACCTCAAGCGACACGTCAGTAAGCGCTGCGACGCCGCCGAAGCTCTTCGAAATGCCGGTCATGGTGAGCGTGGCGACAGTCGTCGTCGCATCTGTGTTCGGCGCCTGTGCGGCCTTGTTGTTCACGAGTGGACCCTCAATCGGTGCGTGCGAGCGGGTGTGGAGCGGCCGACGCCCCGGCTCGCAGAGTGAAATTCTGCGAGCCGGGGTGCGGAACCGCGGTGATGCGAATTACTTCAGGAGTGCTGCCTGGTCGTCCGGCGACATCTGAGCCGAGAGGTAGATGTCACCCGGCAGGTCGTCACGGCAGGTCACGGGGCTCGGCGAACCGCTCACCGAGTCCTCGAACAC
>CALRWH020000158.1:0-3682 GCA_943371805.1 Pseudomonas synxantha | reverse complement strand
AGCCGGAGCAGAGAGGCTCAGCAGTCGGAGAATCCGGATGCTGGGCAAGCGGGGTGGTACCGCGGCAGGTCAGAGACCGGTCGTCCTCGCGGGACGTGAGTGCAGCATCCACAGACCGCATCGACCGGAGACGCCATGAGCTACCCCCGCCACCGCCCCGAGAGCACCGTTGTTGCCTCGCCCAGCTTCTCGACGCTCGAGCACGACGTGCTCGCGTACTGGGCTGAGCACGACACCTTCCGCCGGTCGATCGCGCTGCGCGAGGGCTGCGACGAATGGGTGTTCTACGACGGCCCGCCCTTCGCCAACGGCCTGCCCCACTATGGCCACTTGCTCACGGGGTACGCCAAAGACGTCTTTCCGCGCTTCCAGACCATGCGCGGCAAACAAGTGCACCGCCGCTTCGGGTGGGACACCCACGGTTTGCCGGCCGAGCTCGAGGCCATGAAGCAACTCGGCATCACCGAGAAGTCGCAAATCGAAGACATGGGCATCGAGGCCTTCAACGCCAAGGCCCGCGAGAGCGTCCTGCTCTACACCGACGAGTGGCAGACCTATGTGACGCGCCAAGCGCGCTGGGTCGACTTCGAGAACGACTACAAGACGCTCGACATCACGTTCATGGAGAGCGTGCTGTGGGCCTTCAAGACCCTGCATGACAAGGGCTTGGCCTACGAGGGCTACCGCGTGCTGCCCTATTGCTGGCGCGACGAGACGCCGCTCTCGAACCACGAGCTGCGCATGGACGACGACGTCTACAAGATGCGTCAAGACCAGTCGGTCACCGTGAGCTTTCCGCTCGTCGGCGAGAAGGCCGAGGCACTGGGGCTCACGGGGGTTAAGGCCCTTGCCTGGACGACGACTCCCTGGACGCTGCCGACGAACCTCGCGCTCGCCGTTGGGCCGGCGATCGACTACGTCGTCGTGGATGCTGGGGCTGAGTCGTTCTTGCTCGCCGCCGACACCCTGGGTTCGTACGTCAAGGAGTTCGGGTTTGCCTCGCTTGAGGAGGCACGCGCAGCGGTCGTGCGCACGGTGCGCGGAGCAGACCTGGGCGGCGTTCAGTACGACCGGCTGTGGGACTACTACGCCGACGCCGAGGTGTGGGGCACGCAGAACGCGTGGCAGATTCTCGTGGCTGACTACGTCGCCACGGGCGAGGGCACGGGCATCGTGCACCAAGCACCCGCGTATGGCGAAGACGACCAAGCGACGTGTGCTGCCGCGGGCATCCCGATCATCATCTCGGTCGACGACGGCGGACGCTTTCTCGACGTCGTAAGCGAGGTCGCCGGGCTGCAGGTTTTCGACGCCAACAAGACCCTCATCGGCATGCTGCGCGATCAGGGCCGTCTCGTGCAGGTGCGCAGCTACGAGCACAGCTACCCGCACTGCTGGCGGTGCCGCAACCCGCTCATCTACAAGGCCGTCTCGAGCTGGTTCGTGCGCGTCACCCAGATTCGCGACCGCATGCTCGAGCTCAACGAGCAGATCACATGGGTGCCCGAGAACGTCAAGCACGGTCAGTTCGGCAAGTGGCTCGAGGGCGCGCGCGACTGGTCGATCAGCCGCAACCGCTATTGGGGCAGCCCGATTCCGGTGTGGAAGAGCGACGACCCCAACCACCCGCGCGTCGACGTTTACGGTTCGCTCGCCGAGCTCGAAGCCGACTTCGGCACTCTGCCGCGCAACGCCGCGGGCGAGGTCGACCTGCACCGCCCCTTCATCGACGAACTCACGCGCCCCAACCCCGACGACCCGACGGGGCGCTCGACAATGCGCCGCATCGAGGATGTCTTCGACGTGTGGTTCGATTCGGGCTCGATGCCTTTCGCCCAGGTGCACTACCCCTTCGAGAACGCCGACTGGTTTGAGAGCCACAATCCGAGCGACTTCATCGTCGAGTACATCGGCCAGACGCGCGGCTGGTTCTACACGATGCACATTCTCGCCACGGCTCTCTTCGACCGCCCTGCCTTCAGCAACGTCATCAGTCACGGCATCGTGCTTGGTAACGACGGACAGAAGATGTCGAAGAGCCTGCGCAACTACCCCGACGTGAGCGAGGTCTTCGAACGCGACGGAGCAGACGCCATGCGCTGGTTCCTCATGTCGAGCTCGGTGATTCGCGGCGGCAACCTTGTTGTGACCGAAGAGGGCATTCGCGCGGGTGTTCGCGAGTTCTTGCTGCCGCTGTGGAGCACCTACTACTTCTTCAGCCTCTACGCGAACGCCGGCACGCTCGGGGCCGCCGAGCGCCGCACCGATTCGAGCAATGTGCTCGACCGCTACGTGCTCGCCAAGACACGAGACCTCGTGGTCGAGGTGACCGCGCAATTCGAGGCCCTCGATGCCCCCATGGCCGCGGCTGCCTTGCGCGACTTCGCCGACGTGCTCACGAACTGGTACGTGCGGCGCTCGCGCGACCGCTTCTGGTCGGGCGATGATCGGGATGCTCACGACACGCTCTTCACGGTGCTCGAGACGCTCGCCCGACTCGCAGCGCCGCTCGCGCCGCTCGTCGCCGAAGAGGTCTGGCGCGGCCTCACGGGCGGTGAGAGCGTACATCTCGCCGATTGGCCGCTGGCCGAGGACTTCCCGGCCGACGAGCCGCTCGTCACCGCGATGGACCGCGTGCGAGCCATCGCGAGCTCGGGTCTGGCGTTGCGCAAAGCCCAGTCGCTGCGCGTGCGCCTGCCCCTGCAGAGCCTCACGGTCGTAACGCCCGGGGCTGCGGCGCTCGCCGACTTCAGCGACATCGTGCGCGACGAGCTCAACGTCAAGACCGTGACGCTCGTCGAGTTCGACGAGAGCCTCGTCGACGACTACGGCATCGCCCGCCGACTCGCCGTGAACTCGCGCGCTGCGGGCCCGCGCATCGGCAAGCAGGTGCAACAGGTCATCGCCGCGGCGAAGGCGGGCGACTGGATGCTCGACGGCGACACCGTCGTCGTCGGCGGTGTGCCGCTCGAGGCGGGGGAGTACACGCTCGAGCTCGAGCTCGACGACCCCGCCGCGGCCGTTGTGTTCTTGCCGGGCAGCGGCTTCGTGCTGCTCGATACGCGCGTCACCCCCGAACTTGCCGCCGAAGGTCTCGCGCGCGACGTCATTCGCGCCGTGCAGCAAGCGCGCAAAGACGCGGGGCTCGACGTGAGCGACCGCATCGCGCTGACGCTCGGCTGCGACGACGCCGCGGCCGTTGCCGCGATTGAGGCGCACCGCGACCTCATCAGCGCCGAAACGCTCGCCACGACGCTGCACGTCGGCGCCGCGGGCGAGGGCGAGGCGACCGTCGTCGGCGAGGGGGCATCCGTCACGGTGTCGGTGGCGCGCGCATGAGTGGCCCTGACCGCCAGGCGGCAGCCGACCGCGCGGCCGCTGATGCGGTGCACGCCGCGCTCATCGCTCGCGGCAGTGAGGCGAGCCCGCAGCCGCGCCTCGAGGCGACGCGTCGCGCGGTTGAGCTTCTCGGCGACCCGCAGCGCAGCTTCGCCATCGTGCACATCACGGGCACGAACGGCAAGACCTCGACGGCGCGCATGATCGAAAGCCTGCTGCGCGCCTATGGACTGCGCACGGGCCTTCTCACGAGCCCGCACTTGCTGCGGCTCAATGAGCGCATTGTGATCGACGGTGAGCCCATCGCCGATCGAGCGCTCGCCGATAACTGGGACGACATCTC
>CALRWH020000157.1:0-3707 GCA_943371805.1 Pseudomonas synxantha | reverse complement strand
CGGGCGTCGGCACGGGAACCGGCGTACCGCAGCGCGTGCAGAACCGGGCCCCCGCTCGCATCGGAGCGGCGCACACCGTGCACTCGAGCATCGCGCCTCACTTCTCTGCCCCCGACTAGCGATGAGCGGGGCTCGACAGTCGACAGGCTAGCAAGCGATGTGCGCGCGGGCCTCCCCCCATTGACGGGCGACGACAACGAGCGCACACTGGAATGAGATCAACTCGCCGCCCAGGAGCGCAGGAGGCTTCGCCCCGCCACTGGGCGGCGAGTCTGTCTGGGACATCCACCGCGGGCTGCGGCTACCGCGCCCGGCCGACGCATGCCACGATGACGCTGTGGACCGCACGATCGACTACATGCCCCTGTTCGCCGAACCACGCCCCGACGAGGTCGCGGCGTTTCGACGAGACAGCCTCGCGCTGCAACCGGGGGGCTCGGGCATGCAGGCCGTTCGCGTGATCGGCTGGGTGATCGGTGGCCTCATGGCAATGACCTTTGGCCTGGTCTTCTTGGTGCCCTTGGTCGGGCTCTTTGCCGGCGTGCTCAGCGGAGAGTTCGATGTCGTCGAGCTGCTCGGGATCATCCCGCCGCTCGTGATCATCCCCATCATTGCCGTCGTGATCGGGCGCAGCCTGCTCTCGCGTCGGCACGATTGGGCAAAGCGATGGCGCATGGCGCGATTCGCCGAGGCCAACGGATTGCTGTTCTCGGCGCTGAGCCCGCCCCCCTCGTATCCGGGAGCGATCTTCTCCCTCGGAACCTCCCGCAAGGTCACCGATCACTTTCGAACGGCCGACGAGCGGTACCTCGACTTTGGCAACTACCAGTACACGACCGGTAGCGGAAAGAACCGAACAACCCACCACTGGGGGTTTCTTGCGTTGCAGCTCGATCGCACGCTGCCGCACATGCTGCTCGATTCGCGCGCCAACAACGGCATCTTCGGGTCGACGAATCTTCCCGCCGTGTTCGCCCGCGATCAGGTGCTGTCGCTCGAGGGTGACTTCAATGAGCACTTCACGCTCTATTGCCCGAAAGAGTACGAGCGCGATGCGCTCTACGTCTTCACACCCGATCTCATGGCGCTGCTCATCGATGAAGCGGCGCCGTTCGACGTCGAAATCGTCGATCGATGGATGTTCGTCTACAGTGCGCGCGCGTTTCCCCTCGCCGAGCCCTCGGTGTACCAGCGCTTGCTGACGATTGTCACGACCGTGGGAGCCAAGACCCTCACGCAGACGGATCGCTACGTCGACGAGCGCGTTGGGGAGTTCGCCGCGAACATGGTGGCCCCTGAGGGGCGACGCTTGCGCCGCGGTGTCTCGTGGGTGGGCATCGCGATCGTGGTGGGCTTTCTCGCGCTGTGGTTCAGCGGCGTATTCAGCTCATTCCGCTGACGAGCGATGCGCCTCTAGCCTGCAGGAGCGGGCGCGACGTCTCCCCCACGCAAGGCGTGCCGTGACGCAGCCACGCGGTGCAAGAGCTCAGCCTCATCACCCTGAGCGCCGATCGCATCGCGGTCGGTCACCATGCGGTGTCGCGCATAGGCGAGGCGTGTCGCATCGCGAATGAAGGCCGTCATGAGCGGTGCAACGCCGTTGGCGCGAGCCCAGCCCATCGCGGTGCGACGGCCTCCCGGGCTCGAGAGCATGGCGACCTCATCGGGGTGGAACCAACCGACTGCTGCGTATTCGCTCAATCGCTCGAACGTGATGCGATGCTCTGCGCGGCGCAAGAGCACAACGATCCACACGGCCGCAAGAAACATCGGCACCTGTACGAGCAAGTAGTAGCCGTAGAAGTCGTCGACGAAGAACAGCACGCCGTTCCAGAAAGCGTGCAGCAGAATCGCCGGCACGAGGCCCACCATCAAGGCCACGACGCCGCGGAACCACCCGGGTTTCTGCGCGGCGTAGCCGATCGCGGCACCGATGAATGCCGTGAACATGACGTGGGCAAAGGGCGACATGATGCCGCGGATGAAGAACACCTCAACGGTGCTCGCGGCTCCCGATGACGCAAGCTCGGTGCCGAAGTACAAGATGTTCTCGGTGAACGCGAACCCACCGGCGACCCACGCGGCATAGACAATGCCATCGACGGGGCCGTCGAAGTGGCGACGCACGGCGAAGAACAGCACGAGCACGCCGAGCCCCTTGCCCACCTCTTCGACGATCGGCGCTTGAATCGCCGCACCAAAGAACTCTGCGCCGAATTCGCCAAGCCCGAAGCCGGCGATGACGTTCTGAATCTCGGCATCGACCACGAGGGCGATGAGCACGCTCACGCCCGCGCCCCAGAGAAACGCGAACAGCAGGGCACCGCGCGGTTCGGGCTCCCAGCGATCAATCCAACGGATGCCCCAAAACACGATCGCGAGCGGAACCAGTGCCATGAAGCCGCCGATGATCACTCCCGCTGGCCCCAGGCCCACGAAGAGATACGCGATCACAAACAGCAGCACGAGCGCGAGCACGATGAATCCGATGACCGCAGCAATGATGAGGCCCACGTTCGCGCGACGCGGGGCAAGAGGAATGCCCGGGCGCACCACGTCTTGCGTCTCGAGTCGAACCTCGGTGGGGGCAGCGGCGGGGGCAGCAAGCTCGGTCATGAGGGCAACTGTAGTGCGCGGGCCCCGCGCGAGGGCAGGGGCGGCGTCGTGTCTGATTTCCGCTGGTGCGGGCATCCGTCGACTGACAAGCTGGGCTCGTGCCCGACCTCGACCACGACCGCTGCTATCGGGTGCTCGCCGCGCGCGACGCGCGATTCGACGGCCAGTTCATTGCGGGCGTGCACTCGACGGGCATCTATTGCCGGCCCAGTTGCCCCGCCACGACGCCGCGCCCCAGCAACGTGCGGTTCTATGCGACGGCCGCAGCGGCACACGAAGCGGGGCTCCGGGCATGCAAGCGGTGCCAGCCCGACGCCGTGCCTGGCAACCCCGAGTGGAATCTGCGCGACGATCTCGTCGGGCGCGCGATGCGCCTGATTCTCGACGGGGTCGTCGAGCGCGAGGGCGTGACCGGGCTCGCCTCGCGGCTCGGCTACAGCTCGCGGCACGTGACGCGCGTGCTCACGGCCGAGCTGGGCGCCGGGGCTCTGTCACTCGCGCGTGCGCATCGAGCCGAGACCGCGCGGGCGTTGCTCGCGGGCACCGATCTTCCGGCGTCGCAGGTGGCGTTCGCCGCGGGGTTTGCGAGCATCCGGCAGTTCAATGACACCGTGCACGAGATCTACGGTCTCGCCCCCCGCGACGTGCGCGCTCTCGCTCGCAGCGGGCGCTTTGCCGTGACGACTCGGCCCACAGGCCTTGCCGCTGACCCCACTCACGGAACGACGGTGACCCTGCGGCTTGCGGCTCGCGCCCCATTCGACGGCGCCGGCGTCATGCAGTACATCGCAGATCACGCCGTCACCGGGGTCGAGCGCATGATCGCGGGCGAGGGCAATGTCGCGGGCGACCGCCCCGCCGGAGTCGAGCGATGGATCGAGCTACCGCACGGCGCAGCGTTCGTGCGCGTCATGCTCGACGTCGAGCGGCCGGGCGTGCTCGTCTCGGCGCGGCTCGCGGCTCTCGCCGATGTCGCGCCGCTCACGGCGCGCATCCGTCGCTGGTTCGATCTCGACGCCGACGCGGCAGCGATCGATGCCGCCCTCGGAGCAGACCCCCTGCTGGCACCGTTGGTCTCTGCCACGCCCGGC
>CALRWH020000156.1:0-3783 GCA_943371805.1 Pseudomonas synxantha | reverse complement strand
GAACTGCGAGCGCTCGGCTTCACGGTCTAATGGTCGAGCGCCCGGTTCTGGTTACCGGCGCCGGGGGGCGCCTGGGCCAAGCCCTGCTTCGCCTCGCCGCCGCAGGGCCGATGTCGATCGTCCCGATGGCCGGGCCCCGAGCGAGCTCGGGCGTTCGCGCGCTTGACGTGGCCGATGCCGATGCCGTGCAAACGGCGGTGGGTGAGATTCGACCTCGCGCGATCATCCACCTCGCTGCTCTCGTTGGAGCGGCCTGCGCGGCTGACCCCGAACGGGCTGCTGCCGTCAACGTGCGGGGCACAGCCCATATCGCCGCCGCGGCGCGGGAGCACGGAGCGGAACGGATCGTGTTTCTCTCGACCGCGGCGGTCTACGGCGATCAGCGACCTCGACCAGTGACAGAGGATGACCCCGTGAGCCTGGCGGGCGCGTATGCCACCACCAAGCTCGAGGCTGAGCAGCTGCTTGCCGAGAGTGGCGTGGCCTCGACCTCGTTGCGGGTCTTCAATATCTATGGCCCGGGCATGCGTGACTCGCTCGTCAACCGATTGCTCAGCGGCGGCGACGAGCCGGTCGCACTTAATGGCCTCGACGGGTTCGTGCGAGATTACGTACACGTCGATGATGTCGCGCGCGCGGTGCTCGCGGCCGTCGAATCGACGATGAACGGGATGCGGGTGCTGAACATCGGCAGTGGCATTGCCCGCAGCAATCGTGACCTGCTCGCGACCCTCCCCGCCGACCGACTCGCACCCGTCACGATCGGCCCCGAGGTCGACAGCTACAGTTGCGCCGACATCACGCGTGCGCAGACCGAACTTGCGTGGGCCCCCGCAGAGACGTGGCCTCCAAGCGTCTAGTTGCCGAACCGCTCGTTTGAGCCCCGCTGTGGAAGACCTTCAGCTCTGCTGAGTCCGCAGTGGCTGACGTGTCGCTTACAAGCGTCGCGTGAACCCGTCGAGAGCCAGTTGCTCGGCGGTCTCGACGACGCGAGTGCCGTCGGCAAAGGTCACGATTCCGCGGGCTTCACCGGCCAAGACTGAGTCACGGAACGCCTCGTGCTCGGCGAGCATGGGCTCTTTACGGTCGAGCGCGAATCGCGTCATGTTGCCTTCTGACACGCCGCGGAACTCACCCGGATCCCATGCCACCTGAATGCGGCCGTTCTCGTAGTAGGTGAGGTCTGCCGTGAGGGTATCGGCAACGAGCACGCCGTTCTCGCCCGTGATCATGGTGACCCGCTCTTTGAAGGGCGTGAGCCAGTTCACCACGTGCGAGGTAATGGTTCCGCCGCTGAGAGTGCCAACGGCGAGAACCATGTCTTCATGCTCGCGGCCACTGCGGTGAGCCGTTCGCGCGTTGACCGACACGTAGTCCTGTTGCGCAACCCATGCGGTGAGGTCGATGTCGTGTGTGGCGAGATCTTTGATCACGCCCACGTCGGCAATGCGACCAGGAAAAGGGCCCTGACGTCGGGTTGCGATCTGGTAAATCTCGCCGAGCATGCCCTGAGCAATGCGTTCACGCGCAGCCTGAAGCGCAGGGTTGTATCGCTCGATGTGACCGACTCCGCCGATCAAGCCCTTTGCCGCAAAGAGATCTCGCAGAGTGCGCGAATCTTCAGCGGTCGACGCCACAGGCTTCTCGATGAGAGCGTGGATGCCCGCCTCGGCGAGGCGCGTGCCCATTTCGAGGTGAAACGTGGTCGGGGCGGCGACGACCGCATAGTCGATGCCGAGCTCAAGCAACTGGTCGAGCTCGCGGACCACGGGTCGGTCGTGCACGCGTTCGGGAACCGTCGGCGACGGGTCATAGACTCCGACAAAGTCAACGCCCTGCAGCGACGCGAGAACGCGCGCATGGTTGCTGCCCATTACGCCAAGACCCAGCAGGCCTGCGCGCAACACCATTAGGCGCCTGCCTTCGCCACAGTGTTGACGGCCTCGACGATCGCGGTCAGCTCGCGCTTCGTCAGCGAGGGATACACCGGAAGCGACAACACTTGTGTAGCAACGAGCTCGGTCGTCGGCAGGTCGAGTGTCTGGGCAAACGAAGGCAAGCGGTGGATCGGGGTCGGGTAGTAGACCCCGCTGCCCACGCCGCGCTTCGTGAGCTCGGCCGCAAAGGCATCGCGATCATGGTCCACGACGCGAATCGTGTACTGGTGGAAGACGTGTTGGGCTCCCTCGGCGACGGGAGGAACGACGACTCCCCGAATGTTTTCGGAGAGAAACGCGGCGTTCTGCTGGCGCTTTGCTGTCCACGCCGGCAGCTTCGTCAGTTGAACGCGCCCGATGGCGGCGTGAATGTCGGTCATGCGGGTGTTGAAGCCGACAACCTCGTTCTCGTAGCGGCGCTCCATACCCTGGTTGCGGAGTACGCGGATCGCCCGCGCAACCTCGGCAGACGGCGTCGTAACCATGCCGCCTTCACCCGACGTCATGTTCTTCGTCGGATAGAACGAGAACGACGCTGCGATTCCCCATGCGCCGACCGGCACACCGTCAACAGAGGCAAGGTGGGCTTGGGCGGCGTCTTCGAAGAGCAGCAGGTTGTGCTTTTCGGCGATGGCCGAAATCGCGCGCAGATCTGCGGGGTGGCCGTACAAGTGGACCGGCATGATCGCCTTCGTGCGCGGCGTGATCGCGGCTTCGATCGCGGCCGGGTCGACGTTAAAGTGATCGATCTCGATGTCGACGAACACCGGCGTCGCCCCGGTCAACGCGACCGAGTTTGCCGTAGCCGCAAAGCTGAAAGACGGCACGATGACCTCATCGCCGGGCCCAATGCCCGCGGCGAGAAAAGCCATGTGCAACGCGGAGGTACCCGAGTTCAGAGCGATGGACTCGCGACCGGCGACATGTGCCGAGAATTCTTTCTCGAAGGCGGCGACCTCAGGGCCTTGAGCGAGCATGCCCGAACGCATGACGCGGTCGACGGCCTTGCGCTCGTGGCGGCCGATTTCGGGCTTAGCGGCGGGGATCATCTACTCAACCTCACTCAATTGGTGCTCATCGGTCTGTCGGTATCGGTCGCCCGTTGCAGGGCAGACATACAGCGTGGGGTCGTCAGGATCGACGGTGAGGGGCTGCCCGGCCTTACCGACCCAGCCGATTCGGCGAGCCGGGCTGCCGACGACAAGCGCGAAGTCGGGTACATCTTTGACGACAACTGAGCCCGAGCCGACAAGAGCCCATCGACCGATGACGATCGGGGCAACACACGTGGCACTGGCCCCAATCGACGCGCCCTCGCGGATGTCGACACCAACCGGATGCCAGTCGTCAGCCGATTTCGGGCTGCCGTCAGCATTGATTGCACGGGGAAAGTGGTCGTTTGTCAACACCACAGCAGGTCCGATAAACACGCCATTGGCGAGTTTCGCCGGTTCATAGACGAGTGCGTAGTTCTGAATCTTGCAGTTGTCGCCCACTTCGACCCCAGTGCCCACATAGGCGCCTCGGCCGACAACGCAATTGGCGCCGAGTCGAGCGTTCTCGCGCACTTGCGCGTAGTGCCAGACCTTCGAGCCGTCGCCGATAGAGACGCTCTCAGCGACATCGGCGGTCGTGTGCACGAAGTTCACGGCAGACACATGACTCCTGGGGGAAGGACAACGAGGGATGGTGTTGGCGTGCGCGCTGGGCTCGCCTCACGACGCCCGGCCACACCGCGCCGATAGAGTCATGATACGCGGGTTGACAGGGGGAAAGTCGTGGCTTTGGTGCGGCGAGTGCTTGCCTTCGGGGGTTTGCCGTTTCTCTCTCTCGTGACTCCGTTTCT
>CALRWH020000155.1:0-3841 GCA_943371805.1 Pseudomonas synxantha | reverse complement strand
CCACGGCAACGACTCGATGCGCCCCGCATAGAAGCGACGGTTGACGAGCTCGGCGAGGTCTTCGCCGCCCGCGCGATACGAGCGGGTGAGCGACAACGCCGGCAGCAGCTCGCTGAGCTGGAAGAGAGCGGATGCCGCGTGCCGGGCATCCACATCGACATCGACGACGGGGCCGCCGACCGCGATCGTGAACGGCGCGGGAGCCTGCGTGACGGGATCACCCACGGCGACCACCTGACGACCGCGGCGCACCGAACTCGCCACCTCGGCGACCGTCACGGCACCCGCGTCGAGCAGCATCACGGTGTCAAACGGAATGTCGTCACTGATCTCGTGCACGGTGTAGGGCGATGCGAGCCACACGGGTGCGATCGGGCGACTGAGGTGCGGAGCCTCGCGCTGCAATTGCGCGGGCGTGATCGAGCCGCCCTTCAGCAGAGCCTTGAGCGCGGCCGCCTCATCGGGCCAGTCGGTGATGCCGATCGACCAGTTCTCGGCGAGTTGCCACGCGAGCAATTGCGCGCTCCCGGCGGCGTGCGCCTCATCGACCAAGCGGAAGTCGGCCTCGAGCCGTTCGAGCACGTCGGGCTCGGCACCGAGCAGGGCACGATCGTGCTGCAGCAAACTGTCGAGCGTCGAGCGCCACCACGCGAGCTCGAGCTCAGCGGCAACCTGACTCTGAGGAACGTGACGCGCGGCGAGGTCACTCAGCAGCGGGCCAACATCCCACTTCTCGAGCCGCTGCAACAGCGCCGTGCGCTCTTGCAGGTTGGCGAGCACGTCACTCTCGGCAGCCAGGCCATCGAGCAAACCGTGCAGTTCGGCGAGCGAACGGTGGGCGAGCTGCTGGTCACGGCTCAGGTAGCCGAGGGGGGCATCCAGCGCCTCGAAATCGCGCTCGACCTGCTGGTAGGTGGCGGCAACCTCGGCAATACCCACGGGCACCGAGGGCGTCACGCCACTGGGCACGAATCGCTGCCAGAGCACACGCTGTTGCTGGATGCGCTGCAGAGCCTCGTGCATGTCGCTCACGGCGACTCCGGGCCGCACATACTCTTTCGCCAGACCCTTGAGGCGTCGACGCGTCGCCGCGGGCATCGTGTTCGACTCGCGACGCGGCGCGGTCGCGGCGATGAGCTCGGTGAGCGAGCGGTCGAACACGGCCGGCTGAAACTTGTCGAGCGTGTCACGCACGTCAGTGAGCAGGCGCAAATACACGCCGAGTTCGGCGATCGACTCGAACGGACGCAGGGGCGTCGCCGCGATGAGCATGCGCCCGCGCTCAACCAGCCGCGGGACGAGTTCGAAGTGCAACCCGCGGGCGAGCTCTTGAGCGTGCGCCGCCTCGTCTGCCGTTCGGAATCGCGCGCCATACCAGGGCGAGTCACCGGGGCCGTAGCTGAACTGGCCGAGCTCGGCCGCGTGCATCATGGCTTCGGCGGCCTCGCGACGGTCGGCGGCGAGCAGTTCAACGGCGGCGCGGCTGAGGCGCGCGCGCGTCGTGGGCGGAGTCGGCAGCAACTGCAGGCGGCTCAATTCGTCGACGCAGTCGAGCACACTGATGCCCAGGTCAGCGTCGGGGCGCGCGAGGGCCTCGCGGTACTCGACGAGCACCGAGCGCAAGCGAACGAGAGCGTCATTGACGTCAGCGACGCGCGGGCGCTGGGCCTTTTCGTTGCGGCTGATCGCACGAATGAGGTCACGGCGCAGGCTCGGCGCCGACACGGCCGCGCCCGAGAGCCCGATGTCGGCGAGACGCCGTTCGATCGTGCGCAGGGTCGCACGACGGGGGCTCACGACGAGCACGCGCTTGTTCTGCGCAATGAGCGCGCCCAGTGCGTTGACGACCGTCTGCGTTGCGCCCGTGCCGGGCAACGTCTTGACGACGATCGAGTTTCCGGCCGCGATCGACGCAACAACGTGCTCTTGCTCGGCATCGGCGTCGAGCAACAGCAAGTCGGTCTCGGGCGGTCGTTGGTCGGCCGGCATGGGCTCGACGGGCGACTGACTTTCGTTGACAGCCCATCGTGCGCTCGTGTTGCCCGCGAGGGCATCGAGCACGGGGTGTGACAGCTCGTGGGCGTCGGCGACCATCGCGGGGCCCACTTCGGCAAAAGTGCTCACGACAAGGCGGGCGCTGATGGTGAAGCCATCGAGGTGTGCCGTCAGCCCGCGCAATCGGTCAAGCGGCGGGTTCGGCTTGAAGGCCTCTCCGTCGTGCGCGAGGGCAACGAAGGCGGCTTCGTCGAGGTGCACCGAGAACTGCTCGGCGAGGGCGCGCACGAGAGCCGGGTTGACGCCGATGCGTCCGGTGAGGGTGAGCTCAACATCCCGACCCCGACGACGCAACCGCAAGGGGCGCAGCAAGAGCGGGGCGCAGTAGGCGACGCCGCCGTGCATCCACGAGACCAGGCCAATGCCCAGCGCCACGGCGTCGATGCCGCGCACGCTCGCGAGTTCGACGCCCGCATCGGCGATGCGCTCGGCGGCAACGCGCGCTTGCTTGAGAGCAACGTCGTCACGCACGAGGTTGCTGAGCAGAGTGGGGCTACCGGCGATAAACCGCGCGAGACCGCCCGGATGGCTCGTGCCGAGCTCGATGCGACCGCGCGGGTCGTCGTCGAAATGCAGCAGGGTGCTTGCGCCGCCGGCCCGCTCGAGTTCGTGACGCCAGCGCTCCCAGACGGGTGCCGCTACGTTCATGGGCACGACGCGAGGGTCGTCGAACCGCACCGAAGAGGGCGAGAGCGGGTTGAGCCCGCTCGTCTCGTCGGCGTCGATCTCATGATCGTCGTATCGGTCGGCACGCCACACGCGGCCACTGTAGGGCGGAAAGGCCGAAATTCTGGGGATTTCGGGCGGTCTGCCCCCGAACCCACATAGCCAGCCGCCCTAGAATCACGCCGTGGAACTCGTGGGCACAGTCGCATCGGGGCTCGTCGCGGGCGGCGTCACGCTGCTTGTTGTCGTGGCCGCCGTCATGGTCGGCGGCATTGTCATCGTTGCGCGGCGACGGCGGCGACCGGGTCGCCTGCTGAAAGCCCCCGACGACGTGCGGCGGCGCGCCGGCTCGGCCCTCGTGCGGGCCGATGACCGCATTGCCGAAGGCGAGGCCGACGTCGAGTTTGCGATCGCCCAGTTTGGCGAGCGAGCCGCGCAAGACTACCGAGCCGCCGTGCGCCGCGCGCGTGCCGACCGCGACGAGATCTTTCGCTTGCACCGCTTGATCGACGACGAGCCCGACGCAGGACTCGCCAATCGTGAGCGGGCCGACCGCATCGTCATGCTCGCCGACCGCGTTGACCGCGGACTGGGCGAGCAAGCCACCGCCTTTCGTGACCGCCGCTCGCTCGAGTCGACCGCACCCAACCGACTCGAGCGATTGCGCACGCGCGTCACCGAGGCGCGAGCGACACTGACCGAGGCGACGCGGCAACGGGATGCCCTGCTCACCCACCACTCCCGTGCGGCTCTCGGCGCGGCGGCCGACGCGCCTGAGCGCGCCACGCGCAGCCTCGACCGTGCCGAAACCCTGGCAGCGGAGGCAGCCCCGGGCAGCACGGCCGCCGCAAGCAGCGTCATGGCGACGATCAGTGAGGCCGAGCGCCTGCTGTTCTCGGCCGAAGAGGCGCTGGAGCAGGTGCCCGCCGCGGCGTCGCGGCTCGACGACGCGGTCGATGCCCTGCAGCGCTTGCGCGACGACGCGCGCGAGACGCGAACCGAAGCGCTCGAGGCCGCTGCGAGTGCGCCCGATGGAGACACGGGTGCCGCGATCACCCAGGCCGTGGCGCAGCTCGATGGCGCTGCCCGTGCCGAGGGCACCGACCCGCTGGAGCAACTC
>CALRWH020000154.1:0-3849 GCA_943371805.1 Pseudomonas synxantha | reverse complement strand
CTCAAAGAGCAGCGCAGCCTGTTGAACAGCCTGGTCGGCCTGAGGGCGAAGCTCACGGGTCAGCCGCATGGTCACATTCACGCCGAGTTGCGTCGCCTCTGCGGCGGGCCCGCCGTCGGCCAAGCGACCGTGGCGCAATTGCAATTGCGCATCGAGCTTCTGCGCAAGCAGATGGCGAACGGCGGAGCGTGACGACGCGCGATGATGGGGGAGTGCGCGACACTCCCTATCTCGTCGTCGACGAGCACCAGCTCGAGTTGAACCTGGCTGCGATGGCGTCTCACGCCTCCGCGCTCGGTATGGCGTTGCGCCCCCACGCCAAGACGCACAAGACGCCCGAGATCGCCCGCCGGCAGCTCGCGCACGGCGCCGTCGGGCTCACGGTGGCCACGGTCGGCGAGGCCGAGGTGTTTGCCGAGGCGGGAGTCGACGACATCTTCATCGCCTACCCACTGTGGGCCGTCGGCACGCGCGCGTCGCGACTGCGTTCGCTGGCTGGCCGGGTGCGACTGCGGGTGGGCGCCGACTCGGTTGACGGCGTGCGGATGCTCGCCTCGGCCATGCACGCCGGTTCCGACTCCGCGCCGCCACTCGCTATCGCGGTCGAAGTCGATAGCGGTCACCACCGCAGCGGCATCGCGCCCGAGCGTGCTGCCGAGGTCGCGGCCGCTGCGCTCGAGGCCGGGTTGCTCGTCGACGGCGTCTTCACGTTTCCGGGGCACTCGTACGGTTCCGGCGCGGCAACGCCTGCGGCGGGTGACGAAGCCGCGGCCCTCACGACGGCGCGTGACGCGCTCATTGCGGCGGGCATCCCGTGCCCGGTCGTGAGCGGGGGCTCAACGCCGAGTGCGCGCGCGGCCCACGGCGGCGTGCTCACTGAGTTGCGACCCGGGGTCTACCTCTTCGGTGACGCGCAGCAGTGGGAGCTCGGCACGATCGAGCCCGCAACGATTGCCTTAACGGCCCGCGCCACGGTTGTCAGTCGGCGCGAGAGCGTGGCGATCGTGGATGCCGGCAGCAAGATTCTGGGCGCCGATCGCGCCGCCTACGCGAGCGGCTACGGCCGGTTGCTCGACCACCCGGGTGCCCGCATCACGGCACTGTCCGAGCACCACGCCACCATCACGTTCCCGTCGGACGCTGTCGTGCCGCCGCTCGGCACCGTCCTGCGCGTCGTGCCCAACCACGTCTGCAATGCCGTGAACCTCGTCGACAACCTCATCGTCGAGCGTGACGGAGGTGAGGTCGCCGCGTGGACGGTTGCCGCGAGAGGAGCCAACACGTGATCGACTACCCGCCGCCGGTGCGCCAACGGCTCTATCACGAGGCTCTCAGCGAACCGCGCCGCCCGTGGTGGGTCGCGGCTCTGGCTCTCGTGACTTTTGCCGTCAGTGTCGTCACCATCAGCGTGCTGTTGTCGTTCGCGGCGGTCGAACTTGATCTCCTGCTGGGCGTCACGTCAGCGGCCTCCGTTGCTGCGGGTGAGCTCTCGATCACCCCCACGCTGTTTCTTGCGAACAACCTGTTGCTTGCATCGCTCATCCCGATCTCGATGCTTATTCAGTGGGCGTTTTTTGGCGTGCGTCCGCGATGGATGCACTCCGTCACCGGCACGTGGCGCTGGCCGCTCATCCGCAGGTCGGCGCTGTTTATCGTGCCAATGTTTCTGCTCTACACCGGTGCAGGCCTTGTGCTCGCGGTGGCATCACTTATCGGGGAGCCGCCGAGCGGAACCACTGTCGCTCTGCTCATCATGATCATGCTCACGACCCCGCTTCAAGCGGCCGGCGAAGAGTATGGCTTTCGCGGGTTCATCGCCCGCACCGTGGGGTCATGGTCGAGTCGCACGGGGGTCTCGTTCGCGATCGGCACCATCGCATCGTCGATCGTGTTCGCTCTCGTGCACTTCGCCGCGGACCCGTGGCTCATCGCCTACTACCTGGTCTTCGCCGTGGCGATGTCGCTCATTGTTCGGGCGACGGGTGGGCTCGAGATCGCCGTGCTGATTCACACCCTCAACAACGTCTTGCTCCTGATTCCGGCCGTCGTGCTGAGTTCGCTCGAAGAGTCACTCAATCGCGATGTCGGCGCGGCCGGCCCCTTCGCTCTTGTACCCATGGTCGTCATCACGATCATCACGCTCATCGTGCTGCGCTGGGCGCCTCGGCAGGGTGTGGTCGCGAGCGCACCGCCGCCTCCGCGCCGGCTACCGAAAGTCGCGACTGGGCATCGTAACGCGCAAGGGCAACGACTCAACGCGGTCGGCGACGATGTTGACGACGCCCTCGGGTGAGCGCTCGAGCGTGCCGCGGATGATGAGCGCGCGACTCTCGCGCACCGTGCGGCGGTAGCGGCCCCACAGCCCGACCGAACAGATGACATTGACGAGGCCCGTCTCGTCTTCGAGATTCAAGAACGTGATGCCACTCGCGGTCGCGGGTCGCTGACGGTGGGTGACGACACCCGCCACCTCGACGCGGCGCCCCGGCTCGGCGCTGCGCAGCTCGCGCGCGCTCAGCACGCCGCGCTCGCGCAAGAGCCCGCGCACGAAGCGCACGGGGTGGTCACCGGGCGCAATACCCGTCGACACGAGGTTGGCAACCATGAGTTCGTGCGCGTCGAGGTCGGTGAACAGCGGCGGTTGCACGGCCGTGACCACTCCGGGCAGATACTCGGGCCGAGCCTGCGCCGCCGCGCCCGCCGCCCACAGCGCCTCGCGCCGCGACATGCCGAGCACGTCGAAAGCGCCGGCGGTGGCGAGGGCCTCAACCTGAGCGGCCGTGAGCCCGGTGCGGTAGACGAGTTCGGTGAGGTCGCGGTAAGGGCCACCCCGCTCACGCTCGGCGACGATGCGCTGGGCCGTCGGCCGACCGATCCCCGTGACTTCGGCAAGACCCAGTCGCACCGCGAGCTCACCGTCGCGCCGGTGCAGCGCGCAGTCGGCGAGGTCGCCATTCGTCGACGCGGGCTCGAACTCGGGCACGGGCGGCTGCTGACGATGGATGCACTGCTCGAGCCCCGTGGGCGACGCGCGCCGGGCATCCGTCGCCACGGGTTCATGCGCTGACGCAACGACGAGATCGATGCGCTCGAGCCCCGCCTCGACCCCCGACCGAAGGATGCACGGGGTGCGCACCTCGACTCCGTGCCGTTCGGCGTCGCCCGTGAGCGTCGACGGCGAGTAGAAGCCCATCGGCTGCGCGCGCAGCAGCGAGGCGAGAAAGATGCCGGGGTAGTGCAGCTTGATGTACGAACTCGCGTAGACGAGCAGCGCAAAGCTGATGGAGTGGCTTTCGGCGAAGCCGAAGTTGGCGAAGGCCTGAATGCGGCCGTAGATCTCGTCGGCGAGTTGGCCCGTGATGCCGTTGCCCGCCATGCCGGCGTAGAGCGTCTCGCGCAGCGACTCGATGCGCTCGAGGCCGCGCTTGCTGCCCATGGCACGCCGCAACAGGTCGGCGTCGTCGCCCGTGCAGCCGCCGACCGCCATGGCCACTTGCATGAGCTGCTCTTGAAAGATCGGGATGCCGAGCGTGCGCTCGAGCGGCTCGACGAGCTTGGGGTGGTCGTAGGTGATCGGCTCGTGACCGAGCTTGCGGCGCACGAAGGGGTGCACCGCGCCGCCCTGAATCGGCCCGGGTCGCACGAGCGCGATCTGTACGACGAGGTCGTAGAACTTTCTCGGCTGTAGTCGCGGCAACAAGCCCATCTGGGCGCGACTCTCGACCTGAAAGACGCCGATCGAGTCGGCACGGCACAGCATGTCGTAGGTCGCTTGCTCTTCTTTCGGCAGCGTCGCGAGTTCCCACCGCTCGCCCAGGTGCTCATCGATCAAGTCGAACGAGTACTGCA
>CALRWH020000153.1:0-3867 GCA_943371805.1 Pseudomonas synxantha | reverse complement strand
GAAGAGCCCGAGTTCGTTGACAACTTGGAAGGTCGCCACCTGCGTGGTCACGCCCGGCACGAGCGTGGCGATCAGGAATGCCCCGAACACGAGCTTCTTGAAGCGAAAGTCGAAGCGGTCAAGCGCGTAGGCCGCCATTGTTCCGATGAGCACCGTGCCCGTCACCGAGATGAGCAAGATGAAGGTGGTGTTGGCGAAGCCAAGCATCATCTTGCCGCTCTCGAACGCCGTGACGAAGTTGGTGAAGTTGAACCAGTTCTCCGGCGGCGTCAGCGGGCTCGTGGTCGCGTACTCTGCCGACGTCTTGAACGAGGCGAAGAGCACGACGACGAGCGGAATGAGAGCGACGCCGGCGGCCGCCACGAGCGAGAGGTACTTGCCGGTCGTCACCAAGACACGCGTGATCATGAGAGCGACACCTTCTCGTCGGGAACGATGCGCCGTTGCAGCCAGGTCGTGAACAGAACGATCACGAGCAAGATGACGGCGAGAGCGGATGCGAGGCCAATGCCGCGGAACACGAACGCGGTTTGCACGGTCTGAATGACGAAGGTTGAGGTGCCGTTGGCACCGCCCGTCATGATGTACGGAATCTCGAAGACCGAGAGGCTGCCGGCGATCGCGAGGATGAATGAGAGCCCGATGATGCGCTTGATGCCGGGAGCGATGATGTAGCGGAACTGCTGCCAACTGTTGGCGCCATCGAGCTCAGCGGCCTCGTAGAGCTCGTGCGGGATCGACTGGATCGCTCCGAGAAAGAGCACGAAGTTGAGGCCCATGTAGCGCCAGATCGAGGTCGCGGCGAGCGAGATGTTCGCGACGTCAGGGTCGCCCAACCAGAAGGGCGTTTCGCTCACGCCGACGACGCCCAGGATGCTGTCGAGGGTGCCGCCGGGCTGGAACAGGTAGAGAAACACGAAGCCGATCGCGACGCCGTTGAGCAGGTAGGGGAAGAACAGCACGCCCTTGAAGAAGTTGCGGAAGCGGGTGCGGAAACTCAGCACCGTGGCGAAGTAGAGGGCGAGGGCGAGCTGTACGAACGAGGCAGCGAAGTAGTAGAGGCTGACCGCGAAGACCTGCCAGTAGCGCGGGTCGGTGAACGCCTTGATGTAGTTGTCGAGACCGACGAACTCTTTGACGGGGTCGAGGCCGTCCCACGAGGTGAAGCTGTACCAAATCATGTTGCCGACCGGTACGTAGGTGAAGGTGATGAGCAGCACGAGGGGTGCGGCGAGGTAGAGCCAAGGCTGCACCCAGCCGCGCCGCTTGCGTCGAGTTCGCGAAGCGGCGGGGCGGGGGGATGCTGCAGCAGAACCGTCTCCGGCGCCGTGCGCGTCGGGGGTGTCAGCAGGTGAGCTGGGGGAGGTGGTGCTTGTCACGATGGACAATCCTCTCGGGTAACACCCCCGACGCGACGTCGCGCCGGAGACGGCGGGGCTGGTTGTTAGCCGACCTGCGCGCGGGCGTCGGCCCAGCGCTGGTTCAGCTGCTCGAAGAACGACTCCTTGTCACCATCCGCGGCTCCGCGGGCGATGTCAATGAGCTGCTGGCGGTAGATCGGGCCCCAGAGGTCGATCTCGGCCGTGTTGGCGATGTCGTTCTCGAGGCTCTCGCTACCGGCGGGGGCCGGAGCAAGCTCGATGTACTGAACGCCGGCGGCATCGAAGTCACCGAGCGTGTCGGGGCTCGGGCCGTCGACGAGCGGCGAAAGGCCACCCTGCGACTGCGCGTAGCCCGACTCAGCGGCGAACCACTCGATCCACGCACGAGCCGTGGCCTTGTTGTCGGAGTTGACGTTGATGGCGTTCTTGTAGTCGCCACCGATCGTCGAGTAGAAGGTTCCGTCAACCTGGTACGGGAACGGCATGTAGCCGATCTCGTCAGCCGAACCGCCCGCGGCAACCGCGGCGTCACGCATTTGCGTGATGGCCCACGAGCCGAGAACCATGGTCGCAACCTGGCCCGAACCGATGAGCGTCTTCGACTCTTCCCAGTTGGTCGTGAGCGGGTCTTCTTCGCTCAGGCCAGCGGCGACGATGTCATAGAGCAGGCCGTCGGTCATCTCGTAGTACTCGCCCGAAGCCCACGGAGCGTCAGACTGCGTGAGGTCGATCGACTCGTTGACGTTGCCCGTGAGGCCCCGGTTGCCACCCCACTGCGTGAGCGGCCATCCGTCGGCGTAGTTGGTGTAGTACGGAATCGCGTCGGTGTTGTCGGCGATTGCCTGCAGCGCGTCGAGGAACTCGTCGGGCGTCGTCGGCAGCTCGGTGACACCGGCGGCCTCCCACACGGTCTTGTTGTAGACGATGCCTTGCGCGTTGCCCGTGATCGCGACACCGTAGCCGTTGCCGTCGAACGACTTCTCTTCGACGAAGCGGTAGGTCTCGCTGAGCTCGTCGATCGTGCCGAGAGGCTCGAAGAAGAGCGGGAACTGGTCGGGGGTCACCGAGTTGGGGATCAGGAGCACGTCACCGTAGTCCTCAGTGTTGAGGCGGATCGACACCTCACCCTCGTAGTCGGTGATTGCCTCGAAGTTGACCGTGGTGCCGGGGTACGCGGCCTCAAACTCGGCCTTGTAGTCCTGGAACACGGTGTCGACGATGTCGGTGCGGTTGGTCAGAACCGTGATCTCGCCGGTGATTTCTCCGTCGGAGCCCGAGTCGGCAGGTGCCGACGAGCATCCGGCCAGGGCCACGGCGACAACCGCCAGCCCCGCGATGTGCTTCATTGCCATTTTGTGATTCTCCCTTGGTGTCGTCGTTGACTGACTCGAGTTCGGTGGGCGCACATGCCGTGGTCGACCTCGTGATCAGTGACGCTACCCGGAATGACAACGTAAGTCAATTACGAATCCGTCACGCTCTTCTGCCCAACTGTGGGCATGATTCTGTGTTCTCACGCGGCGATCACGGCAGGCGTGTCTTTCGATGTCAGCGAGAACGATTGAGGTGATGCCCGGCCACGGTCGTCACTCGTACACCTTCACGACGAACCAACGAGCTGGGTCGCCCGCGTCGCGCACGTCGAGCACGCAGCTGCGACCGTCGTCGGCCGTGGCCTGAAACCGCCAGCCCGTGCAGGTGCGAGGGGCCATCGCGAGGGCCTGAGCATCCACATCAAGGCGACGCCACCACGAGACGGGCTCGGTGATGACGGTGGGCTTATCGGTGACACGCCAGCGGGTTCCGCCCCAGACGAGGCGCGTGGGGCGGCCGTCGGGGTCGGCCCACACGATCGCCACGGCGTCGGGCTGCGTTCCGGTTTCGAACGGCAGGGTGGTTTCGAACGGCGGGGTGGTTTCAGGGTCGGGGGTGCTGTGAGCGCGAGCCGGCACGGCTGTCTCGCCTTCGTGGTTGCGCGCGCTCCGGCCCGGCGCAGTTCTGACGGGATCTAGTCGAACATACGTTCGAACGCCGACATTACGGGGTGCGGGCGCGACACGCCAAGCGCGGGGTCACTCCCCCGATTCGACGGGCGGTCAGCGCTCGCCCAGCAGCCGCGTGAGTTCGGCAACCAACGCCTCCGGCTGCTCAACAGGAGTCGCGTGTTGACCCGCAACGCGCACGACTCGAGCGTTCGGCACGGCGTTCGCGAGCAGCTCAGCCGCAGCAGGCTTGAATACATAGTCGTCTTCTCCTGCGATGGCGAGCACGGGCATGCGCAGCTCGCCGAACCGCCCCGTGACATCATCGGGACGAACGAGCACCGCCTCCATCGCTCGCGCGACCATGACGCGATTGGCCACGCGCAAGCGCTCGACCATGCGGGTCGCGATCGCACTGTCGTGCGCGCTCGGGTCGAACAGCGACGGAACGATCTGACGGCCATACCAACGCGGTGCTCCGACCACGCGGAGCAGCAGTTGGA
>CALRWH020000152.1:0-3917 GCA_943371805.1 Pseudomonas synxantha | reverse complement strand
AGTGGCGTTGTCGCTCTCAAACGTGGTGCGAGCCTGCTCGGTGTCGCGCGCAAGGGCTCCGGCGGCTTCGCGGGCTTCGGCCACTTCGCGGTCGGCGACGACGCGAAGCTCGGCCAACTCGCGCTCGGTCTCGGCCCGCAACGCGGCGGCCTCACGCTTGGCCGTTGCGCGAGCCTCGGCGGCCTCGGTCGCGACAGCACCGCGAATGGCGGCGGCCTCACGCACGGCTTCTTGCACGAGGGCGTCGGCGTCGGCGCGAGCCCGCGCAATGGTCTCTTCTGCCTGACGGCTTGCGGCATCCGTCAGTTGGTTCGATCGCGCGGCAGCGTCGGCGACCATGCGCTCGGTGCGTTCGGCGGTCTCGGACTGCAAACGTTGAGCTTCGGTCTGGGCGGCAGCCCGCAGCTTCTCAGCATCGATATCCGCTTGGCTGATGAGGCGCGTCGACTGCTCTTCGGCCACACGCAGTGTCTGCTCAAGCTTCGAACCGAGACCGGCGTACGTCGGGCGACCAACCTCGTCGAGTTCGGCCTGCAAGTCGTCGATGACCGCTTGCAGCCGACCAACTTCTTTCGCGCTCTCGGCGCGATCGGTGTTCGCCTTAATGAGCTCGCGCCGAATCTCTTGCAGGGCGCGATCGACCTCTTCGCGCTTGTAGCCGCGCATTTCGTTGCCGAAGTCGTACTCAGTGTCTGCCACGTGCCGTCTCCCGGTATTGGGTGGGGTGAACGGGTTCGAGTGTAGTCGTCGGCTGGCCCTTGACGGCGCGTCACCCCCCTTCGTGGGCACCCAGGGTGGTCGGCCGAATCGGCCAACGCGCGAGAGTCGGCTATTCTGGAATGTCTTTGTTCTGCTGGACGCCCGTCTTCCGAAGACGGAACTCGCCCGATGTCGAGCGCAGGTGGATCGATGCGAACCGCATCGAAGGTTGGTTGTCACCGTCAAACGTTCTTGGGCCGCGATCATTCTTGGTCGCGACGCGCCAGCACGAGAGGAGTAGACCCGTGCGATTTGTCGCAGCGATCGTGTTCTTCGTCGTCGCCGTTGTTGGCGTCGGTTTAGGTGTTGCCCAGCGCACGGTGTGGGCTCCGCCCGACCGCGTGACCGCCGAACTGCAACTCGACTCCACCGCCACGGTGACCGTGATCGACGGCACCGCCCTCAATGCGTACGACGGCCGCCAGACCCTCGAGATCATCGGGGGCGTCGTCGCGCCCCCGGTTGACGAACCGGAGTCGTCAGACACCCCTGTCGTGGGCGAGACTCCGGCCCCGACTGCCGACCCCGAGGCGGCGACGGAAACGGACGCGATCGTGGCGGCCTATGGCCGAACAAGCGACGTGCTCGCGTGGGTTGGCTCGGCGACTTACAACTTCGTGACGTTCGATGCCGAGACGGCTTCGCTCGTCAGCGAGCGAATCGCGGGCTCAGAAATGGTCGTTCCGAACCCAGCGGGGAGCGACCTGTGGTTCGGCGACCTTGAAGGTGAGGGTGAGCTCGGCCTCACGGTCAACGTGCCCGACGAGGTCTCGATGCTGGTGGTGTCTGATGGCACCCTCCCGGCGCCGCAAGCGCTCTCCATCACCTGGCCGCTCGACAACAGCACCCCGTTTTCGACCGTGCTGATTCTCGGCGGTGTCGGAGCCCTTGTCGTTGGCCTGCTCTTCTTGCTGTGGGCTCTCTTACACATGCGCCGTCAGCGCGGGCCCCGCCGCAAGACGCCCAAGATGCCCAAGGTGCCGCGGCCTTCGCGGTATCGCCCCGCATCCACCCGCATGCGTCCCGGTCGGCCAAAGGGTCGACGCGCAGCGCAGCGCGTCGCGCTGCTTCCCGTTCTCGCGTTCGGCGCCGTCGTGCTCACCGCGTGCACGGGCGGGGGATCGACGTCCCTCGCCACGCCAACCCCCGAGGTGACCGACGTTGCCGAGACCCCCGAGGTCGCCGTGACCGAGAACCAACTCGAACGCATCGTTGCGCGGGTGGGAGCCACTCTCGAGCAGGCCGATGCTGACCGTGACGCTACTTTGGCCGAAACGCGCCTCGCTGGCGCTGCCCTTGAGTTGCGCCGGTCGAGCTACACGATCAAGGGCAAAGTTTCTGACTTCACCGTCGCGCCCGTGTTTCCGACCGGAGATGTTCTGCTCACCCTGCCCGAGCGGTTGCCGGAAGAAGGCGACGTGTGGCCGCGGCGCGTGTTCGCGATCGTGCAAGCACCGGCAACCGAAAACGACGCGGGCGAAGAGGTGCGCACTCCTCCTCTGGCTGTTTTGCTCGTGCAAGACGACCCGCGTAGTCAATACAAGGTGCACTACGCCATCACCGTGACGCTCCCCGAAGACGCCGAACAGCCGGAGGTTGCCCCGGCCGAGCTGGGAGCACCGCTCTTGCCCAGTACGACTCCGCTCTTGTCGTTGTCGCCCGACGATGTCGCTCTCGGATACGCCGACGTTCTTCTGCGGGGCGAAGAGAGTGAATCGTTCGCGCGCTTCCAGGTCGAGGGAGACCCCCTCATTGAGCAGATCGGCGCAGCCGCCAAGGCTGCGCGCCGAGCGGCTTTGCCGTCGACAGCGGCCATCGAGTTCACGAACGCCGTGGGCACGCACGAGATCTTCTCGTTCGTCACCAATGACGGTGGCGCGCTCGTGATGCTCTCGCTCACCGAGACAGAGCGCGTGACGCCCACAGAAGCCGGTGCGGCGATCAACGCGCCCGCCGCGGTGGCGGCGCTCGTCGGTCGCGCACAGAGCACGACAGGCATTGAAGCGACGTACGGACTGCAGATGCTCTTCTCGGTGCCTCCCGTCGGTAGCGAGGCGCCGGTCGTGCTGCTGGGATACACGCAAGGACTCATCGCGGCGAGGGAGATCTAATGGCTGACCCCACCCTCTCGGGCGCGGCGCTGCGCGGAGCCGTTGATCTGTCGGGGCTTGTTCGCGCGGCCCAGACGCCGGCACCGGCACCGCGAAGCGACGGCGCCACGGTGTCGAGCGCGATCGTGCGCGATGTTGACGAAGCGAGCTTCGGTGACATCGTTGAGCTGTCGCGCACCGTGCCCGTCATCGTCGAGTTCTACGCTGACGGCATTGCCCCGGTGCTCGGCGCCATTGTCGCCTCGTATGGCGGTCGTCTTGCCCTCGCGACGATCGACGGCAACGGCAGCCCGCAAATCGCCCAGGCGTTCCAGATTCAGCAGGTGCCCGCTGTCGTCGCTCTCGTCGGCGGTCGGCCGTTGCCGCTCTTCGTGGGCATACCGAGCGACGCCGACGTGCGCCAGGTTCTCGACCAGGTGCTCGAGTTGGCTGGGCAGAACGGCATCGTCGGGGTGATCCCGGCTGGCGAGGGTGAGCCGGTCGAGGCAGACGTTGTCGAGCCGCCCTTGCCGCCGCTGCACCAAGACGCGTACGACGCCATTAGCGACGGTGATTACGCGACCGCAGCATCCGCCTACCGCACAGCGATCGCGCAGAACCCGCGCGACCAGCTCGCGGTGGCGGGGCTCGCTCAAGTGTCGTTGTTGCAGCGGCTCGACGGGCTCGTGGCCGCCGACGTGCGCGCTGCCGCCGCTGCCGCCCCCGATGATCGGGATGCTCAACTCGCGGTCGCCGACCTCGACCTCAGCGGTGGTCACGTCGACGACGCGTTCGCCCGCTTGTTGCGCGTCTTCTCGGGTCAGGATGCCGAGGGTAAGGCCGCGATTCGCACACGCTTGCTCGACTACTTCGAGATCGTCGGCACCGACGACCCGCGCACGGTCGCCGCGCGCCGCGCGCTCACGACGCTGCTCTACTGAGCGGCCGCACCGACGCCGCTGATCCACCGAGCGCGACGTGCGCTGGCGACGTGCACTGACGACGCGCCCTGACGGCGCGCCCTGCGGAACCCGCCGCGCTACTCGCGCTGCAGGTACAGCCCCGCGA
>CALRWH020000151.1:0-3928 GCA_943371805.1 Pseudomonas synxantha | reverse complement strand
CCCTATGCCTCGCTGCTGTTTGATGAGCCCGAAACGGATGCCCCTCAAGACCGCGTGCACGACATTCGCGGGCTACGCGTCATCTCACTCGACACCACCGTGCCGGGCTATCACCACGGCGAGATCACGAAGGCCCAGCTCGAGTGGCTTGCCGGCGTGCTCGCCCAACCCGCTGCACACGGCAGTGTGCTCGCCGTGCATCACCCACCCGTGCCGACGCCGCTCGAGGTCATGGCCGTGCTCGAGCTGCACGATCAGCCGGCGCTCGCCGAGGTGCTCGCGGGCACCGACGTGCGCATGATCCTCGGCGGCCACTTGCACTACTCGACGCACAGCCTGTTCGCCGGCATTCCCGTGTCGGTCGCCGCCGCCACGTGCTACACGCTCGACCTGGGCGCCGACGCCGCACGACTGCTCAGCGGTGTCGACGGCGGGCAGTCGTTTGACTTTGTGCACGTGTACGACAACCAGATCGTGACGTCGACCATCCCGCTCGACGGCTTTCCGGAGGTGACCGGCTTCTCGTCGGAGTACCGGCCCATGATCGACCAGATGCCTGCGGATGTGCGGCTCGAACAGCTATCGAGCAAGACCTCGCACCTCAACCTCAACGAGGCGGCCGCGAGCGACGTGTAGCGACCGCGAGGTCTCTCGCCGGGCGGCGTCGGGGTGCGGCGGGCACCGGGAGTTGGCGCGGCATCGGGGTGCGTCGGGCACCGGGTGGGCCGCGCCTTCGGGGTGCGGCGGGCACAGGGACGCGGCGCGACTACGTGCGCGGCGAGCCGTCGACGTCGGCGGCAGAAGTGTGGCCGTCGGGTACGTCGGCTTGAGCATCCGCCCGCCATGATCGTGCCCGCGGCTCAACCGTCGTGTGCGTGCGATAGGTAGCGACGACGCTCTCGAGGTACCGCGTGATGATGGCCTGTTCGGCATCATCGAAGGCGTGAATAGCCCGGTCAACTTCGGTCACCATGGGAACAATGCGGCCCATCGCGCGGCCGACGGATGCGGGCTCGGGCACGACGAGCGTGCCGCGTCGATCGCCCGGATTCGGCGTGCGGTGCACATGACCGAGTGACTCGAGGCGGTCAATGACCGTCGTCACGGCGCCCGACGACAGCCCGAGTCGCTCAGCCAACGCCGTAGGACTCAGCGGACCGGTGGCAATGAGGTGCTCCATGGCCGAGAGGTCGGTGGGGTTGACCGAGAGCTCGTCGCCGAGCGAACGCTCAAAGTCGTTCGTGACGTCGAGAAACTCGCGCAGCAGCAGCGTGGCGGCGTGGGAATCGCCGAAGCTGGGAGTCTGCTGATGGGAGTCGTTCACGACGCCAGCCTACCGCTAGTTTCTTCGAGAGTCATGTATCTCGATAATCGAGATACTATGGACACCGCACCTCGACCACTGTCATCCCACCCTTTTCAGGAGTTCTTGTGATCGCGATCTCGCGCTTCATCACCGCAGCGAAGACATCGTGGATCGTGCTCGTCGTCGGCATTGCCGCGACGGCCGCGCTCTTCGTTGCCGCTGGTTATCAGTCGGCAGACTCGGCACCCCCCGTGGGCTTGCCTGAGTCGGCCGAGTCCGTCCAGGCCGCGGCCCTGCAAGAGCAGTTTGCCGACGACGACGCCACGAGTGGTCTGCTCGTCTTCGGGCGCGAGAGCGGTGAACTGAGCGACGACGACATCGCCGCCATCACTGAGCGCACGGTCGAGCTGGCCGACATTTCGCTCGACGGCTTTGTGCCGCCCCCCACGATCTCTGACGATGGCACGACGGCCCTCGTGGTGCTTCCGCTCGCGATCGAAGACAGCGTCTCAGTGCAATCTGAGCGCGCCGATGAGATTCGCACGATTGCCGCCGACGGTTTGCCCGACGGCATTCAGGTGTGGTTCACGGGTGCCGAAGGCTTCTTGGTCGACATCTCTGCCGTGTTTGAGGGCGCCAACTTCGTTCTGCTGGGCGTGACCGCTCTCGTGGTCGCTCTGTTGCTCATCATCACCTACCGCAGCCCCGTGCTCTGGATCGTGCCGCTCGCCGTCGTCGGTGTCGCCGACTTCATCGCCGGTATCGTGGCGCGCCTCGTGGCGGATGCCGCGGGCATCACGCTCGACGGCTCGGTCACGGGCATCCTTTCGGTGCTCGTCTTCGGTGCCGGTACCAACTACGCGTTGCTGCTCATCGCGCGCTACCGCGACGAGTTGCGCTTGCACCAAGATCGCCGCGAGGCAATGGCGATCGCGCTGCGCGGCGCGGGCCCCGCGATCATCGCGAGTGGATCGACCGTGGCGCTGGCCCTGGCCACCCTGCTGTTTGGTGAACTCTCGGGCAACCGATCGCTGGGCCTCGCTGGTGCCGTGGGTATCGTCGTCGCGATGGCGTACGCGCTCATCGTGCTGCCCGCCGCGCTCGTGGTGTTTGGCCGCTGGCTCTTCTGGCCGCTCGTTCCGCGCTACGGCTCGCCCGACGTGATCTCGCGCAGCCCGTGGGGCAAGCTCGGTCGTGCCGTGAGCAAGCGACCCATCGTCGTGGCGATTGCGGGCTTCGCTGTTCTCGGCGTTCTCGCGTCAGGCATGACGACGCTCAACGTCGGGCTCTCGCAAAACGACCGCTTCATCGTCAAGCCCGAAGCCGTGCTCGGCCAAGAGCGCATCGCCGAGGCCTTCTCGGCCGGTGCTACGGCGCCCGCGGCCGTCATTATTCCCGTCGGTGATCTCGATGAGGTTCTCGAGGGAGTGCTCGACGTCGATGGCGTGGTCGAAGCACGACCCGGGCCGTCGAACGACGACATCGCTCAGGTCGACGTCGTGCTCGATGCCGACCCTGAAAGCCAGCGTGCGTTCGAGATCGTGGCCGGTTTGCGCCTTGCTCTCGACGACTTGGGCGACGGAACGGGGCTCGTCGGGGGTATTGACGCCGAAGGTCTCGACTTGCGCGACGCGCAACAGCGCGATCAGAACCTCGTGATTCCGCTGATTCTCATCCTTGTGCTGCTCGTGCTCATCGTGTTGCTGCGGGCACTGCTGGCTCCCGTGCTGTTGCTCATCGCTGTTGTGGCGAGCTACTTCAGCGCCGTGGGCATCGGGTCGATTTTGTTCGCGACGGTGTTCGGATTCCCGGGCGTCGACACGACCGTCTTGCTGTTCAGCTTCTTGTTCCTCGTTGCGCTGGGTGTCGATTACTCGATCTTCCTCGTGACGCGGGCAAAAGAAGAGGTCGCGACGCTCGGCACGACCGAGGGCATGATTCGTGCTCTCGCCGCCACGGGTGGCGTGATCACGAGCGCCGGTATCTTGCTCGCCGCGGTGTTCGCGGTGCTCGGTGTGCTGCCGCTCATCACGCTCACGCAGATCGGCGTCATCGTCTGCATCGGTGTTCTCATCGACACCTTGCTCGTGCGCACCGTCATCGTGCCGGCCATGGCCTTCACGGCGAAAGACCGCTTCTGGTGGCCGCGCCGCCCCGAGCTCACCGACGCTGAGGCGGCGGCGCGTGGGGCCAACGGTCAGGCCGAACGGATGCCCGACGAGGCCCCCGCGGCCTCGAAAGAACCGGCGGCCGCTGTCTAGAGCCGCACTACGGATCGCTCGTCTGACGCGAGCATCCTGATCTCGACCCTGTGCCCGCCCGGCTTGTCGCCGTGGCGGGCACAGGCATGAGGGCGCATGCTGGGGGAGTGCTCGAGCCAACCACCCCGCTGCGCGACGCGATGGCGCAGTATCTGCGTGCCGTTGAGCTCGAGCGCGGGGCGAGCGCGCACACCGTGCGGGCCTATGCAGGCGACCTCGAGACGTTCGCCGCATTCGTCGAGCAGCGCGGCGCTGAGCCTGACCCGGCCCTGATCGATCTCGAACTGCTGCGCGAGTGGGTGTGGAGCCAGAGCGACTCGGGCCTGGCCGCGTCGAGCCTCGCGCGTCGAGCATCCACCAT
>CALRWH020000150.1:0-3975 GCA_943371805.1 Pseudomonas synxantha | reverse complement strand
CCGGCATCCATTCCTGACCAACCAGGCCCGTCATGACGCCCTGGCTCCGTGGCTGGAGCACTACAACTACGCTCGAGCTCACACCGCTTGCGGAGGCCTGCCACCGATCAGCCGCGTGTCACCAACGTCATGACCGGGTACATCTAGCGGTCGACGGATTCGCGCGCGTCAACGACGCGCTGCCCTGCTGCGCGCGCGGCGAGTCCCTGGCGCTCCCGGTCGATCACGAGAGTCACGATGATCGCCACCACGAGCGCGAGAGAGAGCACGTCGCCGACGACGGGAATCACCTCGCTCAGCACGATGACCCCGCCAAGCCCGAGCGCGGCCCGCACGAGCCGCGCGAGCACCGTGGGCCTCCACCCCCCGGTCGCCCGCAACAGCACCGCGGATTCGCCGATCGTTGTGCCGGTCACGAGCACGGGCACGAGATAGACGGCAAGGCCGATCGCGATACCGATTGCGGTCTCGAGCGGGTCGGTCACGGTCGGCGAGCCGGGAGCGATGACGAGCAGGCGCAGCAGCGACACCACGAGGCCCGCAATGAGCGACACGAGGCTGAAGACCAGCACGTCGCTGAGCATCCCGAGCAAACGGCGCCCGATCGTGACGGGTCGGGGCTCGGCGACCGAGGGTGCGAGAGCCTGTCGGCGACGCAGCAGAGCGAGGGCGATGAGTGAGCCAATGACGGCGCCGAGCGTGTTGTGGGTGAGGTCGGTCACCGAGAAGAGCCGGTACGAACAGGGGTAGAGCCCCCAGATTCCCGTGAGCTGGGTGGTCTCGACCGCGAGCGACACGACGAGCCCGCTCAGCGCGGCACGCGCAACGCCCCAGCCGAACAGGTAGCGCACGAGAAAGCCCAGCGGCATGAAGAAGATGATGTTGAGCACGACGACCTGCAGGGCCGCGTTGGCGATGAGACTCGTTCCTGACTGCTGAATGAGCAGAATGTCGCGAATGTCGGTGAGCAGATCGAGGTTGGGGGTCGAGCACCGGTAGTCGTCGGTGATCGCGGGTGCCGGCAGGATCGTGTACGTCCAGATCGCCAAGAACGACACGAGCAAGGCCGCCCAGCCGATTGTGCGCCCGAGCGTCATGCCGCCGCGCAGCCGATAGCTCGCGGCGACGAATGGCACGAAAAGGAGTACCGCGACGATCGCGCCGATAACGATGGCAATAATGCCGGGGGTGATTCGATCCATCGTGGTTACTCGGCAGGCTTGTTGTCGAGCTGCTCGCGCCAGCCCGCCTCTTTCTGGATGTACTCGTTGTCAGCAAAGTCAGCGAAGTCGCTCTCGTCGGTCACGCGGCGCACCTCGAGTTTCTGGCCGGGGCCCATGGGGCATCGGCGCGCCCAGGCGATGGCCTCGTCGCGATCGGCAACGCGGATCGTCCAGTAGCCGTTGAAGAGTGCCTCGGTCGGGCCGTACGCGCCGTCGGTCACGGCGAGGTCTGGGGTCGAGAAGTCAACGACGAAACCCTCACTCGGGTCACTCAGTCCGTCTCCGCCCACCATGACGCCGGCGTCGATCATCGCTTCGTTGAAGGCACCCATGGCATTGATGATCGCCTCGAAGTCGCCCGAGAGGCTCGCGGCCAAGCCTTCGTCGGTCGCGCGCATGATGAGCATGTAGGTGGGCACGGGTGTCTCCTTGGGGTGTGATTGGCCTACCGAACACTATGGCGCTCGCCGCCGCCAAAGGGAACTCTGGCAACCGCGTACCCTAAAGGCATGGCAGGCGAGCGCGGCATCCGCAATAACGGGGCTTCGGCGACGCCGCGATCGACGACGGATGCCCGCCCGCAAGTTCGTCCCACCACCGAGGGCTGGCAGCAAAAGATGGGGCCCGACGGCCGCCCGGTGCTGCAATTCGCCGAGCCCAAGCGCGGTAAGCCGCCCGTGCATCTCGCCGACCTCACGCCAGCGCAGCGCGTCGAGAAGGTCACCGAACTCGGCTTGCCCGGCTTTCGTGCCAAGCAACTCAGCACGCACTACTTCACGCACTACACGAGCGACCCCGCGGCGATGACCGATTTGCCGGCCGCCGTGCGCGACGAGCTCGGCGCGGGGCTGCTGCCGCCGCTGCTCACTGAGGTGCGTCGCTTGCGCACCGATAACGGCGACACCATCAAGTTTCTCTGGAGGCTGCACGACGGCGCTCTCGTCGAGAGCGTGCTCATGCGCTACCCGGGCCGGATCACGTTGTGCGTGAGCTCGCAGGCCGGCTGTGGCATGAACTGCCCGTTTTGCGCCACCGGCCAAGCGGGGCTCACGCGCAACATGTCGACGGCCGAGATCATCGACCAGGTTGTGCAAGCCAATGCGGCGATCGCCGCGGGCGAGCTCGGCGGCAAGAAGCGAGGCGAAACCACTCCCGAGCGCGTCAGCAACATCGTCTTCATGGGCATGGGCGAGCCCCTCGCCAATTACAACCGCGTGATGGATGCGGTGCGCACGATGGTCGAGCCCCAGCCGAACGGCCTCGGCATGAGTGCTCGGCACATCACGGTCTCGACGGTGGGGCTCGTGCCGGCCATCCTGAAACTCGCCGACGAGAAGATTCCGGTGACGTTCGCGCTCAGCCTCCACGCGCCTGACGACCAGTTGCGCGACGAACTGATTCCCGTCAACTCTCGCTGGAAGGTCGATGAGGCGCTGGACGCGGCGCGCGCCTACTTCGACGCGACCGGCCGCCGAGTGTCGATCGAGTACGCGCTCATCAAAGACATGAACGATCACGCTTGGCGTGCTGACCTTCTGGCGCAGAAGCTCAACGAGCGCGGGCGCGGCTGGGTGCACGTCAACCCGATCCCGCTGAATCCGACGCCCGGCTCGATCTGGACGAGCTCTGAGCCCGCGGTCATGCGCGAGTTTGTGCGTCGGCTCGAAGACTCGGGCATCCCCACGACGCTGCGCGACACGCGCGGCAAAGAGATCGATGGAGCCTGCGGGCAGTTGGCGGCTGCCGACAGCTGAGTGGCGATGTGCGGTTTTCGTCACTGGCCGCGCGCAATTGTTCGTGTTCTGAAAGTGATTCGCCTACTCTCCAGCAGGCGCGAAGTGCGTTCTTCGTCATCACCGTAAGGACGTCTCATGGCCTTTGCCTCCGTTCGCAGCCGTCGCCGACTCGTGTCGGCCTTCGCGGCGACCGCGATTGTCACCCTCGTGGGCCTCGGTGCTGGTCCGGCACTCGCCGCGTCGGCGACGTGGTCGACGCCCGTCGCGATCACCGCCGATCAGGGTGACACGGTCGGAACGGTCACCGCGCCTGATGGCACCATCACGACCGTCGTCGAGAGCTTCACGGTCGGGATCACTGCGGTGTCAAGCACCGATGGGGGCGCGACGTGGGAGACCCCCGTCGCACTCGGCAGCGGCGGTGAGGCAGCCTTCCGCGCCACCATCGGCATCACCTCGACCGGACTCTTGGCCGTGGCGTGGGTCGAGGAGGACACACTCTTCAAGCGCACCATCCACGTCGTGATCAGTGCCGACGGTGGCAGCACGTGGACCGCTCCGACCCCTCTGCCGACCGTCAGCACTGACGTCGACGAACCGGCAATCGGGTCTGCGAGCGCCCTCGGCTTCACGGTGGTCTGGTCGGAGAAGTACTTTGATAAGCGTGCGAGTTCGACGATTGACGGCGGCGCGACGTGGAGTTCGAGCGAGAACATCACGCAGGATCTGAACTCGTACGGGTCGGCGACCCTCGCGTCTGTGAGCCTGGGTGTCATCGTCGTGGTCTTCCAAGAGTTCTCCTTCGCGACAGGACAGACCATTAACAGTCGGCGTAGCAATGACGGCGGCGTGACGTGGGCTGATGCGGTGACCATTGCTCTTGCGCCGGGTGGATCGATCAATTCGTATTACACGATGGTCGTGTCTCCCTCTCCCGGGTCGCTCGTTGTCTTCTGGGACGATCCGACGCTGTTCGCTGCGACGAGCACCGACAGTGGAAACACGTGGGGGCCGGC
>CALRWH020000149.1:0-3989 GCA_943371805.1 Pseudomonas synxantha | reverse complement strand
TCGACGCCACCCGCAGCGACATGGGCGGGTACAAAGACGTGCAGGTTGCCATCAAGGGCAGTTCGAGTGATCCCGCTCAGGGCGTGTGGGCCAGCCTCAAGTACGAGGGCGGCGTGCACCGCGTGCAGCGCGTGCCGGCGACGGAGTCGCAGGGGCGCATCCACACGTCCACGACGGGCGTTCTTGTCTTTCCTGAGGTTGACGAGCCCGAAGAGGTCGACATCAACCAGAACGACCTCAAGATCGACGTCTACCGCTCGTCGGGCCCCGGCGGTCAGTCGGTCAACACGACCGACTCGGCCGTGCGCATCACCCACTTGCCGACGGGCATCGTCGTCGCGATGCAAAACGAGAAGAGCCAGCTGCAAAACCGCGAGGCGGCGATGCGCGTGCTGCGCGCGCGGATTCTCGCGCGCCAGCAAGAAGAGCGCGACGCCGTGGCGAGCGATGCTCGCAAGAGCCAGATTCGTGGCATGGACCGCTCGGAGCGAATCCGCACCTACAACTTCCCCGAGAACCGCATCGCCGACCACCGCACGGGCTACAAGGCCTACAACCTTGACGCCGTCATGAACGGAGCGCTCGCGCCCGTGGTCGAGTCGTGCATTTCGTTCGACGAAGAGGCGCGGCTCGCGGCTCTCGGCGACACCGACGTCTAGCGCTGCGTTCGTGAGCAAGCCCGACCTCGCGGTGTTGCGCGAGCATGCCATTACGGTGCTCGGCGAGGCTGGCGTGCCCACGCCCGAGGCCGACGCCGACCTGCTCATTGGGCACGTGCTTGGCATGAGCCGCGGACAAGTGCAGGCCAAGGCTCTCATTGGCGCCCCCGTCGACGCCGAGCAGGTCATGACGATCACCGAGTACGTCGAGCGTCGCGCCACACGCGAACCCGTGCAGCACATCACCGGGGTGGCACCGTTCCGCACGCTCGAGCTCGCGGTCGGCCCCGGCGTCTTCGTACCGCGGCCCGAGACCGAGCTCGTCGTGCAGTTCGCCATCGACGCGCTTGCCGCCGTGCCCAGCCCGAGCCCGCTTGCCGTCGACCTCGGAAGCGGCAGTGGCGCGATCGCCCTCGCGATGGCAGTCGAGGTGCCGCACGCGCACGTCGTCGCGGTCGAAAACTCAGCCCCCGCCTTCGTCTGGACCACCCGCAACGTGCGCCGCTACGGCGACGATCGCGTTCGGCTCGTTTTCGCTGATCTGGCGGATGCTCTCCCTGAGCTCAACGGAACCGTCGACGTCGTCGCCTCCAACCCGCCCTACATCCCCGTGGGTGCGGTTCCGCGCGACCCCGAGGTGCGCCTCTTCGACCCCGAACACGCGCTCTACTCGGGTGCCGACGGGCTGGACGCCGTGCGCGCGCTCATCGCCACCGCGCACCGCTTGCTGCGACCCGGCGGCACCCTCGTGATCGAGCACGGCGAGCTGCAGGCCGAAGCCATTGCCGCACTCGTGCGCGCGGGCGGCTTCGCCGCGGTCTCAACTCACCGCGACTTGCTCGGCCGCGACCGCGCGACGACGGCGCACCGCTGAAGAATCGCCTGCCTCCCGTCAATAGCACGGTGATATATTCACGGCATGGGGCGTTTTTCGACGGCGCAGCCCGGTGAACTCATTCGCCGTGCTCGACTCGATGCTGGGTTGACGCAGAGCGAGCTCGCACGTCGGGCCGGGGTGAGTCAGCCCAGCCTTGCTCAGATGGAAAGCGGTACGCGCACGGCATCCGACGACATGCTTGAACGTGTTCTGCGCGCGGCCGATTACCGCCCTTCGTTGCCTCTCGCAGAATTCGCCGATCAGATCACGGCTCTCGCCGCTCAGCGAAACATCGAGCGCGTGCGTGTCTTCGGTTCGACGGTGCGGGGCGAAGACCACTTCGACAGCGATATCGACCTCATCGTGTCCACGACGAGCGGGCATGACCTGTTCGACCTTGCACTCTTTGCCGAAGAGGTTCGTGCCCTGACGGGGTTTCCCATCGACGTGGTCACCGACAGTATCGACTCGCCGCAGGTTCGTGAGGCGATGCGTGAGGCTGTCGCCCTGTGACTGACTCCGGTGATGCTGGTCGCTTCGAGCCCCGGCCGCGGAGCGAATCTGATGGCCGCAGGCAGGCAGACTCGCGCAACATCCGCGACGAGCTGCAGCGCATCCTGAACCGGTGTGAGTCGGTCGTTGCGGCAGGCCGCCCATCGTTCGCGGAAGGAACGCCGCACTACGACGTGGCGAGCATGGTGGTCATTCGGCTCGCCGCTTTGCTTGAGCGCCCCGAGTTCGGGGAGCTTTCCGATCGACTGACGGCCGACGAGATCACCGCGATCAAGGCGACGCGAAACATCGCCGCCCACGCCGGCTACGTCGGCATGAACGACGACCTGTTCTGGGCCGCGGTCACGATCCGGATCCCGGAGATCGCGCGCCGGCTGGTCACTGACGTATCTCCCGACTCGGAGGATGAAGAATCATGGACCAGCTAAACCCGCTGATTGTGCTCGTAACGGTGGCCATGCTGGTGATCGGAACCCTGGTGCTGGTCTTCGCGTCGCGGGTCGCAGACGCCAACCGGAAGCTGTTGGAATCCGCATCAACTCGTTCGTCCATCAAGGCATCACAGAACTCGACGCCGACACAGTTCCGGATCGTCGGCGGGGGAGTGTTGCTCATGGGAGTGGTGAGCTTCCTGTACGGAGTACTGCCGCGCCTACTCGCCTGAGTTGACCGCAAACGGGTACTCGCCCGACCGCCCCTGAAACCGCAGAATCGCCTCGTTGCGTACGCGGCCATCCTCAATCTCAATCGCGCGGCGAATGGTGTCTGACCCTGCCCATGACGCAGGCCCTTCCATGACGGTGCGCAGAAACGGCATGAGCGCTTCGCTGATCTCCCACGTCGTCGAGTTCCACAGCAGCGAGGGGCTGTGGTCGACGGCGTAGTAGTTCGTTGAGGCGCCGACCGTGATCATGGGCTCGGCGAATGACGTGGCACGCGCCCAACTGAAGCCCATGCCCTCGTCGACCGAGACGTCGATGATGAGGCTGCCCGGGCGAAACGCGTCGAGGTCGTCGAGCGTCAGATACGTCAACGGGTCGTTGGGGTCTTGCAGTGTGCAGTTGACGACGATGTCGTTCTGCGCGAGATACACGGGAAGCGGCACGCGCCCATCGGGCGTGTTCACGGTGCTCGCGAACGGTGACTCGGGGTCGTGCTCAAACTGCACGATGTCGACCGAGGGAATCGGGGAGCCGACCGCCGCAATGTCGCGGTTCGTGAGCACGCGCACATCGTGGATGCCGTGCGCATTGAGCGCCGTCACCGCACCGCGCGCCGTTGCCCCGAACCCAATCACGACCGCGGTCAGTCGCCGGCCATAGTCACCCGTTGAGCCGCACAGCTCGAGGCCCTGAATCACGGAGCAATAGCCAGCCAGCTCGTTGTTCTTATGAAACACGTGCAGCTCAAAACTGCCGTCGGCGCGCCAGTGGTTCATGGCTTCCCACGCGATGAGCGTGAGGCTCTTGTCGATCGCGAGCTGAGTGATGGCACGGTCTTGCACGCAGTGCGGCCAGCCCCAGAGGGTTTGGCCCTCACGCAAGTCCTCGAGGTCGGCGGCTTGCGGCTTGGGCAGCAGCACGACGTCGGCACGGGCGATGACCTCGGCGCGGTCGACCAGGGGGCCGACGAGGGGCTCGAGCTCCGCATCCGCGATGCCGAATCGCAGCCCATAGCCGCGTTCGAGCGTCATGTTCGCGCGCACATCGGCATCGATGCGCTCGAGGTGAGACGGGTGAATCGGTAGCCGGCGCTCATCGGGCTTGCGTGAGGTGGCGAGAACGCCGAGGTGCAGCAGGCCGGTCGTCGATTCTGTTGTGCTCATGCCCCACTGTAGAGCGGGGGAGTGCTGGGCTTAGGCCGCGAGCGCCTTCTCGGCGAAGGCCTCGATCGCCGCGAGCAGCGAGGCCTCGTCAACGTAGACGTGCCCCGTGATGCCG
>CALRWH020000148.1:0-4141 GCA_943371805.1 Pseudomonas synxantha | reverse complement strand
CCCAGCCCAGCCCACGCCCGGCCAGCCCACGCCCGGCCCAGCCCAGCCCAGCACAGCCCACGCCCGGCCAGCCCACGCCCGGCCCGCACCCCAACCCGGCCGAATGTAACGACTCGCTGACAGTTGGCAGAATGATCGGTACACCCCCTCTCTGAGGCTGCTTCATCACTTAAGATGAGAAAGCGCTGGTCAGGCCGACCTCGGGGGAAGCCCGGACTGATCCGCGCCAAAGGGGAATCTGCGTGCTGTTCGACGCGACAGCAGTACTGATCGCCTCGTTAACTGTCGCGACGGTGACGGGGCCATACGTCGTGCTCGAAAACTCCGTGACGAACCCCCCGACCGTCGGTGTGGCGTCGGTGCATGTTCGCGAGATCGACCTGCCCCAAGTAGTCGATCCCGCGTCGCCGTCGGCCCTCGATGCGGGAGCATCCACGACGTCGTCGGCCCTCGATGCGGGAGCATCCGCGTCGCCGTCGGCTCTCGATGCGCGAGCATCCACTTCGCCATTGGCCCTCGATGCGCGAGCATCCACGTCGACCCTGGGCACCCTGAGCGGTAGCGCGTTGCTTGCGGCGCTTGCCGATCACCCGGCTGCTCTCGTCAACGAGGCTCTCGAGTCGCACCCCGGTGGAGTGCACACCCTCGTCGAGTCGCTTCCGGGCGCACCCCAGGTGCGTGGATGGTGGGCACGGCTCGATAGTGCGACGCAGCGCACGATCATGCTCGCGGCGCCCGAGGTGATCGGAAACCTCGACGGCATCCCCGTCGCGGTGCGCAATGACGCTAACCGGCACGTGCTCCGCTCGACCATTCGCGAGCTCGAACTCGCCGAGGGTTCGGTGGGGCGCTCAATCGAGATCCAGAATCAGAATCGGCTGCAGATGCTCTACGCCGTCGCCGACGCACTCGGGCCGGTCACGGCCAACCCGCCACGCACCCTGTTGCACCTCGATACCTACGATCAGGGCACGGTCGCGATCGCCTTCGGTGACCTCGAGACCGCTGACTATGTCAGTTACCTCATGCCGGGCATGTTCATCACCGTCGGCGGCAATGTCGTCGAGTGGGCCGACACCGCGGCTCGCCTCTACGACGAGCAAGTGTCGTGGCTGTCGCTGTTGGCCGAGGTTGGCGCGAGCGATGAGGCCGAGACGGTGGCGACGGTCGCGTGGATCGGCTACCAAACTCCGCACTTACTCAACGTGGGCAGTCTCGACCTCGCCTACGAGGGCCGTGATGCGATTGCGAGTGCGATCGACGGCCTGCAGACGATTCGCGGATCCGATCAGCCGTTCATTGCTCTTCTCGCACACTCCTACGGGTCGACGGCCGCCATGCTCGCGCTCGAAGAGAGCACGACGGTGGATGCTCTCGCCATGATTGGCTCACCCGGAGCCCCCGCATCCACCGTCAACGACCTCAACGTGCGGGGCGACGTCTTCGTCGGCGAGGCGGCGTGGGATCCGATTCCGAACAGCTCGTTCTTTGGCTCTGACCCCGGCTCGGCCGAGTTTGGAGCTCGCGTGATGAGCGTCGCGGGGGCCGTCGACGTCATCACCAATCGCGTGCTCGCGGCATCCGTCGGCCACAACGAATACTTCAGCCCGGGCACCGAGTCGATGCGCAATCTTGCCCTCATCGGTATCGATAAGGGTGAGCTCGTCACCGACGGTTCACAACGCGACGCGGGGCGCACGCTTGCGCTTCTGCTGTGAGGTCAGTCTGTGCCCACTCGGCCCGACTAGCCTGACCCCATGCGTCGCCACCGATCCGTGTTCGTTTCTGCTGCGCTCACGGCCCTGGTGATGACGCCGGTTCTCATCGGATGTTCGGTTCAGCCCGCAACACCCGTCACCGATCAGCAGGCGCGCGATCGCTTCGTGACTCTGCTCGATGATGCGCAATTGCTCATCGGCGGCGACTGGTCGGTCATGGATGATCCGACGCCGCGCGATTGCGTCATCCCGCTGTGGGTCTCGGGTGAGCGCTACCCGGCGTTGCGGGTCGGTGACGCGCCCACGGGTGTGGGGGCTGCGGCCGAACGCGTCGAGCAGGCCTGGCAACTCGCCGGAATGCGGGTGACGCGCACCGAAGTCGGAGACGTCGTCGAGGTGAAGGGCGAGAGTGTCGACGGTGAGCTCATCGTCTTGCGCGTAAGTGAGAGTGCGAGCACGCTGCTGGGCGAGAGCGAATGTCGGCCGGTCTAGCCTTCGCGGGTTTCGCTGCGCTCGAAGCGCACAAAGACCCCGTCGCCCGTGAGTTCGAGCGTCTCGCCGTCGTCGCTCACACTCACGCTGTCGGCGGCCTCGAGCGCGGAAAAGTAGCGGGCCTCGAGCTCGTTCTGTTGCTGCTCTGCGCACGCCATCTCGGTGCGCGCGATACCGCCAAACTCCAGCGGACCCGTCGACCCCGCTCCGGGCCCCCTCGCGACCGAGGCGCTATAGGTGTTGCACGGTGCTTGTCCGCTCACCGCATCGCCGTCGAACGTGAGCGTGACGGGCTGGGCCGAGTCGATCAGCGCCCCTTGCGTATCGCTGCCGCTTGTGAGCACCCACTCACCCTGTAGCGCGCTCGTGCCGCTCATGAGTCCGGCGCAGGCGCTCAGCAGCGGGATGCTCACGGCGAGCATCCCGAACATGGCCAGTGTGATGCCGGGGCGGGTGCGCATGGGGGCTCCTTCTTTCGAGGTCGCACTGTGCTGTGCAGTGTCGTGCTGTCTCCTGCTGTGTTGTGCAGTGATGCTGTCATCCGTATAGACGCGTGTCGACGTCGGATCGTTGGGTGGTGGCGGCGACACCGCGCGGCACAAGCCTGCTGGGCGCGCTCAGTAGAATGGAGCATCCCCCGCACGCCACGTGTATGCCACGTGCACACCACGCGGGTCGACCCCGTCGGAGAGGCTGTATGTCTGAGATCACCCCCGAGGCGGTGGCCCATTTGGCCTCGCTCGCGCGCATCGCGCTGACCGAGGCCGAGATCGAGCAGCTGACGGGCGAACTCAGTGCCATTGTCGACTCGGTCGCCAAGGTGCAAGAGGTCGCGACGCCCGAGGTGCCGGCGACGAGTCACCCGATTCCGCTCACGGGTGGGCTGCGGGCCGACGAGCCCGGAATCACCCTGCCGACCGAGCAGGCCCTCGCGGGTGCGCCCGATCACGACGGCAGTCGGTTCCGCGTTACGGCGATCTTGGGAGAAGAGCAGTGAGCGCCGCGGCAACGCCGGGCGCGGGCTCGGCTGCGGGTTCGAGCGCCGCGTCGCGCACGGGCTCGGCCGCGGGTTCGAGCTCAGACCTGACCCGCACCTCTGCTGCTGACCTGGCCGACCTGCTCACGGCGGGCGAGGTCTCGAGCGTCGAGGTCACGCGCGCACACCTCGACCGCATCGCCGCCGTTGACGGTGACGTGCACGCGTTCTTGCACATCAACGCTGCCGCGCTCGACACCGCCGCGCAGGTCGACGCCGACCGTGCTGCCGGCATCGCCCTGCCCGCGCTCGCCGGTGTGCCGATCGCCATCAAAGATGTGCTCTGCACGCTCGACATGCCCTCGACGTCGGGCTCGAAGATTCTCGAGGGCTGGATTCCGCCCTACGACGCCACGGTCGTCGCCCGCTTGCGTGCGGCCCGCATGGTGCCGCTCGGCAAGACCAACATGGACGAGTTCGCCATGGGGTCGAGCACCGAGCACTCGGCCTATGGGCCCACGAAGAATCCCTGGGACCTCACGCGCATTCCCGGCGGTTCGGGCGGCGGTTCGGCCGCGGCGGTCTCGGCCTTTGAGGCGCCCGTCGCACTCGGTAGTGACACCGGCGGGAGCATCCGTCAGCCCGCCGCCGTCACCGGGTCGGTCGGCGTCAAGCCCACCTATGGCGGCGTGAGCCGCTATGGCGCGATTGCGCTCGCGTCGTCGCTCGACCAGGTCGGGCCGGTGTCGCGGTCGGTTCTGGATGCTGCGCTCGTGCACGACGTCATCGGCGGGCATGACGTGCGTGACGCCACGAGTATTCCTGACGCGTGGCCGTCGATGGCCGCGGCGGCGCGTGCCGGGCAGTCGGGTGACGCGTTGCGCGGTGTGCGCGTGGGTGTCGTAAAGCAGCTCGAGGGCGAGGGATTTCAGGCGGGCGTCAAGTCGGTCTACCA
>CALRWH020000147.1:0-4183 GCA_943371805.1 Pseudomonas synxantha | reverse complement strand
CGTGGCGCAGCTCATCTCGATCGTGACCTACACGCTCGGTGCCGAGCGCGTGGTGCTCGGTGGTGGCGTCATGCACACTCCCGGTCTTCTCGACTCGGTGCGCTGGCAGTTCGATCGCATCATCGGTGGGCCCGGTGCCGGACACGGCCTGACGCAAGACTCGGCCGAGTACATCGTTGCCCCTGCACTGGGCGAGCGCTCGGGCGTGCTGGGAGCCCTCGCGCTCGCGCAGCGCACACTCGCAGCCCAGTCGCCGCTCTCGGCGTCTTAGGTCGCTACAGGCGCGGCGCGGTCGCGAGGGCCGCGCGATACGCTTCGCGGACAACCTGCTCGCCCGGCTTGGCATACATGCAGTAGTCGGAGTTGAGCGCAGCATCCGCCGGCGAATAGAGCTCGGCGGGCCAATCCCAGAGGGCGACGCCCGTCACCCAGTCGCGACCCGCGCACGCGCTCAGCATCTCGCCGAGGTAGCGCGCTTGAGCGTCGCCCGAGGGCTCGCCCTGGAGTGTCCAGTCGTTGGGGCGCGCGGGCGAGGTGTCGCGAGACGGGCACCCCGCCTCGATGAACACAAAGGGCTTGCCGTGCGCGAGGGCGACCACCTCGACGCGATCGAGTTGTGCGGGCCACTCGCCGGTCGGGTAGTAGCCCGAGGCTGAGATGACGTCGACCGCATCCCACCACGTCACGCGATCTTCTTGATACTTATCGCAGTTGTAGGTGATGGGGCCCGAATAGACCTCGCGCACGCGCGCGATGAGCGCTCGCCACTCGGCTTCACGGTGATCGGTCATGACCATTTCGCAGCCGACGCAGAAGAGCTCAACGCCCTCTTCTTCGGCGATGCGCGCGTGCCGCACGATGAAGTCGCCATACGAGGCGAACCACTCGGCCCACGTGGGCTCGCCCGGAACATCCCGCTCAAAGAAACTGATGAACCCGCGCCACGTGCCGTTAGCGACGTTGACGACGGGCTTGAGGCACACCTTCCAGCCCCGACGCTTTGCCTCGCGGATGCCCCACCGCACTTCATCGTCGGTGAGCGTCGGCGCGGCATCGGCGTCGACGCGCGTGGACTGCGGAGTGTCTTGCAGCGTCGCGTAAGCCAGCACGATCCAGTTGGCGCCGAGCGACTCGAGGGCGTCGAGCGAGTGGCGCGCGGCGTCGGTGTTCCAGGTTCCCCGCGTGCCGACCCAACCCCACGTCATGCCGCAGAAGGGTTCGGCGAAGGCGCTGAGGTCGGGCGACGTCATGCCGAGGCCCCCGCGACGAGCTCGTTCGCGGTTCGCACGAGGCTCGTGTCGCGAAGCGCGTCAGCGGGCACGCCCGCCGGGAGCCGCACCGGAATCGTCACGGTCTCACCGGGCAACAAGGTCACCAGGCCCGCGAGCGCTCGCGCCTCGGGGTGCACACGGTCGACCTCGAGGACGAGGTCGCGCACGAGCACCTCGCTCGAGATCGAGACCGAGACAGTGCGGTGGGCGTGACCGTCGGCGGGGGCATCCGTCACCGCGATCTGCAGTTCGGGCTGCGTGAGCGGCTGATCGCGGTACTCGGCGAAGAACCACAGGCCGCGCTCCCCCGCCCACTCGGCGACCACGAATTCGTGCACCGACGCCGCAGTGTGCGCGATCTCGTCGGGCACAGCGACCGACTGCGAGTCATGGGCCGCGAGCTCGTACTCGGCCGACCACTCGGCGAGCACGGTGCCGTCGACCGAGCGTCGCGTGAGGCGAAGCGCGCCCGTCGCCGCGGTGCCGTGGTCGTTGACGAGGGCCACGCGCAGGCCTTCACCCTCAGGCTGCACCGTGACGAGTCGATCGGCGTGCGCTGAGCGCAAGGCGTACAGCAAGGGCTTGGGCCGACCGTTGCCGTCGACGGCCGACCACGAGGTCACGGGCCAACAGTCGTTGAGCTGCCACACCACCGTTCCCATGCAATGCGGGCGCAGCGAGCGGTACCACTCGATCGCCGTACGAATAGCGACGGCCTGATTGAGCTGCATGGACCAGTGCCACGCGCGCATCTCGTTCGGCAACCGCAGGTGGGCAACGAGGCCGTCGGTGAGCTTGACGTTGCCATCGATCGCCTTTTGGTGCACGAGCATGCCGGGCGACTCGGGCGTGAGCGGGTCATCGTGAATCGCATCAACGAGGGTCGACCACGTGGGCGGCGCCTGCCAGCCGAACTCGGCGACGAAGCGCGGCCGATAGTCGCGGTAGTGCGGGTAGTCCTTCTGGTTCCAGAGATCCCAAATGTGCATGGTGCCGTGGCTCTCGGCGTTTTGCGCGGGGCCATCACCGCCCGCAATCGTTCCGGGCGAGTAGGGGCTACCGGGCGTGTAGGCCACGTGCGGCGCAAGCTCGTTCACGATCGCCGGAAACAGCTCGTAGTAGTAGTGCGCACCCCACGTGGCTCCGTCAAGCCGGTGCTGCCAGTTCCACTCTTCGTAGCCCCAGATGTTCTCGTTGTTGCCATTGAGAATCGCGAGCGACGGGTGACTCGCGAGCCGGGTGACCGCCTCGCGGGCCTCAGCCTCGATCTCTGACCGCAACGGCTCTTCTTCGGCGTAGGCCGCGCACGCGAGCAAAAAGTCTTGCCAGACGAGGATGCCCCGCGCATCGGTCTCGGCATAGAAGTCGTCGCTCTCATAGATGTCGCCACCCCACACACGAATGAGGTTGAGGCCGGCAAACTCTGCCTGCTCGAGTCGGTCGGCGTAGCGCTCGCGGGTCACCCGGTGAGGAAACGCGTCGTCCGGAATCCAGTTGGCCCCGCGCACCGCGATCGGCTGGCCATTGACGACGATCGTGAAGGGCGTGCCGTGCTCGTCGGGTTCCACGGTCAGTTCGATCGTGCGGAAGCCGAGCTCACGGCTCCAGGTGCCGAGCGAGGCACCCGCGGCAACCGTGCGCAGCTCGACCGTGGTCGGGTAGAGCGCGGGCGCCCCGTAGCCTCGCGGCCACCAGAGGTCAGCATCCGGAACCCGCACCTCGACGTGGGCCGAGGTGCCGCGCACGGGCGCGACGACCGTCTGGCCGGCAAGCTGCACGACGACCTCGAGGTCGTCGTCGCGCGAGCGCTCGACCTCGACGGTGAACGACGCCACACCGTCAGCGCCCTCGACGCGCGTCGACGGCAGCACGACATCGAGTCGCGCGACCGACCACGCTTCGAGAGCGATCGGGCGCCAGATGCCCGAGGTCGAGGTGTCGATTCCCCAGTCCCAGCCGAACGAGCACGCCATCTTGCGCAGCGCGTTGTAGGGGTGGTGGTTGACGTGCGGGCGGTAGCCGAGAGCGAGGCTCGCGGCATCGGCCGCCGGAATCGGAGCCGAGAAGTCGACGGCGATGTCGACCGAACCCGTGGCCGAGCGCGGCACAGCAACGCGGAACGAGCGGTGCTGATTGGCGCTGCGCAGCACGACCTCGCCGTCGAGCGAGACCGCGGCGACGGTGTCAAGGCCGCCGATCACGAGGTCGACGCGATCGTGCTCGCCCTCGGGCAGCGCCGACGTCGTGCGATAGCTCCAGTCGGTTGAGCCGATCCAGGCGTACCGGCTCTCGTTGTCGTCGAGGTACGGGTCGTCGATCTCACCCGCCGCCAAAAGATCGGTGTGCACGACCCCCGGAACGGTGGCCGGGATGCTGCGCCCTCGCAGTGCCTCGGGCACCAGTCGCCCCGCTCGGGCGCTGAGCTGCCACCCCTCGGTCAGGTCGACACGGAAGGGGGGCACATGGGTCACTTGGTTGCTCCTGCGGTCACGCCGTTGTAGATGTATCGCTGCAAAATGATGAAGAGGATGAGGGTCGGGATGATGACGATCATCGCGCCCGCCCCGATGATCTCCCACTGCGAGCCGAACGGGCCCTTGAATCGGAAGAGCGAGGTCGAGATCACGCCCAACTGCGCCGAGGGCATGTAGAGAAACGGAATGTAGAACTCGTTGTAAATCGCGATGCCACGAATGATCACCACGGTCGCGATCGCGGGCTTCAGCAGCGGCAAAATGATGCGCCAATAGATCGTGAATCGGCTCGCGCCATCGAGCATCGCGGCCTCATCGAGGCTCTTGGGGATCGACTGCATGAACTGCACGAAGATGTAGATCGAGATGATGTCGGTGCCCAAGAACAGGGCGATCGCCGCCCAGTGCGAGTTGAAGAGCCCGAGTTCGTTGACAACT
>CALRWH020000146.1:0-4201 GCA_943371805.1 Pseudomonas synxantha | reverse complement strand
CACACCCCGAGCTCGACGTGCTCGAAAGCGACGCCGTTCTCATCCGCCTCGAGTGGGTCAACGAGAGCCGCCGCGCACGTGAACTGCGCGGCACGGTTCGACTCGTCGCCGAGGTTCGTGAGCACGAGCCGCAGGTTGGCCGTGTCGTCGCGCTCACCCGAGTAGTGGGCGCTGTCGACGCCGGGGGCTCCGGCGAGAGCATCCACGCTCACGCCTGAGTCGTCGGCGATGGCCGGCAGACCCGTGTGTGCCGCGGCGGCGCGCGCCTTGATGAGGGCGTTCTCGGCGAAGGTTCCGCCGTCTTCGACGGGCGCGGGTCCGTCGTAGGGCAACAGTTCGAGCGCGGGCAGGGCGGCCCCGAGGATGCGCTGCAACTCGGCGACCTTGTGCGCGTTGTGCGTCGCGACGACGACTCGCACGCGGTTAGGCCCCGAGCACAGCACGCTGCTGCCCAGCCAGGTCGACACAGCCCGCGAGGGCAAGATCGAGCAGTGCGTTGAGCTCGGCGCGGTCGAAGGGAGCTCCCTCGGCCGTGCCCTGCACCTCGACGAAGTGGCCCGAGCCCGTGACGACGACGTTCATGTCGGTCTCGGCGCGCACGTCTTCGACGTAGGCGAGATCAAGCAGCGGAACACCGTCGATGATGCCCACGCTCACGGCACTCACCGAGTCCTTGAGCGCCACGGCCTTCTTGGCGATGAAGCCCTGCGCGCGACCCCACTCGATCGCGTCGGCGAGCGCGACATAGGCGCCCGTGATCGCCGCCGTGCGCGTGCCACCGTCAGCTTGCAGCACGTCGCAGTCGATGACGATCGTGTTCTCGCCGAGAGCCTTCATGTCGACGACCGCGCGCAAGCTGCGGCCGATGAGGCGCGAGATCTCGTGCGTGCGGCCGCCCACCTTGCCCTTGACGGCCTCACGGTCCATGCGGTCGTTCGTCGAGCGGGGCAGCATGCCGTATTCGGCCGTGACCCAGCCCTTGCCCTTGCCGGTGAGCCAGCGTGGCACGCCGTTCGTGAAGCTCGCGGTGCACAGTACCTTCGTGTTGCCGAAGCTAATGAGGGCGCTGCCCTCGGCCTGTGCGCTCCAGCCCCGCTCGATCGTGATGGGGCGCAACTGGTCGGCCGAGCGGCCGTCGGCACGCTTCGTTGAGCCGAGGCCCGTGGATTCGGCGATCGTGGTCATGAGGTGCCCTTCGGGGTTTGGGCCGGGATCGTCCCGGTGGGAAAAGGCTCGACGTGCCCGATCTCGGGGCCGAGGAAGCGCGCGGCGAGCACCCGGAAGTGCTCGGTGTCGGGGCCCGTGGCTTCGAAGATGTGGCGGGGAGCATCCGTCGCCGTGGTTTCGAGGCCGTGCGCGACGAGCTGGCGGTAGACGTCATAGGCGGTTTCTTCGGCGCTCGAGACGAGCGAGACCTCGGGGCCCATCACATACTGAATCGCGCCAGCGAGTAGCGGGTAGTGCGTGCAGCCGAGCACGAGCGTGTCAATGTCGGCAGCTTTCAGAGGGGCCAGGTACTCCTCAGCGACCGCGAAGAGCTCGGGGCCGCTCGTGACGCCCGCCTCGACGAACTCGACGAAACGCGGCGCGGCGACACTCGTGAGCGTGATCTCGGGGTCGGCCACGAACGCGTCGGCGTATGCCCCCGAACGGATCGTGCCCGCGGTGCCGATCACTCCGATGCGCTTCGTGCGCGTGCGGCGCACAGCCTGACGCACGGCGGGCTGGATCACTTCGACTACGGGGATGCCGTGGCCTTGCTCAAAGCGCTCACGGGCATCGCGAAACATCGCGGCACTCGCGGTGTTGCAGGCGATGACGAGCGCCTTGACGCCCTGGTCGACGAGTTCGTCCATGATGCGCAGGGCATGCTCGCGCACCTCGGCGATCGGCAGCGGGCCGTAGGGGCCGTTCGCGGTGTCGCCGACGTAGATGAGGCGCTCGCGCGGCAACTGGTCGATGATCGCGCGGGCGACGGTGAGGCCGCCGACTCCTGAGTCGAAGACTCCGATCGGCGCAGTGCTCACGAGGGCCAGTCTAGAGCGGGCCGCGAACTCTCTCTTGCTCAACGACCTGCTCGCGGTCGGCGAGCCGGTGCAGCCCCGCGAGCGGTTGAGCCATGCGGTGATTGCCGCGGATGCTCGGCTCAACCCGATCCAAGAACGCCCAGTACCCCGCGGTGAACGGGCAGGCATCCGGGCCGACGCGCACTTTGGGGTTGAAGCGGCACGAACCGCAGAAGTTACTCATTCGGTCGATGTACGCACCGCCCGAGGCGTAGGGCTTGGTCGCCACGACTCCCCCGTCGGCCCATTGACTCATGCCGACGACGTTGGCCGGCATGACCCACGGGGTGCCGTCGACGAACGCGCCCTGAAACCACTCCGTGAGTTCGACGGGGTCGTAGCCGCGCTGCAGTGCAGCGTTGCCCAGAACCATGAGCCTCGGAATGTGGTGCGCATAGCCCGAGGCGCCGACCGTGTCGAGGGTGTGGGAGAGACAGCGGGCATCCGTCGCCGAACCGTCGAGCGCCCACCAGTGCGCGGGCAGGGGTTGGTGCGCCCCGAGTGCGTTCGAGCGCCGCGTGTAGTCGGGGCCGAGGTGCCAGTAGAGGTGCCAGACCCAGTCGCGCCAGCCGATGAGCTGGCGCACGAGACCTTCGACGCTGCCGAGCGGCGCGCGGCCCGCGGCGTATTCGGCAACGACGCGGTCAACAACTTCGAGCGGATGCAACAGCCCCAGGTTGAGCGGCACGCTCAGGCGCGCGTGCGCCATGGTGTCGTCGCCGAGCATCATCGCGTCTTCGAAGGGCCCAAAGTCGGTGAGCCGCGTCTCAACGAAGTCGTCGAGCGCGGCGAGCGCTTCGGCCCGGGTCGCCGCGAACTGGCGCGGCCCGTCACGGCCGAGAAAACGCACGCCCTCGGCGTCGAGACGATCGAGCTCGGCGCGCACCTCGGCGTCGATGTCGTCTTCGACCGGACGCCACGGGGCGGGCAAGCCCAGGCTCGCCGCTCCTTTCGGCGGTGGCTGACGGTTATCGGCGTCGTAGCTGAACTGGCCGCCTTCAGGCCCGCCCGGGGTCATCAAGATGCCCGTGCGCTCGCGCACCTCGCGATAGAAGCGATCCATGACGAGTTGGGTCGGTTTGCGGCCCTCCGCCCAGGCGGCGAAATCTTGCTCACTCGTCACAAACCCCCGAGCGGGCAGGATGCTCGCTCCGAGCTCGCGCACCAGACGCCGCGCGGCCCACGACGGAGGGTCGATCGACTCGAGGTGCTCGCCCGCGAGCCCCGCATCCGTCAGCGCCGCACGTGTCAGCGCCGCACGTGTCAGCCCCGCGCTTGTCAGAGCCGCGCGATAGCTGCTCGCCTGCAGAAACGTGCCGCGCTCGCCCAACTCGCGCGCGCGGTGCCGCAGCGCTGTGAGGTACAAGTGGGCCTTCTGTCGGTGCGTCGGGCGCCGACGAAAGACCGCTGTGTTCTCGACGAGCACGATGGGTCCGCCGTCGTCGAAAGCCGGACCGAGCTGCTCGGCCGTGAGCCATCGAGTCGGCGCGTTCGTCATGGTGCCGAGACTAAGCTCGCTCGCCGCGCCTAGGCTGAGCGCGTGACGACCGCGCTGCGCACCGACCGCTATGAGCTCACGATGGTCGAGGCCGCCCTGCGCTCGGGCCGGGCTCACCGTGAGTGTGTCTTCGAAGTGTTCGCCCGACGTCTACCGGGCGACCGACGCTACGGCGTGCTCGCGGGCACGGGGCGCGTGCTCGAGGCCATCACCGCGTTTCGGTTCGGGATGCCCGAGCTCGACTTTCTCGCCACCGAGCGCGTGGTCGACGGTGCCACCCTCGCGTTTCTCGCCGACTACCGATTCAGGGGTCACGTTGAGGGGTACCGCGAGGGCGAGGTGTACTTTCCGGGCTCGCCCGTGCTCACGGTGCGCGGCACTTTCGCTGAGGCGGTACTGCTCGAGACCGTCGTGCTCAGCGTGCTGAACAGCGACTCGGCCGTAGCGACGGCGGCGGCGCGCATGGTCGCGGCGGCGGATGGGCATCCGATTGCCGAAATGGGCTCGCGACGTACAGGCGAGTTTGCGGCGGTCGCTGCCGCCCGCGCGGCCTACATCGCGGGGTTCAGTGCGACCTCGAACCTGGAGGCCGGGCGCACCTGGGGTATTCCGACGATGGGAACCGCGGCGCACGCTT
>CALRWH020000145.1:0-4202 GCA_943371805.1 Pseudomonas synxantha | reverse complement strand
CCAGGCTGCCCGCGTTGCGCCGCTCCACCCCGCTGACGATCACCGCCACCGGGGTGGAGGCCGGCGTCCAGGGGCTCAGCTGCACCGTCAAGTGAAGATCTTCGGGCACGCGCATCCGGTTGAGGCCACCGACAGCGACGACTACTTTTCGCATCGCCCGCGTGGGGCCCAGATCGCGGCATGGTCGAGCGACCAGTCAGCCCCCATCGCCTCACGCGAGGCCCTCGAGCACAAGGTGCACGACGCCGAAGAGCGGTTCGCGGATGCGCCCGACGTTCCGCGCCCGGAGCGCTGGGGCGGGTTCTGCATCGTGCCCTCGCGTGTGGAGTTTTGGCAGGGGCGCACGTCTCGGCTGCACGACCGCCTGGTCTTTCACCGCGAAGGCGACGGGAGCTGGCGCGTTGAGCGATTGCAGCCCTGACCGTTTGTCGACGCCGCGGGAATAGGGTGGCGTGGCCGAGCGTTAGGTCACTCGATACGTACGCATAGACAGGGGAGCCCCATGGCCATCACCAACCCGCGCGATCTCGAGTTGGGCATTGACACTTTTGGCGATGTCACGGTCGCCGCCGATGGCACGCCGTTGTCGCACGCCCAGGTCATCCGTAACGTCGTCGAGGAGGGGGTACTTGCCGACCAGGTGGGTATCGACGCCATCACGATCGGCGAGCACCACCGTGACGACTTTGCCGTGTCAGCCCCCGATATCGTGCTCACGGCAATCGCGGCGCGCACCGAGCGCATCCGCATCGGCAGCGGTGTGACCGTGTTGAGTTCTGACGACCCCATTCGTGTCTTTCAACGGTTTGCCACTCTCGACGCGATTTCGCACGGTCGCGCCGACGTCATTATGGGCCGGGGTTCGTTTACCGAGTCTTTCCCGCTCTTCGGCTATGCGCTGCAGGACTATCAAACGCTCTTCGAAGAGAAGCTCAACCTCTACGCCGCCGTCAATGAGGGTGGCCCGGTGACGTGGCAGGGCAGCACGCGCGCCCCGCTGCAGAATCAGCTCGTCTACCCGATCGCCGAGAACGGCTCGGTGCGCACGTGGGTGGGTGTGGGCGGCAGCCCTGAGTCGGTCGTTCGCGCGGCCAATTACGGCTACCCGCTGATGCTCGCCATCATTGGCGGGGCACCAGAGCGCTTTGCCCCGTTTGTCGAGCTCTACCACCGCGCCCTCACTCAGCTCGACAAGCCGTGGCAACCCGTGGGTGTGCACTCGCCCGGTTACATCGCCGACACCGACGAGCAAGCGATGGAAGACCTGTGGCCGGCGTACGAGCTCATGTTTGGGCGCATCGGCCGCGAGCGCGGCTGGGGCCCCACCACGTACGAGCACTTCCGTCAAGAAGTCGAACACGGTTCTCTCTACGTGGGGTCGCCCGAAACGGTGGCCCGCAAGATCGCTGACACCGTGGCGACTCTCGGCATCCAGCGCTTCGATCTGAAGTACAGCACGGGCCCGCTTCCGCACGAGAAGCTCATGCGCGCGATCGAGCTCTATGGCACGCAGGTTATGCCGCGCGTGCGCGAGTTGCTGGCTGAGCGACTCGTAGCGGCGGCACCCTGACTCGGCCGCTACGGCCCGGTGACGATCGCGAGGCCGGTGAGCTGTGATGCGTTGTCGACGCCCCCGCCGTTCGTGAGGTCGGTGAAGCCGAGTTCTGTCATGCGATCAATCGCGACACCCGACCGGTTGCCGCTGCGGCAATAGACGATGTAGCTCGCGTCAGGGTCGAGTTCACTCACGAGCGTGTCGAACGTCGCTTCTTGAACGTCAATGTTGAGAGCGCCATCGAGGTGACCGCTGGCAAACTCGTCGGCCGTGCGAACGTCGATGATGACGGTGCTCGAGTCGAGCACGAGAGTCTCGCGCGGGCTCGCGCACGCCGTGGACCCGAGGGCAAGGCCTACTGCGAGGACGAGTGACAACAGTGTGCGGCGCATGAGATCTCCAATCGATTGCATCGCGATCCTATCAGATACCCCCTGGGGTATAACAAACGAGCGAGGGGTGCTGCGGGCTGCCGTGCTTGACTGAGCCCATGACCGCCACTGCCCTCAATCGCCGCGTGCTCATTGTTGCGATCCTTGCAGCGTTTGTGGCGTTTCTCGATGGCTCGATCGTCAACGTCGCACTGCCGGCGATCACCGCCGAGCTGGGCGGGGGGCTGCCGGTGCAGCAGTGGGTGGTGGATGCGTATCTCATCACCCTCGGATCGTTGATCTTGCTCGCGGGCTCCCTGAGCGACCTGTTCGGCCGGGTCGCCATTCTTCGCATCGGTCTCATCGGCTTTGCCGTAACGTCGCTCGCGTGTGGGCTCGCGCCCACGGCAGAACTGCTCATTGCCGCACGCGCGGCGCAGGGCGTTGCCGGCGCCTTGCTCGTCCCGAGCTCTCTCGCCCTCATCATGGGAGCTCATCGGGGTGCCACCCAGGCTCGCGCGATCGGGCTCTGGACGGCGTGGACGTCGGCGGCGTTCATCATCGGTCCCTTGCTCGGTGGCCTCTTGACCGATGCCGCGAGTTGGCGGTGGATCTTCGTCATCAACGTGGTGCCCGTCGTGATCACCCTTGTACTGCTCGCTCCGCTGCGCAACGAGGTTGCGGCTCAACGCACCCCCATCGACGTGCTCGGGGCCGTGCTCGGCGCAGTGGGTCTTGCGGGTGTGGTGTTCGCGCTCATCGAGCAGGCCAACTTTGGCTGGGGAGCCCCGCTCGTGTGGGTGCCTCTCGCGGTGGGAGCCGCGAGCCTGGTCGGCTTCATCGTTCGCCAGGCGACCGCCGAGCATCCGATGATGCCCCTCTCGCTCTTCCGCAGTCGCAACTTCGCCGTGGGCAACCTCGCCACGGTCGCGATCTACGCGGCGCTCTCGGTTTCGGGGCTTGTCATCGTCATCTACCTGCAGCAGGTCGCCGGCCTCAGCGCCACGGCGTCGGGGCTCGTCATGCTGCCCGTGACCCTCACGCTCGTGCTCTTGTCGTCACGGTTTGGTGCGCTCGCCGGTCGATTCGGCCCCCGCTGGTTCATGGTCATCGGGCCGCTCTTGGTGGCAATCGGATTCTTGGCACTGCGGTCACTGCAGACGCCGTTCGACTTTGTCACGCAAGCGTTGCCCGGCGTGCTCCTCTTTGGGCTGGGCATGTCGATCACGGTGGCACCGCTTACCTCGGCGATCCTTGGCGCGATCGAACCCGAACGCTCAGGCATTGCGTCGGCGGTCAACAACGCTCTCTCCCGCGTTGCGGGTCTCGTGGCGATCGCGCTTCTGGGTGCCATCATCGGCACGGTCATCGACGAAGCCTGGCTCGACAACGCCCTCGTGCTGTGCGCGGGCCTCATGGTGACGGGCGCCGCAATATCCGCGATCGGCATTCGCAACCCGCAGCGCGACTAAGTCACGATCGCTGCGGCCGCACCCGTGAGCGTCACGACCACCGAGAGCGCCGCGAGCATGATGAGGCGAAAGAGCAGTCGCGACGGTGGTTGCCGAAGCAAGGCGATGATGCCGACGGCAAGAATGACGAGCGTCGCGGTAGAGCCGACAAGCATGACGGGCGTCACGATCCCCGAACCGGTCACGGCGAGAACGCTCGCGCCGGCGAGAGCCACGAGAGCGATGGCGCCTGAGACGCGAGCGCCGAGCCGATGCGGCAGCGAACGGATGCCGTGCCGCTCATCGTCGTCAAGGTCGGGAAGAACGTTGGCGAAGTGGGCGGCGAGGCCGAGCATCCCGCCCACCACGATTGCCCAGAGGGCTGCGGGGCGCGGATCGGCGCGCGCGAGCGTGATCATGAGGGGAATCAAACCGAAGCCGACCATGTAGCACAGGGTCGCGCTGAGACCCCGCTTGAGTCGAGCGTTGTAGAGCCATCCGGCGGCGAGGGCAACGGCATGAACAATCGCCAGGGCTGGCCCGAGAAGCAGCGAGAGAGCGATCGCGCTTGCCGCGGCGCACACGGCCAGGGTCATGATCGTTCGCGCCGACACTTCACCTCGCACGATCGGCTTGTCGACTCGGTGCGACTCGCGATCGCGCGCGGCGTCGATGGCATCGTTGGACCACCCGATCGAGAGCTGATTGGCGAATGTCATCGTGCCCAGCACCATCAGGCGCCACGGCTCAAGCCCGCTCGCGCTCGCGAGAACGACGGTGATCGTGGTGACAACAAGAGTGGGGCCGAGGTGCGCTGACCCGGCG
>CALRWH020000144.1:0-4421 GCA_943371805.1 Pseudomonas synxantha | reverse complement strand
AGGGGATGAGAAGAGGAACGGGGTTGGCGCCGACGGCGCCGCCGACCGCTCGACCCGCGGTCGGGCGGCCTGTCTCACGACCGATGTCGCCATAGCCGCGAACGCTGCCAAACGGAATCTGTGACAGGTGCTGCCAGATCGCCTCTTGAAACGCGGTGCCCTCGACGCGCACAGGCACGGTGAACGACGTGCGCGTGCCGGCGAAGTACTCGCCGAGCTCGGCCGCGGCGCGGCGCAGTACGGGCGTGGGGGTGTCGGGCAGTCCGTCGGTCGTGAGCTGGCCAGCTGTGGCGATTTCGAGACGCGTGACGGCGTCACCGTCACCCTGGAGGGCAATGCGCCCAAGGGGCGAGTCAATGGTAAGCAGACCAAGCGAAGTGGCAGTGCGCGGTGTCATGAATCGAGGCTAACCGCAGCGGGCATCCGTTCACTGGCGGTTTTGCGACACGGGGATTCTGTGTGCACTGCCCCGGCAGGGGAGGATGGGAGCATGACCTCAATGCCGCTGCGTTCTGTGGGCCGTTCTGACCTGATGGTGTCGGCGGTGGGGCTCGGGTGCAACAATTTCGGCCGGCCCGGCGCCGCGACCGAAGATCAGTCGGGGACGAGCCGGGTGCTGCACGCGGCGATCGATCACGGCATCACGCTGCTCGATACGGCTGAAATGTATGGCTACGAGCACGGCCGCAGTGAGTCGATGATGGGCGCTGCCCTTGCGGGGTATCGCGACCACGTCGTCATCGCGACGAAGTTTGGCCACATCGAGGTCAAGAACCCCGAGCTGCGAGAGATTCCCCACGGCTCACGCGCCTACATTCGTGCGAGTGTCGAGGGCTCGCTGCGTCGACTTCGCACTGATCGCATCGACCTGTACCAAATGCACACGCCCGACCCCAAAACTCCCATCGACGAGACGCTGTCGGCCCTGCACGAGCTCGTCGACGAGGGCAAGGTGCTGCACCTTGGTCACTCGAACGTCACGCCCGAGCAGGTGAACGAGGCCGATGCCGCGGCACGTGCGGCAGGGCATCCGCGATTCATCTCGGCCCAAAACGAATACAGCTTGCTGGTGCGCGACGCTGACGCAGAGCTATTGCCCGCGCTCGAACGACTCGGCCTCGGTCTGCTGCCGTACTTTCCGCTCGCAAACGGACTGTTTACGGGCAAGTTCTCGCGCGAGGGTGGCCCGGCCGACTCGCGGATCATGCGGCAGCGTCCACACATCGTCGACAACGCACCGTGGAATGCCATCGAAGCGTTCGCGGCGCTGTGTCACGAACGCGGTGTCGGGATGCTCGAGGGCACTATCGGCTGGCTGCTCAGTCGCCCGGCGATGGCCTCGGTGATCGCCGGGGCGACGACGGTCGAGCAGGTGGCACAGAACGCACCGGCCGCCTCGGCCTGGGCAGCCGATGCCGAGGCGCTCGCTCGCATCGACGAGTTGTTCCCGGCCCACGGGTAGTCCGGGCGCAGGACTACTCGGTGGGCTCGAGCGGCTGCCGCTCGATGTTGAGATCTTTGTCGAGCGCGGCGGCCTCGTCGTTGAGAGCCGTGAATTCTTCGACCAAGGCGTTGTACGTCGTGATCTTTGCGTTGGTCGCGTCAATCGAGGCGGCCAGGGCATCTTGACGTGCAATGAGCGCTTGCCTGTCTCGTTCGAACGCTGACTGGCTGGCGTAGCCGCCCGGGCGCGATGCCCGATCGTTGAACGCCGTGATGTCGGCTTCGAGTACTGCTGCGGCCTCGTTTGCCGCTGCCTGTTCGGCCTCGATTTCGAGCGAGAGCCGCTCAAGCTCGGTGTTCAATCGGTTGAGTTCGGCGTCGAGCTCAACAAAGATCGCCTTGACCTCCTGCCAGAGGGCCACGACTGCGGCGCGGTCGTCGAAGTACTCGGCGTAGTGCTCTTCGAGCTCGTCGGGCAGGTTGGCCATCTCGGTGCCGAGAATCGCGTAGAGCTCGGGGATGCGTGACGAGGGATCGAACGCCTCATACGAGGCGATCCGCTCAACGAGCTCGTCGTCGGGGTCTACTGACGCGAATGCCTCTTCCAGCGGCGCGACAAGCGCCGCTTGTTCTGCCGCTGTGAGGCGATCCCACGCGGCGTGCAGCATTTCATGCGCAGCAACGACAACTTCGAACGCTTGCAGGTCGAGGTTGGTGATCTCGTAGAGGTAAATGCGCCCATCGGCGAGCGTGTAGCAGCCGAGCACCCCGATGTCGGGCTCGTCGCGTGAGCAGAGAGCGTCGAAGGCATCTCCCTCGACGATTTGTGGGGTACTCGCGTAGAACAAGAACCGCCCACGCTCACTCATCCCCGCGCGGCTCGCGTACCCCGCGATCGCCGGAGTGGGGTCGAATTGCCACACGGTCACCGCATCCGTCACCGCTCGCGGGTTGGTGACCGCCCAGCCAACCGCGCCGAGAAAGAGCGATTGAACCACGATGCTCACGACGGCAAACACCATGACCACGGCACGCACAACGCGAACAGACCGTGGTCGGGGCGCCATCGACAGCGTGGGTTCGATCATGGCTTAACGCTAGCGGCGCTCACCGCGTCAACGGGCGAGCACAGCAATCGCCGCGTTGAGTGTCGTGGCGAACAGCGCCCAAAACCAGTACGGAACGAGCAGCGCAGCGGCGACGCGGTTGACATCTCCAAAGCGAATGATCGTGGCGAGAATGACGAAGTCGAGAATGACAATGATGACGAGAGCGACCCAGACGCCCGGAGCGCCGAGCACGGCGCCGAGTCCGAAAAACGCGGGCGTCCAGAGTGCGTTGAGGGCGAGTTGCACAATGTAGATGCGGAGCGCCCGCGACCGCGCCTCAGAGTCCGGCCCGCGCCAGACGAGCCATGCGGCGACAGACATGCTGAGGTACAGCACGGTCCACACCGGCCCGAAAACCGCGTTCGGGGGATTCCACAGGGGCTTGGCCGTCTCGGCATACCACCCGTCGATGGCCGGCCCTGATGCGAGCGATCCCAGCGCGGCAACAAGTGCGGCGATACCGATGAAGGCGAGCAAGACGAGAGCTGAACGGACGCCCCGGCGAGCCTCACGAGCGGGCTGCGATGCGGCGACGCGGGCACCGCTGCCCTGGCGGGGGATGGCGGGGTTCGTGGGTTCAGAGCTGAGGTAGGCAGATCGCGAGGTGCGCGCCGTTTGCCCGAGTGACCCGGTGGTCATTCGTCTCGCCTCCTCCCGCATGTGTGGCCGATGCCGCATCACCTGGTGACGCAGGGCCCGCACGACGCGCTTTACAGCGCGCGGCGTCTCGGCGAGAGTAGACGGCGTTGCTCCGAACCTCCTGCGCATGACCTGCATGCCGCATTGGCGTCGCGTGTGCTGCCGGCCAGACGGTAGGTGTGTGAGGAGGGTGCGATCAGTGCCCGATGAGCCCACTCATCGCGCGCGCAATGAGCGAGGGTCGCCGGGTGATCTGTTCTTCAGCGTCGGCGGCGGTCATCGCCACGAGACCCGCGTTGGCCCCCATGAACCGCAGCGGTTCGAGCTCCCACGAGGGTGAGCGGTGACCCACCCACGGCAGTCGCGTGAGTTCGGTGTCGGCGCCGGTGATCAAATCGGCCAACGTGCGGCCCGCGAGGTTCGTCGTCGACAAGCCGTCACCGACGTAGCCACCTGCCGAGCCGATTCCCGTCGCGGGGTCGTAGTTCACGCTCGCGTGCCAGTCACGCGGTACTCCGAGAGGCCCGCCCCAAGCGTGTTCGATCTCGAGCTCTGGCAGCTGCGGAAAAATCTCGTGCAAGGTCGCGACGAGGTGATCGAAGACGCGCTCAACGCGGTCATACTCGGGGCGAATGGCGCTACCCCAGTGGTAGCGCGCGCCGCGGCCGCCGAAGGCGATGCGGTTGTCGGCGGTGCGTTGACCGTAAATGACCAAGTGCCGACCGTCAGAGAAGGTCTGACCGTGGGCGATACCCATGGCGTCCCACACCGCGTCATCGAGCGGCTGTGTCGCGACCATGAGTGAATACAGCGGCAGAATCCGGCGCTTGGTCTGCGCGACGGTGGCGCCATACCCTTCGAGTGCCGAGACGATGTGGCGCGCGCGCACGATGCCGCGGTCAGTGCGCACCGAGCCCGGCTCCCAACTGTCAACGGTCGTGTGTTCGTGGATGACCGCACCCTGTCGCTCCACTACGCGCGCGAGCCCCCGCACGAGGCTCGCGGGTTGCAGTCGGGCGCATGCCGGAATGTAGACCGCGCCCCGTGCATCCCGTGCAGATACACGATCGGCACTCCACAGTTCGAGAGCGTCAACGCCATAGCCGCGCGCCTCATCGACCTCGTGCTGCGCCGCCCGCCACTGGGTGTCGCTTCGCGCGAAGATGACCGTGCCACCGCGCACGTAGTCACACTCGATGCCTGCGGCGGAAGCTGCGGCCCCTACTTCGT
>CALRWH020000143.1:0-4457 GCA_943371805.1 Pseudomonas synxantha | reverse complement strand
GTCCCGTGTTGCGATCAACCTTGTGGTTCGCATCAACACGGGACCGATCGACGCTCGCCGTGACGGCATCGCGGTTCATGAGCCCCGTCACGCCACCGCAGGAGCCACGTCGCGTAGCCTCCATCGACGTGGGGCGACCCACCCGCCGTCGCGCAAGCGTCGAGCGATCCGACTCATCAACTCGCGGGGGTCGTCGAAGACGTCGGCGCGGGTCGCGCGCAACGCGCGCCATCCTTCGTCGGCATAGCGGTCAAATCGGCGCACATCGGTTGCGAACTGCCGCCGCGACGTTCGGTGCCCGTCGCCCTCGTACTCGACCAACACCCTAAAGCTCGGCCAAGCAAGGTCGGCCTCAGCCGTCCACCTTTCGGACGACAACGCGGTCGAGTACACAGGATGCGCGACCACCGGTTCGGGCAACCCCGCGATCGCGATCATGAGGCGCAGGAGCGTCTCGGCCCGCGAGCGCACGCCCGCTCGACGCAGCGGCGCGGCGCGCACGAGCCGGGCAAAACCCGGGCGCCCTGGCCCGCGCTGCAGCGCCGCGAGCATGGGGTCGGTGCGCCCCTCGACGGCTGCCCGTCGCAACATCGCATCGGCGAGGACCACGAGATCGGGCAGTGCCAACTGTGTGGCGCACGTCAACAGCGTGAGCGACTCGTCGACGAGCGCCACGGGCAACAACTCTTTCGTGCTGGGCGCGACCACGAGCACACGCTCGACGTCAGCGGCGGAGAATTCGATGCTGTGACCGCGAACACCAGCACCTTTCGGAGCACGCCGCGGACGCGGAACCGCGACGTGCAGGTCTGGTGAGAAGCGGAGAGCCCGCGGAATGGGAAGTCCGCGAACCAGCGCAGCCGAGCTGTGACTGACCGCCGCGTCCGTCACGCCGAGAATTCCCCAGGCGTGCGCGCGCTGAATGATGTCATCGAGATCAACCCTGTGCGTCGCCACCCCGCGAAAGGGATGATCGACGTCGCGGCGCCGAGTGCGCGCGTAGGGCATCCGCCCACCGAAGACGGATGCTCGCTCGACCCAGGCGTCGTCGCCGCTGTCGTCCGGCGCAGAGCTCGGTGCCACGCGGATCAGCATGCACTCGGGAACACGCGCTGCCCACTCGTGGCCCCAGCTTCAGTGATCGGTCCCGTGTTGGACGCGCTCGGGGAGGACACGCCAACACGGGACCGATCAATGCGTAATTTGGCACCGACACGATGCGGCAAGCGCGCGGATCATGCATCGACACGGCACGGCAAACGTTCGCAACGCGCCTAGGCTGAGCGGCAACACACCCAACGATGAGGAGGCCGCATGCTCGAGGCACTGGTCGCCGGAGGCATGGGTCTCGGCGCCGCGAGCTTTCTCGTGCTGGGTGCCGCCATCGGGTGGTTCGTGCGCGTGCCCACGGGAGTCGTGGCCGGAGTCATGGCGTTCGGCGCCGGCGCGCTCATCTCGACACTCGCGTTTGAGCTCGTGGCCGAAGCGCACGCGGTGGGCGGGCTCGCCGCCACCCTGACCGGGTTCGTGGGCGGCGCGGTCATCTATGTGCTTGCCGACCTCGCGCTCGCGCGCCAGGGGGCTCGAGCGCGCAAACAGTCCATCGCGCTGCAGAGCGAGCCGGGCGTTCACGCGGCCCCGGCCGCGGCCGCCAGCGCGAGCGTCGGACTCGCCGTGGCGATCGGGGCGCTACTCGACGGGGTGCCCGAGAGCCTCGTGCTGGGGTTGTCGATTGCGCAGGGCGGTGCGGTGAGCATCCCGTTGCTGTTTGCGGTTGCCGTGTCTAACATTCCTGAGGGGCTCGCGAGCGCGGCGGGCATGAAGCACGAAGGTCGCAGCGCTCGCTACGTGTTTGGCGTGTGGGGCGGCATCGCGGTGATCTCGGGAGTCGCCGCGATGCTCGGCTTTATCGTGCTCGTGAACGCGCCGTCTGAAGCGATCGCCATCGTCACGACCATCGCCGCGGGAGGCATTCTGGCGATGATTGCGAACACGATGATTCCCGAAGCGTTCGCCGCCGACCGCTCGTTCACGGGACTGTGGTCAGCCCTCGGATTCGCGCTCGCGTTCGCGCTCTACCAGCTCGGCTGAACTGCTAGCCACCCCAGCCGAGGGTATTGCTGCCCGTCTCGTAGCTCAGCGGAACGCGATCGACGCGAAGATCTAAATACTCGTCGAACGTCACGCCCTGCCGTTCAGCCGCGCCGAGCCCCACATAGAGGAGAAACTCTCCAGTGCCAGTCAACGGGTCCGCTCCGCCCCACGGCAGAGTCTGGGTGGCCACCGCTTCCTCCCAGTTCGCCCTCCCCGCCGAGACCGTGTCGGCTCGGGCATAGAGGAAGACGTCGTCACTCACGAATCCGAACTGCGCGGGCTCGTTGAGTCGGTACCATTCCGCACGGCAATCGGAGTCGAGGGCGTGAAGAGCGAGAGTCAGCCTCGCGTCGAATGCGATGACGGTATCGAGGTCGACCTTTGCGAGCTCAGTCTCGAGCTTCGTGTATCCCTCAGGCGAGTTCGTGCCCTCAAGCAACTCGATGTACCGCCAGAACTCATCAGAGGCCATCGCGTTTGCCTCGACAAAGGCAACGGCCGGATCCGGCGTCGCGTCTGGCGCCGGAGTCGAACAGCTGACGGCACCCCCGGGGACGAGCAGATTGCCCGGGGGGCCGGAACCGATGTCTGCTCCCCCGTCATCAGCAAACAAGGGCAGAAAAGAAACGCACCCAGCCAGCAAAGCCGCGAGAGAAACCGCCACGAGAGTCGACGTTGCCGCCGCAGTGCGATGGTTCCTCATGAAGACCGAGCGTACAACGACGAACTTGTCCACCGTCGAGCAGGAAGAGCATCGCCCGATGCCAGAGGTGTGGAACCGGCGCTGGACCTTCGATGGCTCCTTGTCCTGGCGGCGACCTTCGTCAGCCTGTTAGCGCCGCACCGGCCGCAAGCAAGCGCGCGAAGAGCTCGGGCACCTCGTCGACCGTGCGGCAGAACATCGCGGGCTTGAAGCAGATGCTCGTGTAGCCCTGCTCGAGCTGTCGGGGCAGAGCAGCGAGGGCTTCGTCGAGGTCGGCAACAGCATCCGGACCATCAAAGCGGCCCCGGATGCCCCCCACGAGCTCGAGCTCACTCATCGTTCGCCCGGCGTCGGTCATGGCGCGCTCAAGCCCCGCGAGGTCGTCGGCCGTGAGCGTGCCGAATGGGTTCAGGCCGGACCCGTACTGCACGATGCGCCGCACGAGCGGCGGGTGCATGCCCTGCCCGCCAAACCACAGTGCGGGGCCGCCCGGCCGAAAGGGCCCCGGCTCGAGCCACACGTCGTCGAAACGGTAGAACTCGCCCTCGTGCCGCACGGGCCCGCCCTGCCACGCGCGCGTGACGATGTCGAGCTGCTCGTCGAGAATCGCCCCGCGCCGATGGAAGGGCACTCCGAGCGCCGCGTATTCGTCGTCGTGCCAGCTGACCGTGGGCAGCACGACAAGCCGGCCCTGCGACAGCAAGTCGAGCGTGCCGAGGTCTTTCGCGAGCAGCAGCGGGTGCCGCAGCGGAAAGATGATCGCGCCGGCCACCACGCGCAGCGTCGTCGTCGCTTGCGCAATCGCCGACATCAGCACGAGCGAACTCGGCCACGCCGTTGCGGGGTCTTGATTGCCGGGGGCGGCATAGTCGCGCAGGTTCTCCATGACGCCGTTGGCGCCGGCGGATGCGCCGAGCGCGATGTGGTCGCTGAGCATGACCGCGTCGACTCCGTACCGCTCGGCTGTGACGGCCAACTCGACGAGGCCGCCAAGATCGCGCGGATCAACGATTGCGTCATTCTCGGTCAACACCATGACCCAACGGATGCTCAACCCGGCCTCCTCGCCATCGCCATCGTTCGGCTCCGAACGACACTCCGGGAGACGCTATCGCATGTCACGGGCCCGCGCTCCGAGAAAGTGCGAGAAGGTTCTCGCAAAACTCGCTAGAGTGAGCGAGTGAAGAAGGTCCTTCTCGCGCAATTCACCGTTGCGCCCTCCGGCGCCGAGGTGGTTCGCCAACTCGTCGTCGAGTATGCGCACGCTGTTCGCGCCGAAAAGGGCAACCGACTCTTCTCTCCGACAACGCGCGTTGACGACCCCCACACCTACGTCATCTTCGAGGAATACGAGAACGACGCCGCCTTCGCCATGCACCTCAGCACGGCACACTGCGCAGCCTTCAACGCCGCCATCGCCCCGTGGATCGACGGGGGCGCGACGACGCTCATCGACCTCGTCGACGTCGAATCGGTAGGCGGCGCACCCGACGAGTGGGCGCGCGTCTAGCGCTCTAGCTGTACCCGGTCAGCAGGTTGGTTACACGTAGTCGAGGAGAAGGCCTTCATTCTGAGTGGTGTCTAACGCCATCGAAGAGGAAGGCCTTCTCTTGGTCCACCGTAACGCGAGGCTGGCACCAGCCGGCCGAATGATCCTGGT
>CALRWH020000142.1:0-4727 GCA_943371805.1 Pseudomonas synxantha | reverse complement strand
CGCTGCGCATCCATCACATCGAATCGCTCGGAGACGACCTGCTCGTCGTCGCCCGCCCCCACCGACCCACTCCTGAGGACTAGACGATGTTTACCGGATTGATCGAAGAGCTCGGCGCCATGGTGAGCTGGGTGCCCCGCGGCGACGCGGGCCGACTCACCGTGCGCGGGCCGCTCGTCGTGAGCGACGCCGCCCACGGTGACTCCATTTCGGTGAACGGCGTGTGCCTCACCGTGGTCGAGCAGGGCGACGACTGGTTCACGGCCGACGTCATGGGCCAGACGCTGTCGATGAGCACGATCGGCACGTGGGGCGAGGGCGAGCCCGTCAATCTAGAGCGCGCTGCATCCGTGGGCGACCGCCTCGGCGGGCACATTGTCCAAGGCCACATCGACGGCACGACGACCGTGCTCGAGGTGCGGCAGCAAGACGCCTGGCGCGTGCTGCGCTTCTCGCTCGACCCCGCGCATGCCCCGCTCGTGGTCGATAAGGGCTCGATCGCCGTGGATGGCGTGAGCCTCACGGTGAGCGCGGCGGGCGACGACTGGTTCGAGGTCTCGCTGATTCCCGAAACCCTTGCCGTGACCACGCTCGGCCGCAAGCAGGTCGGCGACACCGCCAACATCGAAACCGACATTCTCGCCCGCCACGTGGCGCGACTGGTGCGCTTCGGCGCAACCGACGGAAGGACCGACTCATGAGCATCGGAACAATCCCCCAGGCTCTCGCCGCTTTGCGAGAAGGCAAGCCGGTGCTCGTTGCCGACGACGAAGGCCGCGAGAACGAGGGCGACGTCGTCATCTCGGCCGAGCTCGCAACGACCGAGTGGATCGCGTGGACGATTCGCCACACGAGTGGCTTCTTGTGCGCGCCCATGACGAACGAGATCGCCGACGCGCTGAACTTGCCGCTCATGGTGAGCGACAACCAAGACCCGCGACGCACGGCCTACACGGTCACCGTCGATGCGGCCGATCGCATCACCACGGGCATTAGCGCGGGTGACCGCACGCACACGCTGCGCACGCTCGCCGACCCCGCATCGACTCCCACGAGCCTCATTCGGCCCGGTCACGTACTACCGCTTCGCGCGGTCGACGGCGGCGTGCGCGAGCGCGCTGGTCACACCGAGGCCGCTGTCGAGCTCATGCACCTCGCGGGGCTGCGCCCCGTCGCGGCGATCGGCGAGGTTGTCGCCGACGATGGCGACATGATGCGACTTCCCGAACTCATCCGGTTCGGCGAACAAGAGGGCGTCATCGTCATCACGATCGTCGACCTCATTGCCTACCTCGAGTCGGGCGAAGACTTCGCTGCCGGCTCGCCGGCGCGCGCCGGTGAGCGGTCGAGCAGCGTCACCTTCGAGGTGGCCACGACCGTGCCGACGACCCACGGGCCCTTCTCGATGCGCGCCTACCGCGACCGCAAGACCGGCGCCGACCACGTTGCCATTGTCAGCGGGATGCCCCACGACGACATGATCGTGCGCGTTCACTCTGAGTGCCTCACGGGTGAGGCGTTCGGCTCACTCAAGTGTGAGTGCGGGCCCCAGCTCGACGCCGCGCTCGACGTTATTCAGCGTCAGGGTGGCGCCGTGCTCTACATGCGCGGGCACGAAGGGCGCGGGATCGGCCTCATTAACAAGCTCAAGGCGTACCGCCTGCAAGAAGACGGCTACGACACTCTCGACGCGAACCTCGCGCTCGGCTTGCCGGCTGACGCGCGCGACTACGAGGCCGCCACCGACATGTTGCGCGACCTCGGAGTGACGCGCGTGCGCTTGCTCAGCAACAACCCCGAAAAGCAGCGTCAGCTGACGCAGTACGGTGTCGAAGTGAGCGCTCTCGTACCGCTCGTTGTCGGCGTCGGCGACGATAACGAGGGCTACCTGTCGGCCAAGCGCGACCGCATGGGTCACCGTTTGCCCGAGAGCATTACGAGTGCCCCCGTGTTCGCCACCATCGAAGGGAAGACCGCATGAGCGGCGCAGGATCCCCCACTCTCTCCGTCGACGGCACGGGCCTCACGGTCGCCATCGTGGCCGGCCAATGGCACACCGTGATTAGCGAGGGGCTCAAGGCGGGCGCGCGGCGGGTGCTCGAGGCATCCGGTGCCACGATCGTCGAATACGCCGTGCCCGGCTCGTTCGAATTGCCCGTCGTGAGCAAGGCGGCTCTTGAGGCCGGGGCCGATGCCGTGGTCGCCCTCGGCGTGATCATTCGGGGCGGCACGCCGCACTTCGAGTACGTGAGTTCTGCCGCCACCGACGGTCTCACGCGCGTCGCACTCGACACGGGCAAGCCCGTGGGCTTCGGCGTGCTGACGCTCGAGAACGAGCAGCAGGGCATTGACCGCGCCGGCTTGCCCGGGTCGATCGAAGACAAGGGCGCCGAGGCCGCCGAAGCGGCGCTCGCAACCGCCCGCGTGCTGCAGGCCATTCGCCACTGAGTTCTCTCACGGCCTGAGAGGTGACTCGGGCGTCGGGAACCGGGGAATCCTCATGCGCAACAACTCGGCAACCCGGCGAAAAACCCTGGAACACGGCTGGAATAGCGCCGTTTCGAGGTGGAACACCCTGTCTACAGAATGAAACATGTGGAACCGGTTGCACACCGGTTCACGGCGGGTGATACTCCCCTCACGCGAGGGCCGTGAGCGGCAACGAGGCCGCCCCCTCGCGAGGGGGAACACCACATGCACGTTCGAACACGCCGCAGGGTCACCGGAGCCGTCGCTCTGACCCTGTCGATCATCGCGACGCTGATTGCCGGGCCCACGTCGGCCACCGCGGCAACAGCAACCAACAATCCCGACTTCTCGGCCAACGTCATGGCGCCGCTCGAGGTTAGCGACTGGACGCAATTCAGCAACCAACTCACCACGGTTGAGGCCTACGGCGTTGACGCTGTGACCGTCGATGTCTGGTGGGGCAAGGTCGAAGCCGCGGGCGACAACCAGTTCAACTGGAGCTACTACGACCAGATCTTCAGCACAATCACGAGCCGGGGGCTCGACATCGTGCCGATCTTCTCGTTCCACCAGTGCGGTGGCAACGTCGGCGACACGTGCAACATTCCGCTGCCGTCATGGCTCTGGAGCAAGTACACGGGCGCCACGCTCAATGGCATCACTCTCGACGCGAACGGCCTCAAGCACCGTAGCGAGCAGGGCAACTTCTCGAACGAGACCGTGCAGGGTTGGGCAGACCAACTCGTTCTCAACGAGTACCAGGCCTTCACGCAAGCCTTCGTCGCTCGCTACGGCACGACGTACGCCACGCGCATGCAAGAGATCAACGTGTCGCTCGGCCCGGCCGGCGAACTGCGGTACCCCTCGTACAACGGCCACGACTCGGGCACGGGCTACCCCACGCGCGGAGCACTGCAGGCCTACTCGCCGCTCGCCATCAAGAGCTTCCAGCAGTGGGCGCTCGCCAAGTACAGCACTCTTGCCGGCATCAACGCCGCGTGGGGCTCGACCGTCACAAACATCAGCCAAGTGCAGCCACCGAGCAACGCTGGCTTCTTCTTCTCGGCTGGTGACTACCGCAACACGCAATACGGCAAAGACTTGATCGACTGGTACAACAAGAGCCTTGTCGATCACGGCGAACGGATGCTCGACACCGTGCTCGCTGCGCTGGGCACCTCGTTCCCGGGCGCCGAGATCGGCTACAAGATCCCCGGCGTGCACTGGTCCATGACGGGGCCGACGCCGCGAGCTGCGGAGGTCACAGCCGGGCTCGTGCAAACCAGTGTCGACATGAACGCGGTCAACACGGGTCGCGGCTATGCCAACATCGTGGGGCTTGCGAACCGCGTGGCCGATTCCGGCCGCGGCGTGATCTTGCACTTCACGTGCCTCGAGTTCAACGACGAAAACTTCTCGCCGCAGTTCTCGCAGGCCAAGACGCTCGTGGGCTGGATCGGCGCTGAGGCGGGCCGTCAGAACGTGAAGATCAAGGGTGAGAACGCGCTTGCCGGCGGCATTACGTCGAATACCGGCTGGGACAACGTCAACCAAGCGTTCGACAACTTCCCCTACATCGGCATGACCGTGCTGCGCGTGGGAGAAGTTGCGTCGGGCACCGGAGCGACGCGCTACGCGCAGTTCATCCAGAAGTACCGCCCGTCGAACCCCGCGTGGACCACGCTCTACGTGCGCGGCACCAACAACAACTGGGGACTCGGCACACCGATGACCAAGTCGGGCACCGTCTGGACCGCAACGAATGTGCAGTTCGGCGCGGCCGCCAACCAGCGCTTCAAGTTCGATGTGCGCGGCGACTGGAGCCTGAACTACGGCGGCACGGGTCTCTCGGGAACCGCTGTTCAAGGTGGCGGCGACATCGCGGTGAACGCCAACACGACCTACACGATCACGTTCAATGAGGCGACGAAGATCTATTCGGCAACGCCCAGCACGCAGCCCCCACAGGGGTCATCGGTAACCGTGCACTTTGCCGAGTGGCAGTCGGCAACGAGTTACTCGATTCACACCTGGAATGGGATCAGCGGCACGTTCCCGATGACCTACGAGGGCTTCATCAACGGTCGTCACTGGTGGAAGGTGACACTCGCGAACGCGCCAAGCTCGTTCGGGTTCACCTTCACGAACAGCAACGGCAACTGGAACGCGCCAGACCGTCAGTACTCGAACCAGGCGAGCACGGTCTACGTGCTGCCGGGCAGCGCGACGGTGTCAACAACCCGACCGTGAGTGTGCGG
>CALRWH020000141.1:0-4784 GCA_943371805.1 Pseudomonas synxantha | reverse complement strand
CGAGCTGCAGGTCATCGTGGCGATCGAACTGCACGACGGGCGCGGTACGCAACCACGCCCAGCCGGAGGCGTCGCGATACCGCTCGACGAAGGCCGGTGTCGCGACCGCACGGTAACGCATGGTGCCCAGCGGTCGCACCGTGCACCCCGCGATCGGCTCGCCTCGCGTCGTGACCGCCGCCATCACTTCGCCCGACTCCAGCAATTCGGCGGTGCGGTTTTGGTCGTCGCGCTGAAGGCGCACGACGACGTCTCCGCCGCTCAGTACACGGTCGAGAGCGGGCAGCAGCCACGTCGCGAGCGAGTCAGCGTTGACCGCGACGGCGACGACCGGCACCCCCGTGTCGCCGATTCCCAGTTCAGCGAGCGCCTCCTGCTCGAGCAGGGCGAGCTGGCGAGCGAGGCGCACGATCGCCTGGCCGGCGGGGGTGGCGCGCACGGGTTTTGTTCGCACGAGCAACACTTGGCCGATCTGCTGCTCAAGAGCTCGCACGCGCTGGCTCACGGCCGAAGGGGTCACCCGCAGCCGACGGGCGGCCGCGTCAAGAGTTCCTTCGTCGATGATCGCGAGGATAGTTCGCGCGAGATCCAGAGGGATTTCCATGAAGTGATGCTAATGCTGGTGCAGAATCCTGAACTGTACTGGAGGGATCGGGCGCCCTACCGTGGCCCCATGACCGCTATTCTCACCGGCCTGGGCCTCGGCCTATCGCTCATCATCGCCATCGGCGCCCAGAACGTGTTCGTGCTGCGGCAGGGGATCCGGCGCCAACACGTTCTCGCGGTCGTTCTCGTTTGCGCAATCTCCGACGCCGTGCTCATTGCGGCGGGCATCGCCGGGCTCGGCGCCGTGCTGGCGGTCGTGCCGTGGCTCGTCGACGTCGTGCGGTGGGCCGGTGCCGCCTTCCTCGTGGGCTACGGCCTACTCGCTGCGCGCCGCGCCTGGCGACCCATCGTGACACCGACGATCGATCAGCCCATTGACGATGCCGCTTCGTCTGTCGACAGCGACGCGTCGGACTCTGAATCCCCGCAGCGCTCCGCGGGGAGCTCGGCCACCGCCGTGGCCGAACGCCCCCGACTCCGCGGCGTCGTGCTCACGGCCCTCGCGCTCACGTGGCTGAATCCGCACGTGTACCTCGACACCGTTTTCTTGCTCGGGTCGATCGCCAGCACGTGGGAGGACGAGCGCTGGCTCTTCGGAGTTGGCGCCATGCTCGGCAGCGTGCTGTGGTTCAGCGCGCTTGGATTCGGAGCGCGCTACCTCAGCCGGTGGCTGTCGAGCCCGCGCGCGTGGCGCTGGCTCGACGCGGGCATCGCGGTCGCCATGGTGGCCATCGCGATATCGCTGGTGCTCGGCAGCTAGTTCTGTGCGGCCGTGTAGGCGGCGCGAATCTCGGCGGGAATACGGCCGCGGTCGCCCACCTCGAAGCCATTGCGCAGCGCCCAGGCCCGCACAGCGGCTGTGTCGCCCGAGCCCGTGGATGCGCGGCGCGCGCGCGGCGAGCCCGACGAGCGGCGGCCGGTCGACCGCGCCGCCGCGATAAACGGAGCCAGGGCATCCCGCAGCGCCTGCTGGTTGTGGCGACCGAGGTCGATTTCGTAGCTCGCGCCGTCGAGCGAGAACGAGACGGTGCCGCCGTCGCCCGGAGCGATAACGGTGGCGTCGAGGTCGTCAACGAGTTCAGTGGTAATGCGCTTCACGGTTTTTCTCCTCGCTATTGCGCTTGATTATGCGCGAAATGACTTTATCGAATGCGAAAGGTGCCCGACCAATTGTGCATTTATCACTCAAGGGTCAACCGATCGGTTGACCCGAGAATCAGCCGAGCAGGTGTTTCGGCGACCGGCGACGCGGGGGATGCTGGAGCCATGACCACACACGACAACGTCATCGAGGTGCGCGACCTGCGCAAGAGCTACGGTGACCTGACCGCTGTCGACGGCATCAGCTTCGACATTCACCGCGGTGAAACCTTCGCTCTCTTGGGCCCGAACGGGGCCGGTAAGTCGACCACGATCGAGATTCTCGAGGGCTACCGCGCCCGCACGAGCGGCGACGTTCGCGTGCTCGGCGTCGACCCCGGAAAAGGCGGGCTCGACTGGAAGGCCCGACTCGGCATCGTGCTGCAGTCGAGCGGCGAGAGCGGCAACGTCACCGTCGCCGAACAGCTTCGCCACTTTGCCGCGCTCTACCCGAGCCCACGAGACGTTGACGAGGTCATCGCCGCCGTGGGGCTCGAGAGCAAGGCCGGCGTCTTGATCCGCAAGCTCTCGGGCGGGCAGCGTCGCCGTGTCGACGTCGCGGTGGGCATCGTCGGGGCGCCGGAGTTGCTGTTTCTCGACGAACCCACGACAGGCTTCGACCCCGAGGCGCGCCGCAGCTTCTGGCAGCTGATTCGCACGCTGCAGAAGGAGGGCACGAGCATCCTGCTCACGACCCACTACCTCGACGAAGCAGCACAGCTCGGCGATCGCGCGGGCATCATCGCGGGAGGCCGCATGGTTGACCTCGCTCCGATCGACGAGATTGGCGGGCGCGAGTCGCGCGTGCCCCTTGTGCGCTGGATCGAGGGCGGCGAGCGCCGCGAGCAACGCACGACGTCACCGGCCACGCTCGTGACGCAACTCGTGGCCCGCGTCGGCAGCGAACCCGATTCGCTCGAGGTCATTCGCCCGAGTCTCGAAGACGTCTACCTCGATCTGGTGGGGCACGAGCACGCGAGCGACCTGAGCGCTGAAGCATTGAACGAGAAAGAGGCCGCACGATGAGCACGACAGACTCGAGCACGACCATGAGCCCGGCCCGGGCATCCCGCACCGAATCGGCTATCGGCCGCGCCGCCCGACTGGGCGTTTTGCGCATCGGTTACGAAGTGCGCGCGTACTTTCGCCAGGGCGACACCGTGTTCTTCACCTTTCTCTTTCCGGTGGTGATGCTGACGATCTTCTCGGTCTCGTTTAGCGAGGCCAGCTTTGGCCAAACGGCAGACGGTGACGAGATCACCGCCGCGTGGTTCTTCTTGCCGGCGATGCTCGCCGCAGGTGTGCTGCTGAGCGGTCTGCAAAACCTTGCGATCGACATCGCGATGGAGAAGAGCGACGGCACCCTCAAGCGCCTCGCGGGCTCTCCTCTGCCGGTCGTGAGCTACTTCATCGGCAAGCTCGGGCAGTCGTTCACCACGGGCCTACTGCAAGCTGGCGTGCTGCTGCTCTTGGGCTTCACCGTCTTTCAGGTGCCGCTGCCCGAGAACCCCGAGAACTGGGTCACCTTTGCGTGGGTGTTCACGCTCGGCGTGCTGTGCTCGGCGATTCTGGGCATCGCGCTCAGCGCAGTTCCGCGCAGCGGCAAGAGCGCCAACGCCGTAGTAATTCCGATCACGCTCGTGTTGCAGTTCATCTCGGGCGTCTACTTGCGCTTTAGCGATCTGCCCGAGTGGCTGCAAAACGTCGCCTCGGTGTTTCCGCTCAAGTGGATGGCGCAGGGCATGCGCAGCGTCTTCTTGCCCGACGAACTCGTTGTGCTCGAACAGAATGAGTCATGGGATCTTCCGGGTATTGCGATTGTGCTCGCCATCTGGCTCGTGGCCGGACTCATCATCACGAGCCTGACGTTCCGCTGGATTCGCAAAGACAGCTGAGCGCCCGATGACCTCGATGCGATGGTGGGATGCGGCCGTGCTCGGCACGGCCGCGCTCCTCGCCATTCTGCTGCTCGTGCTGACCGACGTTCCCTGGCGCATCGGCGTGGGCCTCTCGGGCATTGGGGTGCTCGTCGTGGCGTGGATCGCACTCGGGCGCCGCGGCACCGAGGCCGCGACGGTGACACCGTTCATCGTCGCGGTTATCGTCGCCGCGGGGCTTGTGGTCTCGGCCTACCCGACTCTCGCGATCATCCAGGTCATTGCCTATCCGATCGCCTGGAGCTTCAGCGCAACGATGCGGCGGGCGGTGGTGGCGAACATCGCCATCGCCCTCGCCGTTGGAGTGGGCTTTCTCATCTCGCTCGGTACGGGCACGGCCAACCTCGTTCAGACGGGCTTTACCGTGGCCCTCTCCCTGATCTTCAGCCTCGCCATGGGGTTCTGGATCAGTCGCATGACGGCGCTCGGTGACGAGCGCGGTCGGCTGCTCGCCGAGCTCGAAGGCGCGCAAGAGCAGATCGCCGCACTGAACCGCGCAGCGGGCGCCGCCGATGAGCGCGAACGGATGGCCCGCGACCTGCACGACACGATCGCTCAAGACCTCACGGGCCTCGTCATGCTGGCCCAGCGAGCTCGCCGTGAAGCCACTGCGCCCGACGCGACGCTCGCGTTGCTCGAAGAGACGGCCCGAGCTGCCCTCACCGAGACGCGGGCTCTCGTGGCCGCCGGTGCTGCAGTGGCCGACGACGGGCTCGACCTGTCGAGCGCACTGCACCGACTTGCCGACCGCTTTGCGCGCGAAACGGGCGTGCAGGTTGAGCTCGACCTTGACGAGCGGCTCGAACTCTCGCGGGGTGTCGAGGTGGTGCTCTTGCGGTGCGTGCAAGAAGCGGTGGGCAATGCGCGCAAGCACGCCCGCGCGTCGCGCATCAGCATCGTCGTTCGTGGAACGCGTGCTGGTCGAATTCGCGTGAGCGTCACGGATGACGGAGTCGGGTTCGATCCGGAGACGGCCCCCGACGGCTTCGGGCTCACGGGCATGAGCGAACGTCTTGCCCTCGTGCACGGCACCCTCACCGTCACGAGCGCGCCGGGCGCGGGCACGACCCTCCTTGCTGAGCTGCCGGCCGGCGCGGCGCT
>CALRWH020000140.1:0-4934 GCA_943371805.1 Pseudomonas synxantha | reverse complement strand
TGTCGACGCGCGAGCCGGCGCGCGTCGCGGCGAGCAACACACGCACGAGGTCGGCCATGGCGGCACCCTCGGCCGCGCGCACGGTTACGGGTGTGCGGCGATACCGCAATACGTTGCGTTCGACGACGTGCCCCGCGCCAGCGCCCAGCTGACTCGCATCGCGGGCCACACCGAACTCGTCGTCCCACGCGCGCTGGTCACTCAGTGCGCCCGCGCGCGCCGCGTCGAAGCCCGCGAAGTCGAGCCCGGGCTGGCTCGCCTCGAGCACTTCACGCACGCCGTGATCGAGGCCCTTCAGGCTCAGATTCTGACGCGGCTTGCGCGCCACGGGGCTAAACGAGCCGAAGCCCATGACATACGAGGGTCCGCCTGCCTTCGTCGAGCCGCCGACGCTCGAGCGCTTCCAACCGCCGAAGGGCTGGCGACGGACAATCGCGCCCGTGATTCCGCGATTGACGTAGAGGTTGCCCGCTTCGATGTGGTCGAGCCAGTAGGCGACCTCGTCGGCGTCGAGCGAGTGCAGGCCCGCCGTGAGTCCGAAGGCCGTGGCGTTTTGCAGGTCGAGCGCTTCGTCGAGCGTGCGCGCGCGCATGAGGCCGAGCACGGGGCCGAAGTACTCGGTCGTGTGGAAGGTGCTGCCGCCCACGACGCCCCGACGCACGCCCGGTGTCCACAGCTCACCCGTCGCGTCGAGAGCGCGGGGTTCGATGAGCCACTCCTCGCCCTCGTCGAGCACGGTGAGGGCGTCGAGCAGTTTGCCCGAGGCGCGTTCGGTGAGCGGCCCCACGACCGCGGTGGGGTCGAGGGGGCGGCCGACGCGGAGCGTGCGCACAGCATCCACCAACTGGCGCTCGAAGCGGGCCGAGGTCGCGACCGAACCGACAAGAATTGCGAGCGAGGCGGCCGAGCACTTCTGACCGGCGTGGCCAAAGGCGCTCTTGACGAGGTCGGCCACGGCGAGGTCGATGTCGGCGCTCGGCGTGATAACGATGGCGTTCTTGCCGCTCGTCTCGGCGAGCAGGGGCAGGTCGGCTCGCCATGAGCGGAAAAGCTCGGCCGTCTGCCACGCGCCCGTCAGCACGACGCGGTCAACGGCCGGGTGCGCAATGAGGGCCTGGCCCTCTTCGTTTTCGGGAGCGTCGACGAAGCGCAGCACCTCGCGGGGCACCCCGGCATCCCACAGAGCATCGACCATGACGGCGGCGCTGCGGCGGGTCTGCGGGGCAGGCTTGATGATGACGGCACTGCCCGCGGCGAGCGCCGCGAGCACTCCACCAGCAGCGATCGCGACGGGAAAGTTCCACGGCGGGGCCACGACCGTCAGGCGCGCGGGCGTGAAGGTCGCGTCGTCAATGTGCGCGAGGTCGCGCGCGCTCTCGGCGTAGTAGTGCGCGAAGTCGATGGCTTCGCTCACTTCGGGGTCACCCTCGGCGAGCGTCTTGCCGGCTTCGGCGGCCATGACCTCGAGCAGGTCGGCGCGACGCGCGGCGAGCATGCGACCGGCCGCGTGCAGGATGCCCGCACGCTCATCCACCGACCGCGCAGCCCACCCGGCTCCGGCCTCGCGGGTGTCGGCAACAATGCGTTCGACGGCGGCGACCGAGGCCACCCCGCTCGCGTCGACGAGTGCGGCGCCGCGCGTTGTCGTGACGGCTCGCTCGAGGATCGCGCGAGCCCACTCACGGTTGGCGGGCAGCGCCACGTCGGTGTCGGGGGTGTTCTCGAAGCCCGTGCGCACGCCAGCCGGCTCGGGCAGCGCGGCCGGCTCGTCAAGCGGACGCTCAGTCAGCCGGTTCTGCACACGATGCGGTTCGGGTGCCGCCGGCGAGGCCTTGACCGCTGCGAGCGACTCACGAAAGCGTTGCTCTTCGCGCTCGAAGATCTCGGCGTTGCTCGAAAGCTCGAAGACGCCCGAGAGAAAGTTCTCGGTGCTCGCGTTCTCTTCGAGGCGCCGAATCAGGTAGCTAATTGCCGACTCGAAGTCGCGCGGGTGCACAACGGGTGTGTAGAGCAGCAGGTGCCCGACCGTCGCGCGCACGGCATCGGCTTGAGCCGAGGCCATACCGAGCAGCATCTCGACCTCAACGCGGTCGCTGACCCCGCGACTGTCGGCGAGCAACCACGCCCACGCGATGTCGAACAGGTTGTGGCCCGCGAGGCCGATGCGCACCGCATCCACTCGATCGGGGCGCAGCGCAGACTCGAGCACGCGCTTGTAGTTGGCGTCGGTGTCACGCTTGCTGGGCAGCACGGCCACGGGCCAGTCGTGAAGCGCAGCATCCACCCGCTCCATGGCGAGGTTGGCGCCCTTGACGACACGCACCTTGATGCCCGCGCCGCCGGCCGCTCGGCGTTTTTGGGCCCACGCCGTGAGGCGTTCGAGCGCCGGCAACGCCTCAGGCAGGTAGGCCTGCAACACGATGCCCGCCTCGTACTGCCGCAGCGAGGGCCGGTCGAGCAGTCGCTGAAAGACCTCGATGGTCAGGTCGAGGTCGCGAAACTCTTCCATGTCGAGGTTGAGAAACGTGGGGGTCACGCCGAGCGCCGCGGTCTCGTAGAGCGGCACGAGTCGCTCGACCACGCGATCGACGGTTTCGTCGAAGGCCCACATGCTCAGTTGGCTGACGACGGCCGAGACCTTGACCGAGACGTAGTCGACGTCGGAGCGCTTGACGAGCTCGGTGATGCCCGCGAGGCGACGATCCGCTTCGCCGTCGCCCAGCACAGCCTCGCCCAGCAAGTTGATGTTGAGGCGGTCGCCACTGCTCTGCAGTCGGTCGAGCGTGCGGCCCAATCGGCTCGGCGTCGCGTCAACAACGAGGTGCCCGACCATTCCCCGCAGCACGCGCCGCGCAATCGGCACGATGGGCCAGGGGGCGATGCGGGCGAGAGGCCCTCCGATCGCAATGAGCACGCGCAAGGGCCAGAGCAAGAAGCTCGGGATGCGCGCCGCGAGCTGCTCGAGATTGCGCGCCGCAACGCCCAGGTCGTCGGGCCGCGCAACCCGGTCGACGAAGCCGATGGCAAACTCGAGCCCCACCTCGTCTTGCAACAACCCGGCCAATCGCTCGGCACCCGCATCGGGCCGCGCACCCTCCGCCGCGCTCAGCCATTGCCGCACAAGAGCGACAGCGGCGTCGGCGTCAGGCTGGGCGTGCGGCTGCGGGCTTGTCGTCATGCCCTCAGTCTGGCCCGTCGTGCTGTGTGCGAAAAGTGATGATTGTCGTACACTCCTGTTCGACTGTGTCGAACAATTGAGAGAGGGCGCACGATGCTCGATCTCAAGCGCCTCTCGCTCTTGCGCGAAGTGCATCGCCGCGGCACGCTGCACGCCGTCGCTCGCGCGCTGTCGTACAGCCCCTCGACCATCTCGCAGCAACTGAGCTTGCTCGAGCGCGAGGCCGGTGTCGCCTTGCTGGAACGCGCGGGCCGTCGCGTGCACCTCACGGCCGCGGGTCAGTTACTCGTCGAGCGGTCGAGCGCTTTGCTCGACGAGTTTGAGCAGCTCGAAGCTGACCTTGTCGCGGCCAGCGGAACCGTCACGGGCACAGTGCGGCTCGCGGTGTTTCAGTCGGCGGCGCTCGGCATTGTGCCTCGGGCCCTGAGCCTGCTGGCCCAGGAGCATCCGCAATTGCGCGTCGAGATCACGCAGCGCGAACCCGAAAGTGCCCTCGACGAAGTGTGGGCGCGCACCTTCGACCTCGTAATTGCCGAAGAGTATCCCGCGCACTCGGCGCCCCTGCGGCGCGACCTTGACCGCACGCCGCTCGGTCGCGACGCGCTCCACCTCGCGGTCGCTCCCGGCAGCGCGGTGACCTCGATCGCTGACGCCGCCACATCGGCGTGGGTCATGGAGCCCCGCGGCACCGCGAGTCGACACTGGGCCGAGCAGACCTGCCGTCTGGCCGGATTCGAGCCCGACGTACGCTTCGAAACGGCCGACCTGCAGGCGCACATTCGGCTCGTCGAAACGGGCCACGCGGTCGCCCTGCTGCCCGATCTCGTGTGGGCGGGCCGCACCCCGACCGTCAGGCTCCTCACGCTCGCGGGCGAGCCGCATCGCACGCTGTTCACCGCGGCGCGGGCATCCGCCGCGGGGCGCCCCGCCATCGCCGCGGTGCGTGACGTGCTCGCGCGCTCGGTCGTCGCGGCCCCCTAACCCTCGGGTTCTCGGGCAGCTCGCGCCCCCGACGGATACGCTGGCGCCATGGGCACGAATCGCGACGTCGTCATCATCGGCGGAGGCCACAACGGCCTCACCGCCGCCGCCTACCTGGCCCAGGCGGGCCTCGACGTGCAGGTGCTCGAACGCCTCGACGTGCTCGGGGGCGCCGCAATCTCGGCCGAGGCTTTTGCGGGGGTGGATGCTCGCCTGAGCCGCTACTCGTACCTCGTGAGCCTGCTCCCCCAGCGCATCATCGACGACCTCGGGTTGCAGATCGAGCTCGCGCCGCGCCGCTATAGCTCCTACACCCCCGTGCCGGGCGAGTCGGGCGGATTGCTCGTCGATAACCACGACCCCATCGCCACCGCCGAGAGTTTCGCGGCTCTCGGTGCCGAGGATGACGCCGTCGCCTGGGCGCAGTTCTACGAGGGCACACAGCACCTCGCTCGGGCGCTGTTTCCAACCGTCACCGACCCACTGCTGACGCGGTCAGAGGCGCGCGCCGCCGTCATTGCGGCGGCCGAGTCAGCCGGCATCGACGGGGAAGCGCTGTGGACCTCCCTCATCGAGCAACCCGTGGGCCGCACGATTGCCGACACCTTCAGCAACGACCTCGTGCGGGGCGTCGTCTACACCGACGCCATCATCGGCACCTTCGCTCCCAACGACGACGCCACGTTGCTCGCCAACCGCTGTTTTCTGTACCACGTCATCGGCGGCGGAACCGGCGACTGGAACGTTCCGGTCGGCGGTATGGGCTCGGTGTCGG
>CALRWH020000139.1:0-5098 GCA_943371805.1 Pseudomonas synxantha | reverse complement strand
GGGCTTCAAGGCCGCGGCGACGAACCTCAGCGACATTGCGGCGATGGGCGCGCGACCGACGGCCCTTGTCGTCGCGCTCGCCGCACCCGCCGACACCCCGGTCGCCGAGCTCGAGGCGCTCGCCGAAGGTCTTCGCGATGCGTGCGAGGCGCTCGCGCCCGGTTGCGGAGTCGTGGGCGGTGACTTGAGCGTGTCGTCGGTCTTGACGATCGCTGTCACGGCGTTCGGTGACCTCGAGGATCGCGAGCCCGTGACACGCTCCGGCGCGCGGCCGGGCGACTGGATCGCGGTCTCCGGCTCGTTGGGGATCGCGGCCGAGGGGCTGCGGCTGCTGTTCGAGCGTGCGGTCGATGCGACGGGGGCTCCGGATGCTGCGGCTGCCGTGCGGCTGCGCGCCGAGCATCCCGTGCCCCTCGCCGCCCAACTCACGCCGCACCCGCCGATCGCGGACGGCGTGGCCGCCGCCCTCGGCGGAGCCTCTGCCATGCTCGACCTCAGCGACGGACTCGCGCTTGACGCGCGCCGCATCGCTCGCGCGAGTGGCGTCTCGCTCGACCTCTCGAGCGAGCAAGTGCGCGAGGTCGCGATCGCGCACGGGCTCGACCCGGCCGTGCCCGCCGCACTCGCGCTCACCGGGGGAGAAGACCACTCACTGCTGGCAACCTTTCCACCCGATGTGGCGCCGCCCCTGGATGCTCTTCCCGGCGGCTTTCGCGTCATCGGCCGGGTTGTTGCGTCCGATCGCCACGGGCCTGCGTTGCTCGTCGACGGCCGCGTCTTCGACGAGCGCGGCGGCTGGGACCCGTTCGCCGAGTGGAGCGGGCAGGGCGGCTAAGCATTATGTACAATTGATTTCTTCAGTTGTACAATGTGCAGATGAACCCCCTCAGCGTCGCTGACGCCCGCAAGCAGTTCTCCGACGTCATCGACCGCTCGCAGACGGAGGCCGTGTTCATCGAGCGCCGCGGGCAGCGCGCCGCGGTGGTGATCAGCCCTGAGCAGTACGAGCGCATGCTCGACGCGCTGGAAGAGGCCGACGACGCGGCGGCGTTCGACGAGGCGATGGAAGAAGAAGGGCCGAACATCCCGTGGGCGCAGGTGAAGGCCGACCTGGGCTGGGCGTGAGCTATCGCATCGAGCTACGGCCTGCGGCGGTTCGAGCCCTCAAGAACATCGATCACCGAGATCGTGACCGCATTCGTGGGGCAATCGCGCTCCTCAGTGACGACCCGAGGCCGCCGGCCGCGAAGCCTCTTCGCGAGCGGCCTGCCTGGCGCGTGCGCGTCGGCGACTACCGCGTCATCTACACGATCGACGACGGCGTGCTGCTGATCGTCGTTGTGACGCTCGGCCACCGCCGCAACGTGTACGACCGCTGATCGGCTCGACTTGTAGTCAGTCGCTTCGAGGCTGTGGCCCCAAGCAGGTAGTGTCCAGAAGCCCAGCTTCCCACTCGCCACGAACCAGGCTGTTTGGGCGCTTAAGCCGCGCGGGAAAAGAGTTCCGTGCCTTCTTGGCTTTAACCAGTTGCGCGCGAATGCTCACACTCGCAGCCTAGGAGGCGTTCTGCAGAGGTGAAGCCACCATTCCGAGCGGCGACTCCATTTCCGCGACACATCAGTAGCGACGGGGGTCCATGGGTTGCCAACGGCGAGAAAATGTCGGCAGTTGCCACTACTCTCAACCTCGTCGATCCAAAGCAATCGACAGACGGAGGTCAAGGTGCCCGAACTGTCCGGACTGTTTGATAAGGCGCTGACGACGATCGAACCTGACGAGGATGTCAAGAACGCGATCCTGGCCAGGGACCAAGTTGTTGCGGTGCTAGGCAAGAGTGACTTGCTGGCCGATTGGGGCCTCTCGCCAATCCTTATCGGCTCCTACGCGCGTAGCGTGTCGATCAAGCGAATCAAGGACGTTGATGTCCTTTGCCGACTTAGCTCTTTGCCCCCGGACATGGTGGGAGCCGACCTGCTCGCAGTTTTTCATCAACTACTCGAAGACGCGTTTCCCGGAAACGTGAAGACGCAGGGTCGGTCGGTCCAGGTCGCGTTCCCCGAGTTGGACATGTACATCGATGCGGTCCCGGCGAGGCCCTCCGGATCCGTCTGGGAGATCCCCTGCAAGGACCCAAGGGATGGGTGGGAGGAGACAGACCCGCTTCACTTCGGGGTATTGTGCACGGCTCTCAACGCGCGACTCGATGCGCTTTACGTGCCTGCAGTCAAGCTCCTGAGGCAGACGCGTCGAAGCCTAATCGCTGACGCGCGGCCGCGTGGACTGACCATGGAGGTGTTGGCTTACTGGGCACTCGTGCATCAGGGCAGCGTTGACTCTCAAGCGGAATGCTTCGTGCTCGGACTCGAAGGTGCCGCGGATCTGCTTGATGCCCACCTCGAGGGAGACCCAATCTTGGATCCAGCAATGCCTTCGAATGAACTCCGTATGGGGGCCACGGCCGCGCAGCTCCAAGTCTTCGCAACAAGGCTTCGTCAAGCCGCTGAGGATGCTCGGGGTGCTTTGGCCAATGAAGACGAGTGTGAGGCTGCGCGGGTTTTCCGCCGGATTCTAGGCAAGGGGAACGACGGCGAGTATGTCTTCCCGCTTCCGGAGGGCTGTTCTTCTTACGGTCAAGAGAGAAGCTCGTTCGCGATTCGGCCGGGGGCCGACAAACTGCCGTCCCAGGAGACGCCCCGCTTCGCATGACCGAGGACGAAGCGCAGGCAGTATTCGACGAGACGGTTGCCCGGTTCGCGGAGGATCTTGAAACCGAAGGTTTCAGCCTTGAGAATCCCCAAGATCCAACAAAGGACTGGTGTTGGTCGGGACAGATCCGCGCAGGCAACTCCCGGACTCTATGTGAAATTGAGATAAGTGACCGATTCCCCTTCATGCCCGCCAGAGCTTTCCTTCCCGAGTGGGACTCTAGGACTCGATGGCATCGAGAGCGTGACGGTGCACTCTGCCTCTGGACCGACGAAGACCGGGCGGGTCTTCCTTGGTTGGACGCCAAACGGCTGAGGGCGAAGGCGGAGGCTTGGATTGATGCGGACTTGCTCGATTGGGAAGGCCAGCTTCCGGCGATGGACTTGGAAGCGTACCTCGAGACGGATCCCAATCAGCGCTTCGTCTTGATCGAGGACTGGGATTCTGTAAACCGAAAGTGGCTACTTTTCGCGACTGATGAGCAGACTTCCACGCGAGTTGTCGTATCGCAGGTGTTTTCGAACACAGCGCCATTCAAGAAGCACCGGGAGTTGACAGCCGGTATCGCGGTCGACATTGGAGAGCAAATCAAACCAATCGGAGGGTGGAGCGACCTTGAAGCCCAGCTTGCCGACTCTTTGGCTCGTGACATAGCCGCGTGGGCACGGCAGCGTGGCGAAGTGATCGTGGCGGCGCGATACACGATCAACGCAGAACGGGGTCTGTTTGCGGCGTCGGTCCGGCTAGACGAGCTTGGCCAACCAGTGTTGAGAGGTCTCATTGCTGCCGACTCCACGGAGCATGAACTCGCGATTCGTGGAGGCTTGAAGAGAAGCGCCTATGCCAACAAGCACGTTGTAGTGGTTGGGGTCGGTGCGGTCGGATCTTTCCTTGTCGACCAGCTCGCTCGAGCCGGAGTAGGCAAATTGACCATTTACGATCCAGACTCTTTGCTCCCTGGAAATTCGATTCGTCACCTCTGCCCGCCCCAGTACTTTGGTTGGCCAAAGGTAGCGGCCGTGAAGGCAATGGTGGACGAGAGAGGGAATCCAGGGGCGGTCGAGATCAAGGCTAACTTCGAGCGACTCACGAACCTCAGAACTGCTGTGGGACTTCTCGATGGAGCTGACTTGGTCGTCGACGCGACAGGCGATGGCGCCGCTGCCCAGCTGCTGCTGGAAGCAGTTCGCTTCGCGGTGCACCAAAGTGCCTTTCTCTCTGTGGCGGTTGAGGGCGCGGGACAGTTCGCACGAGTTGAACTCGTTCCGACTCCCGCTGGTGAAGCTTCTCTCTCGATTGCAGGTGTGGAACCGTTCGACCCGTTGATCTCCGGAGGATGTGGGAGCCCAATCTCTCCCACACCACCTTCGGCAGTGCTCGCCACCGCTGGGCTAGCGGCGCGATGCTCGCTCGCACTCCTGCGCAACGAGTCCATTGGTGCAGGCCGACGCGAGTCTTTGGAACCTATCCCATGATTGTCCGAATTAGGTTGCTCCCCGACGCCGTCGAAGTCGGTCACTTGCTGAGCCGCCAAGCAGCGCCGTGGGAGACCGGAGGGATCGCGTTGGGCTGGTACGAGAAAGGCTGCATAGTTGTTGCTGAACTCGTTGAGGTGCCGGATACGAACTCAACGACTCACACGTTTCAGCGCGACCCGGTTGGCGGATCGCAGGTGCTGCGCGATCGTATTCGGATCAAACCCGACATCGGCTACGTAGGGGAATGGCACTCTCACCCTGCGCTCGTTCCTCCCAGTCCCACCGACCGGAGATCGATACGGCGCCTTGCGCGGAGTAGCCCTATGCCCCTTGCGCTAGTGGTCATCGCCCTAGGTGGCGAGGGTGATTACCGGACCTACAACGTTCCTGGTTCTACGATGAATTCGAGGGCGGCCCTGCGCCGACTTGCGCGGCCGTGCCCTGATGATGATTGACCAGCGCGCACCTTTCTTGAGTGTGGCACGATGCGACTCAGCCGATCATTCCCTCGTCGTACTGGTCGATATTCAACTGGTTCAGCGCCTGCTCGTAAACGTCTAGGTCGACTGCCGGGGCTGTTCCAATCGCCTGCAGTCTCCTGAAGAGATGCATCACGAAGAAGATCAACTGCGTTCCAGCTGGTGAGTACCCGATCCCCGCCTTCAGGAGCGCCAGGTTGGCGGTGCTCGGTATATGGTCGAAAGCTGAATCTGTGAGCGCCAGGCCAAGGTCGAGGTGTGAATCGCCTACATGCTTGGCCAGATTGAGCTTGCCTGTCTTCCCAGCGAGCCCATCCTTCCAGCCACTGCGAAGGGCCACTATGCCAGCGAGGATTGGTCTGTCCTTGAGCGCCGGGCCGTCCTGCGTCCCGTAGATATCAACGATCTTCGCGGACGTACGTTCAAGACTTCGGA
>CALRWH020000138.1:0-5105 GCA_943371805.1 Pseudomonas synxantha | reverse complement strand
CTTTACCCTTCGAGCCGACAACCCCCAGCGCGGGGGCGGGATGCTCGAGGTCGACCCCGAGCGCCGCCGCGAGCAGGTCGAACCGACGCGGGTCGGCACGCTGCCCGGGTGACCGCGAGCTCCACTCCCGAAACGCCGTACGCGATTCGAGCGCGTCGAGACCAGCCACCGGGGGCACAATGGCCTCATGACTCGTCACTGGAACGCCCCCGCCATCGTGTTCCTCGTTCTCGCGATCGCCGGTCTGGTCGGCACGTGGACCTACAACATCATCGCCATCATCGAGCAACGCAATTTCTTCGGCGACTGGTTCGGCAGTGGGCCGGCCGTCGGGTCGCTCACGATGGACCTGCTCATCATGGCAGTCGCGGCGAGCGTGTTCATCGTCATCGAGGGTCGGCGGCTCGGCATGAAGCACTTGTGGGCCTACATTTTGTTTGCGGGGCTCACGGCTATCGCGTTCACGTTTCCGCTGTTTCTCGCGAACCGCGCGCGGCGCCTGCAGCAGCTCGCGAGCGAACAGCACCCCACTACGACGGCGATGTAGCCAGCCGCTCAACCTCGATCTGCACGATGCGACGGCGTTCGACGCCGCGAACGGTCAGCCGGGCATCTGCTGTCTCGACGGTGTCGCCGTCGAGTGGCATGCGCCCTAGTCGATCAATGACATAGCCAGCGATGGTCTCGAACGGTCCATCGTCGACGACGAAGCCTGTGCGGTCGGCAAACTCTTCGATCGTGAGCGAGCCGGGCACCAGTTGAGCGGAACCGGCGGCGTTGTGCTCATCGTGCGCATCGTCGTCGTACTCGTCGTAGACCTCACCGATGAGCTCTTCGACGATGTCTTCGAGCGTGACGATGCCGTCAACGCCGCCGTACTCGTCGACGACAAGAGCGATGTGGTCACCCTCGCGACGCATGAGCGTGAGGGTCGGCAGAATGCGGGCGGTTGCCGGAAGGCCGGCCAGGGGTCGTTCGATGCTCGCAAGGTCGGTACCCTCGGGAGCCCACGCAAGGTCGCGCACGTGCACAAAGGTCGTGATCTCATCGACGCCGCTGTGGAGCACGGGGTACCGCGAGTACGGCTGCTCTCGAGCCCACTTCCGCGCCTCGTCCAGGGTGAGGTCACCACGAATAGCGACCATGTCGGCGCGATGGCGCATCACTTCAGCGAGCGTGCGGTCAGCCGCATGGAGCACGTCGCCGACGATCTCGCGCTCTTCATCGCCGAGCCCATCGTGGGCGTCGACGAGCTCGCGCAACTCATCATCGCTCATGTGTTCGGCCCGCTGGTGGGGGTCACCGCCAAAGAGGCGAACGATGAGGTTGCTTGATGCGGCAAGAAGCCAGACGAGCGGCTTGACCGCTACCGCGAAGCCCGCGAGAACGGGCGTCACCACGAGGGCGAACGACTCGGCACGCTGCAACGCAAGGCGCTTGGGGGCCAGTTCGCCGAACACGAGCGAGGCGTAGGCCACGATGAGCGTCATCGTCACGATCGCGATGGCGGCCGCCACTGGCTCGGCGATCCCAGCGTCAACGAGCGTGGGAGTGAGATAGGGCGCAAGGGCCGTTGCTCCGTACGCCGCCGAGAGGAAGCCCGAGAGCGTGACGCCAATCTGCACTGCCGCCAGAAATGTGTTGGGGTCTCGGGCGAGCGCGGCCACGCGCGCACCGCGAGCGCTGCGCTTCTCGAGCGCCGCCAGTTGCGATTCGCGCAGTGAAACGAGCGCGATCTCGGCGGCGGCGAAGACGCCTCCAATGGCGATGAACAGGGCGATAAGCCCGATGATCAGGGCAATCTCGCCCATCAACGGCTCGTATGGTGACAGTCGTCCATCTGACGAGAATGTCGGGGTCTCCTAAGTGCGGGCTGAAGACGAGCCGCACAGCGACCGAAACGACGAACGGCCCCGGGCTTTCGCCTCGGGGCCATTCCCGGCTTTTCTGCCGGACTGTCTCAACCAGTTCGTTCTGACAACCAGTTCTGTGTCACACACCTGATCACGATCACGTGATCCGTGCGCGAGGGGGGACTTGAACCCCCACGCCCTTTCGGGCACTAGCACCTCAAGCTAGCGCGTCTGCCATTTCCGCCACCCGCGCTGGTTGTGATCTCGCCCCTCGAAAGCGGCTCGACCGGAGACGACATTAGCACGGATGCCGCGTGCCTTCCGCGCACCGCGTCACCGAAGCGGCGTGCCCGGTAGCGTTGGCGGCATGGCCTTCGATGTAGCGCTCAGCGACACCGCGCGCATCGCCCGCGACCTCATCCGCTTCGACACGACGAACTACGGCGAAGGTCGCAGCAACGGTGAGACCGAGGCGGCTCAGTACGTCGAGGCCGAGTTGCGCAGCATGGGGCTCGACCCGGTGCTGATTGACGCGGCCCCAGGGCGCACGAGCGTGATCGCGCGCGTCGACGGTCGGTATGAGCATCCCGTTGACCGCACCCGCGGCGAGCGCCCCGCGCTCGTCGTGCACGGCCACCTTGATGTCGTGCCCGCCGACCCCGCGAACTGGAGCGTCGACCCCTTTGCGGGCGAGATTCGCGACGGCATGCTGTGGGGTCGTGGCGCGGTCGACATGAAAAACATGGATGCCATGATCCTGACTGCGCTGCGTCAGACGATCGAGGCAGGCGGCCCGAATCGCGACCTTGTCGTGGCGTTTTTCTCCGACGAAGAGAACGGGGGAGTGTTTGGCTCGCACCACATCGTGAACGAGCATCCGCACCTCTTTGCCGGCGCGACGGAGGCGATCAGTGAGGTCGGCGGATACTCGGCCGAGATTGCCGGCCGCCGCGCCTACCTGCTGCAGACGGGTGAGAAGGCACTCGTGTGGATCAAGCTCGTCGCCCGCGGCACGGCGGCCCACGGCTCGCGCGTCATTCGCGATAACGCCGTGACCAAGCTCGCCGAGGCGGTCGTCGCACTCGGGCGTCACGAATGGCCCCTGCACCTCACCGACACCACGCGGCACTTGCTCGCCGAGCTCTCTCGCTTGCTCGGCACCGACCCTGACGAGGTCGGGCCCGACGAGGTATTGCTGCGCACGGGCACGGCCGCGGGCTTTCTCACCGCCACCGTGCGCACTACGAGCAATCCGACGCTGCTGCAGGCGGGCTACAAGCACAACGTGATTCCCGATCGTGCCGAGGCACTCATCGACATTCGCACGATGCCGGGCGAAGAGGATGCTGTGCTGGACGAGGTTCGCGCGATCGTCGGCAACGAGATCGAGGTTGTCGTGATGCATCGCGATCTGGGCCTCGAGACGCCGTTCAGCGGCGCGCTCGTCGATGAAATGGTCGCGGCCCTGCAGCGCCACGACCCGGGTGCCGAGGTGCTGCCCTACCTGTTGAGCGGGGGCACCGACAACAAGGCGCTGAGCCTGCTCGGCATCACGGGCTACGGCTTTGCCCCGCTGAAGCTGACCCCCGAGCTGAACTTTCCGGCGATGTTCCATGGAGTCGACGAGCGTGTACCGCTCGACGCGCTCGACTTCGGACATGCCACCCTCGCCGACCTGCTTGGTCGATACTGAATACCGACTCCACCCCGATCGAACGGTAACCGTGTCTCTGCTCGAAGCACTCTTCCTCGGCCTGATTCAAGGCCTCACCGAGTTTCTGCCCATCTCGTCGAGCGCTCACTTGCGCATCGTGGGCGAGTTCTTGCCCAGCGCGACCGACCCCGGTGCGACGTTTACGGCCATCACGCAGCTGGGCACCGAGCTCGCCGTGCTCATCTACTTTTGGAAAGACATCTCGCGCATCATCGGCAAGTGGTTCCGCTCGTTCGGGCCGCGCGGCGGGTCGCACTCCGAGGGTGGCGAGCGGGGCATCCCGCGCAATGACCCTGATGTGCGCATGGGCTGGCTCATCATCATCGGCACGATTCCGATCGTGCTCGTGGGCTATTTCGCGCAGGAGTACATTCGCTCGGCGTTCCGCTCACTGTGGCTCGTCGCGATCGTGCTCATCGTTTTCGGCATCATCTTGGGCCTCGCCGACTGGCTGGGCAAGCGCACGCGCGAACTGAACGACCTCACGTACCCGCATGGTTTGCTTTACGGCGCCGCGCAGATGCTCGCGCTCGTGCCGGGCGTGTCACGTTCGGGGGCGACGACCACGATGGGTCTCGCTCTGGGCTACACCCGGCCAGCCGCGGCACGCTTCGCCTTCTTGCTCGCCGTGCCGGCGGTGTTCGGAAGTGGGCTCTACGAGCTTGTCACGGCCATTCGCGAGCCCGGGTCGAGCCCCTTCACGGGCCTCGAGATCGCCGCGGCCACGGTCGTCGCCTTCGGCGTCGGCTTCGCGGTCATCGCGGGGCTCATGGCCTACATCTCGAAGCGCTCGTTCTTGCCCTTCGTGATCTACCGCATCCTGCTGGGCGGCACGTTGCTCGTGCTGCTCTCGACGGGAGTGCTCGACCCGCTGTAGCGCGGCCCACCCCTGCGCCCGGCCCGCGCGAGCATCCCGCACCCGTCTCCACAATTCAGGAGATTGCGAGCAGAGATGCGAGCTCTGGATGCGCGACGGGCGTGTCGTGGTAGCGCGAGCGTGCCAACTCCTGAATTGTGGTGATCAGAAGGGGGTTCCTGTGTCCGACGGTCAAGCGCAGCTCCAGGATTTCCTGGCCGGACTCCGCGAACTCGCATCGGCAGAAGTCACGGTCGACTGGCGTCAGCTGGAGCGTGCCGAGATCGTCTACTTCGAGCCGCTCAAAGACAGCGCAGGTCGGGGGCTCGAAATCGTCCTCGGCGCCGACGAGTGTCAGCTATCGATCGGCGACCTGGTCACTCGTGACATCGGGCTGTCTCGAGCAAGCGATGTCGCTCGAGTTCAGCGGATCATTTCTGGGGTTATGCTCAACGGCCTCACTCAATGGAAGTCGGGGTGGCAGACCTTCGTGTGCGTCGGCACCTCTGACGAGAACGAGGCGCCAGCTCACATCAGGTCACGGACGGCGCCATCGGTCGTGACCCGATGGGAACCTTGGGTGACCTCGGCGGTTCGGTCGAGTCTCGTGTCTCGGTTCGGACGCGGCCAGTCCGTCGAGTGGCTGTAGCCTTCCGCCGAACGGCAGTTATGCGGGGGCCTT
>CALRWH020000137.1:0-5142 GCA_943371805.1 Pseudomonas synxantha | reverse complement strand
CCTATGCCTCGGCGCTACTCGCCGAGACCGGACTGCGGGTCGGCACGGTCTTTAGCCCCGGGCTCGTGAGCAATCGCGACCGGCTGCGCGTGAACGGTGCGGTGCTGCCGATCGACGAGTACTCGGCGCTGCTGCAGCGCACCGACGCGGCGCTGCGCTCGCTGCCCGCGCCCGACGCGGGCTACATCGGGCCGAGCGGGTTCTTTCTTGCGGCGGGGCTCGCTCACTTCGCCGCCGTGGGCTGCGATGCACTCGTGCTCGAGGCGGGAATCGGAGGGCGCCGTGATGACCTCAGCCACGTCGCACTCACGGGCCTCGCCATGGCGCAGACCTTTCTCGAGCACACCGACCTACTGGGCGACACCATCGCCGCGATCGCCGCCGATAAGTCGGGCGCCGCGCGGCCCGGAACCCGGTGGGTGAGCTATCTGGCACAGAGCGAGGAGGCCGAGTCGGTCATCCGTCGCCACGCCGATGTGATCGGGGCAGAGCGGATGCGCGTCGACACTGCCGAGCGAGCACCCTATGCGGGCGTCGTCGCCGAAGGACTCGGCGGCATGAACGCGGCGCACGGAATGATCGCCGCGCGACGTCTGCTCGCTGAGCTCGGACGGCCGGATGCTACGCCCGAGAACGTGCGTGCCGCGACCGCGAAGGTGCACTACCCCGGGCGTCTCTCGCGCCACACGCTCGACGAGACGACTGTCTTTGTCGATTCGGCGGTCAGTCGCGACGGTTTCGAGAATGCGCTCGCCCACGTCGTGCGCGTCACCGGCTCCTCCCCCGCCCTCACGCTTGTCTCGGTGCCGCGCGAGAAAGACCTCGCCGGGTTTCGTGGCGTGGCGGCGGGGTTGAGTGGGCGGGTCGTGTTCGTCGCGCTCGAGCGCGTGCACTTGCACTACCCCGAGCGCGACGAATGGCCCGGCGAATGGGCGACGACGGCTGAGCTGCCTGCGCTATTGCGCAGCGCGCCCACGGTGCTCGCCATCGGCACCGCCAGTTTTTCGGCCGAGGTGCTGCGGCACTGCGGCGTCAACACTGACCGCGTCTTCTAGAGGAGCCATCAATGACCACCCCTGCCCCCTTCGGCCTGCTGCTCGACGTTGACGGCCCCATCGCGAGCCCCATCGAACGTCGCATCGCGATCGACTCGATCGTGAGCGACCTGCTCACGATGGCCGCGGCGGGCATCCCGATCGCCTTCATCACCGGTCGCAGCGATGACTTCATGCGCGAGCACGTCGTCGCGCCCCTCGTGGCCGGCGGGCTGGATGCTCACAGCCACGTCTTCGGCGTCTTCGAGAAGGGCGGCGCGTGGGCGCCCGTGACCCCGCAGGGGCTCGGTGAGCTCGAGATCGACGCGCAGGTCGCTGTGCCGGAGGCCCTGCGCGTCGCCGTCGAGTCGCTCGCGCGCGAGCGCTACGCCGACACGATGTTTGTTGACGAGGGCAAGCACGTCATGATCTCGCTCGAGCAGCACATTGACGTGCCCTCCCCCGTGTTCGCCGAGGCGCAGAAGCGCTGCGTCGATGAGATCGCGCGCCTCATGACCGAACTCTCCGTCGGCCCCGCGTTTCGCATTGATCCGACGATCATCTCGATCGACGTCGAAGCGGTGCTGCTCGATAAAGACCTCGGAGCTCACCGCGCTCTCGACTGGTTTGCGGCACGCGGTGTCTCGGCCGAGCGTTGGTGGTCGATGGGCGACTCGCGCTCGGACTACTTGATGGCCGACGCGGTGCATGGGCGCGGCATCCCGGTGGCGCACGTCGATGTGCGGCCCGGAGACGGCATGCTTGAGCGTCCGTACGACGTCGTCGTCGAGGGCGATCTCATCCACGATGCCGCGGGTGCGGCGTTTTTGCGCCGCCGGGTTGCCGAGCTCGCCTGACGGGCCTTCCGCTCTCAGCGAGCGCGACCGCCTCTGGGCGAAACAAGTGGTCTCGTCACGCTTCAACGGACGCGGAACATCGTGATGCAGATTCGCGATCTTCCGCATCCGCTGAAGTCTGCTCGAGGAATGTGCGACACGCCGAGTGAATGTCGGTGCAGGTTGCCATATTCGAACGTATGTTCGATCATGGAGAGATGCCCGCCCTCGCGCTCTCTGTTTATGAAGAGCCCGCTGTTGCCGACCCCGGTGCTGCCGACCCCCGCGTGGACTCTCGCAGCGCGCGCATCGAGGCGGTTGACACCGTTCAGGCGCTCCAGGCCCGCATCGACGCGCTGCAGCGCACGCGGCTCGACTCGCGGCTCATGCCCACGCACGAGGCACTCGCTGATCTTCTGCCCGACGGCGGGCTGCGTGAGGGCGCAACCTACGCGCTGAGCCCCTCGAGCGCCCTCGTTATGGCGTTGCTCGCCGGGCCCTCCCAGGCGGGCTCGTGGTGCGGCGTTGTCGGCATGCCCGAGTTCGGCGTCGAGGCCGCCGAGGCCATGGGCATCGATCTCGACCGGCTCGTGCTGGTGCCGCACCCCGGCGATGCGTGGCTCACGGTCACAGCTGCGATTGCGGATGCGCTCGGCATCGTCGTCGTGCGGCCCGGGCGAGCGGCGAGCGATGGTGCCATCTCCAAACTCGCCGGGCGGCTGCGCGAACGCGGGTCGACCCTGCTCGTGCTCGGGCCGTGGCCCCAGGCCGAGGCCATGATCAGCCTGACCGAGAGTCACTGGTCGGGCCTCGGCGACGGCCACGGCTATTTGAGCGAGCGCGAGGTAACGATCACCGTGAGCTCGAAGCGCGGCGGGCGGCCCCGCAGCGGGCGGGTGATGATGCCCGATGCCGAGCTGGGCATCCGTCGTCTCGATCGCGATGCTGCCGTCACCGCGTTGAGGCGGGTCGGCTGATGCAGCGCACGCTCGTGCTGTGGGTGCCCGACTGGCCCGTCATCGCGGCCGTGCGCGAAGGGCTCGCGGCTGCGCGGGCGCCCATCGCCGTCATGGCGGCGAACAGGGTGATCGCGTGCTCTCCTGCAGCGCGTGCCGAGGGCGTACGGGCGGGCCAACGGCGGCGCGAAGCACAGTCGCTGTGCACGAGTCTCGCGGTCGTGCCGTTCGATGAGGGGCGCGATCATCGGTTGTTCGCGCCGATCATCGACATCGTCGAAGGGCTCGTCGCGGGTGTGCAGGTCGTGCGGCCCGGGCTGCTGGCGCTCGCGGCGCGCGGGCCCGCGCGGTACTACGGGGGCGAGAAAGCCGCCGCGCTCGCCCTGCGCGGCGCGGTGCGGGCCGACGACGTGGTCGACACGCGCATCGGCATTGCCGACGGGCCGTTCGCAGCCGAACTCGCGGCGCGCACGGTGGCTGCCGAGCAGTCGGTGCAGATTGTGCCGAGCGGAGCATCCGGCCCCTTTCTCGCTCCGTTTTCGGTGACGACGCTCGGCGACCCCGAGCTTGCCACGCTGCTCGGGCGGCTCGGAGTGCGCACGCTCGGCGACTTTGCCGCGCTGCCTGCCGAGGCCGTGCGCGACCGCTTCGGCGCGGCCGGGGCACACCGGCACGCGCTCGCGGGGGCGGCCGACGCCACACCTCTCGTGCCCCGCACTCCCCCACCCGACCTCGAACGTGTTCTCGAGCTAGAGCCACCGCTTGACCGGGTCGACCAACTCGCCTTCGCCGTGCGGCAACTCGCCGACGAGCTCGTCGAGGCCCTCACGAGTCGGCTACTCGTGGCAACGGCCATTCGCATCGGGTTTCGCGATGAGCACGGCACCGAGACCGAGCGCGCCTGGCTACATCCGCGGTCGTTTCGTGCGAGCGAGATCGTCGACCGCGTGCGCTGGCAACTCAGCGGAGAAACGCGCACGGCGGGCGCCCGCGCCGATGCCGATCGCGGCCCGGGGTTGCGCTCAGCCATCACGCGCGTGCGCATCGTGCCCGAGGGCGTTGATGACCTTGCCCACCACGAGCCCGGGCTGTGGGGTGGCCCTCCCGATGAGCGTGTGCACCACGCCCTCTCGCGCGTGCAGAGTTTGCTCGGGCACGACGCCGTGCTCACCGCCCAGCGCGCGGGCGGCCGCACGCTCGCCGAGCGCACGATGCTCGTGCCCTGGGGTGACCGCGCCGTCATCACGCGACCCGTCGAACGACCCTGGCCCGGAGCCTTGCCACAACCCGCACCCGCGACCGTATTCCCCTCGCGGCATGCGGTGACGGTCGTCGACGCCCAGGGTGCCGCGGTCGGCATTGATGACCGGATGCGGCTCTCCGCGGCCCCCGCCGGGTTTGCTCCCGCCGCGGGCGGAACAACCCGGCCCGTGAACTCGTGGGCGGGGCCGTGGCCGCTCGATGAGCAGTGGTGGAGCATCCGTCGGCGGCGACTGCATCGGCTGCAAGTGGTCGACGCGGCGGGCGTGGCGTGGTTGCTCGTGCTTGAGGGCGCCAGTTGGTGGGCCGAGGCGCGCTATGACTGAGTTGGCATCGTTGCCAGGGCCGCGCTGATGGCTGGCTGGCACAATCCGCCGATTCCGTGGAGCGAGTTCGAGCGCAGTCTGCGCGAGGGCAAGCGGCCGGGGTCGAGCCCGCCGCTCGGCGGTGATGCGGGCGACTCTCCCGCGTGGTCGCAGAAGCGCGCGCCTTACCGCGCCGCCGGAATCGCGCAACCCGACCCCGCGACGGTCGTGCCCTACGCCGAGCTGCACGCGCACTCGAGCTTCAGCTTTCTCGACGGCGCCTCGAGCCCCGAAGAGCTACTCGAAGAGGCTGCTCGCTTGGGACTAACGGGTCTCGCGATGACCGACCACGACGGGTTCTACGGCGTCGTGCGCATGGCCGAGGCGGCCGAGCCGTACGGCATCACGACGGTGTTCGGCGCCGAGCTCTCGCTCGATTTGACCGGCCCGCAGCAGGGCGTGCCCGACCCCGAGGGCACGCATTTGCTCGTGCTCGCGCGCGGGCAGGCGGGCTATCACCGCCTCGCTGCGGCGATCACCGACGCGCAACTCGCGGGCGCCGAGAAGGGCCGCCCGATCTACGACCTTGACGTGCTCGCCGAGCACGCGGGCCGCGGGGGCGAAGCGACGAGCGGCGACCACTGGATGATCCTCACGGGGTGCCGCAAGGGCGCCGTGCGGTCCGCGCTCGAGGGGCGCGACACCAGGCGGGCGAGCAACGATGGTGCGGCCTCGGAGACGAAAGCCCGCG
>CALRWH020000136.1:0-5242 GCA_943371805.1 Pseudomonas synxantha | reverse complement strand
AGCATTTTGCGGGTCGGCACACGACCGTGGTCGGGGCAGGGCACTCGGCCGCCACCACTCTGTTGGCCCTCGCCGAACTCGCCGAACTCGAACCCGGCACCCGCGTTTCGTGGCTGATTCGCTCGTCGGCGGCGGCGCGCATCACGAGCGCCGACGACGACGGACTGCCCGCGCGCGCGTCGCTCGGCGCCCGAATCGACGCGCTCGTCGCCGTGGGCACGATCGAGTTGCTTGACCGCGTCGAGATCGTCGCCCTCGAACGGCGTGGGGGCGGCGCGCGAATCATCGGTGCACGCACCGGCGCGATCGTCGAGCACGACACTGACCTCATCGTGAACGCCACCGGCTTTCGCCCCGACCTGTCGCCGTTGCGCGAGGTGCGCCTCGACCTCGACGAGGTCGTCGAAGCCCCCGCGAAACTCGCGCCACTGATCGACCCCAACGTGCACTCGTGCGGCACCGTCGAGCCACACGGGTTCGCCGAGCTACAGCAGCCCGAGCCGGGGTTCTTTCTCGCGGGCATGAAGAGCTATGGCCGCGCTCCGACCTTTCTGCTCGCCACCGGCTATGAGCAGGTGCGCTCGATCACCGCATGGCTCGCGGGCGACATGGCGGCGGCCCTCGCCGTGCAGCTGACCCTGCCGGCAACGGGGGTGTGCTCGACTGCGGTCGCGTGCACGACAGAACCTGAGGCGAGCGCGTGCTGCGGGTGAGCATCCGCCCCCTGCTGCCCGATGATTGGCCGGAAGTCGAGGCGATTTATCGCGAGGGCATCGATGGGGGCAACGCCACCTTCGAGACCGAGCCACCCTCGTGGCCCGCGTTCGACAGCAGTCGGCGACCGGATGCGCGCCTCGTCGCCGTCGACGAACTCGGTGCGGCGCGGGGTTGGGCGGCCGCGTCGCCGGTCTCGAGCCGCGCCGTCTATCGCGGCGTCGTCGAGCACTCGGTCTATGTCGCCACGTCCGCCCACGGCCAGGGCATTGGACGCGCGCTGCTGCGGGCCCTGCTCGATGCGACCGAGCGGGCGGGATGCTGGACCGTGCAGGCCAGCATCTTTCCCGAGAACACGGCCAGCCTCGCCCTGCACTCGAGCGAAGGCTTCCGAATCGTCGGCCGTCGCGAGGCGATCGCCCTCATGACGACCGGGCCGCACGCGGGCGAGTGGCGCGACACGCTGCTCGTCGAGCGGCGCAGCGCAGCTACTAGCAACACCGCACCACCACACAACTGAATACGTTTGGCCCTGTAGCGCAGTTGGTTAGCGCGCCGCCCTGTCACGGCGGCGGTCGCCGGTTCACGTCCGGTGAGGGTCGCCACGGCGACGGGCCCTCTCTCATGGGGGCTTGTTCCGTACCGGGGCCTCGACCCTGAGGCTCTGTAGCTCAGTTGGTAGAGCGCACGACCGAGTGTCATGAGGTAAGGGGATCGACGCCAGTCGGAGCCACCACTACTTGACAAGGCCGCTTGCTGGCAAGGTCGTGATCTTGGCCCATCGATTCAGCCAAGTGTCTCGGAGCCAGAGCTCATAGTCCGCGCTCAATCACTCGCTTCGCGAGTTCGTTAACTGCGACGAGATTCCCGGCAACTGCGTCGTACTGAAAGAGTGCAATACCCGCTTGATTGGCGAAGAGCACAGCCCCGGAAGAATATGACCCGCTGGTGAAGAATAGGGGTTTCCGTCCGTCGGTATAGGCAACACCCGCCAACTCTCGTACTGAGGCGACGTCGACCGAACCCGTGTAATTCTTCACCTGCGCTATGTAATGGACACTTGCCACGTCGATGCCGCCGTCGTTCACGTATTGAGTTTCTTCTGCGTCCGGCTCGCCAAGGTGCTTCATCCAATGCGCGATCAAGCGTTCCGCACCCTCGTGACTGACACCGAAAGGTTGCGGCAGCGGAGCCGGCGCCACAAACCGCTCTGTGCCTCCCGCTCTTTCGACGTAGTCTTCACGAGAGTCGGGATCGTAATTGCGGGCCTCTGCTCTCCGTTCCGACACTCTTTGGACAGCCGAGAAGTAGAAGACACGACGAAGCCAATCGAGCCTTTCTCTCGCCTGCTTGTCAGAACGCTCAACCGCATCAGCGGCTCGGCTGAGAGCCCAGCCCCAGATAAAGCTGTTGACTAGCCACAGGCCGAAAGCGGCGCCTTCGCCTGTCTGAACTCCCCAAACCATAATCGAAACACCTGAAATGAAAAGTCCCACCGAAGCCCAAAAGAGCGGCACACGCCACAGCTTTGCCGGAACTGGAACGTGAGGGCGAACGGAGTCGAGTGAGGAACTCCAAGCGGCTTCCGCAGTAGCGAGAGTTGGACTCCAGATTCCTACATAAGTCGAACCCCACTTGAAGCCCTCAACGTTCGCAAGGCTCTGGATCCGCTCCTCAATGGCACCGACGGCCTGTCGCGGTCGCTGGTCCTCAAGATCGTCAAGGTCGTCCATATGCATGTGAGCATGCTACGAGTTGCCGCCGACCATACGAGGGGATGCATCGAAAAGAAAGCCGAGATTCGAATCGGATTGAATCAAATAGCAAAATTCATCTTCCGAGTGGGCCCCTGGCGTTGCGAATTGCCCCGCAATCGCGGACTTCAGACTTGATAGTGGCGGGTTCAGCCCGCTTTGCGATCTCTCTGGGGGATCACTCGCTCAGCAATTCCGAAGTGCTGTTGGGCCTCAGTGGCGGTGTAGCGAAGCAAACCCGGATCACCAAGCTCAGTTGTCGGCCCAATCGAAGGTTCTATTCCATCAGCTCGAAGAATCGAACCAGCGACAGCCCTCGCGAGTCGTGCCGGCACGCTGTTTCCGATCTCACGAAAGCCGTTCCACTTGGTCCGATGAAAACGAAACCAGTCGGGATATCCGTGTAGCCGGGCCGCTTCGCGGACGGTGATCACCCGCGGCTCGGCAGGGTGAATCGGACGCGGAGCTGTGTGCGCACCTCGATCAGATGCCGTGCCAGCGCGAAGAGTGTTGCTGATGCCCTCAGGGTGCAACCTTAAGAATCTCGAGATGGGCTCAGTCGTACCCGGGGCTGTGGAGCTAAACCTGAGAATCGACTCACGACTGTGAACGGTCCGCGCGGCTGATGTCATCCGGTCATTTGCATACAGCCGTGGCCGAGAATAGTCGTCGGCATCTCTGGTCAGCCCCCGGAGCGCAGCCGCGTATGCCGAGGGCTTGCCGTACTTGACCTGCACTTCGTCGGTGTACAACAACTCATCCCATTGGTTCGCATCGGGCAAATCCCCAATGGCGTCCCAGACGCTAGGACCGATCGGGCGTCCCTGATCCGAAGGCACACCGCCGTTGATTCGCCTCGCCGAATGCGTCGGTTCGGGATAGCTCGGAATGGGTACATCTCGACGCGCACCTAGGAGAAACAGACGACGACGGGACTGGGGCGCGCCATAATCTGCCGCGTTCAATACTTGATACGGAAGAACCATGTTGTAGCCAGCATCGGACATAGTCTCGACTACTTCATCCAAGAGCTGCCTGTAGTTGCCTACCACGAGGCCCGCGACGTTCTCCATCACAAAAAAGCGAGGCTGAAGCTCGGACACGACGCGAGCGAACTCCTTCAGTAGCGCATTGCGTGGATCGTCAATCGCTCGCTTGCCCATCATTGAGATTCCTTGACAAGGTGGGCCGCCTGCGACCACGTGCACTTCCCGGTCACCAATGTTCGATTGCGAACGAATCTCACTACCACTGATGGCCGACACGTCCCTACAGAATGTCGCTGCATAGGGAAAGTTGAACTCGTGTACTGCGGCGTGAATGGGGTCGAACTCGACTGCCGCCGCGACGTCAAAGCCGGCCTGTTCGAAACCTAGTGAAAGGCCTCCCGCCCCCGCGAATAGGTCTACAGCGATAGGACGAACAGCATCAAGTCGCGTCATGATGCCTTCCAATCTAGGCCTATTGGGCGACGTGCGTGGCGGGTAGGGCGGCATGTCGAACAAGGGGACGCTAATGCTCATGACGGGTCCGATTTCTTCGCGTAAGCGAGATCTGTGTTCGGCACGAACAGGTGCAGACAACCATGTACTACCGACACTCGCCTTCGAGTGAATGAAGAACTCTCAAGGCCGGTCATTGGATTGGGGTTACGATTCACCAGTGGCCAGCGAAAAGACACAAGTGATCGAATGGATCTTCTTCAACTTGAAGTTCAATGAAACGACTGGCGAAGTTGACGATCCGATCGTCACATTCAGAGATCTTGCTCGCGGAATTGAGGAGACCGGGGCGGGCCTGAGCCTCTCGAATCCCGCCAACTTCTGGAAAGATCTCACCCGCGGTTCCACGCGCGATGCGACTTGGCCATCCTCAGTATTCAAGAAGGGCTTTACGGGCCGAGACGCCATTGGTCAGGCTCAAGGCGCTTCATTCGAATTCGTCTCAATCACACCAGGTCAAGCGACCCCATTCCAGCACGAAGAGATTCTGTTCAGCGCAGAGCGAGTCGTTTCACAGCGGGTGCAGTCGCTGTCTATGCCTATGGCTATGAAGGCGCTCGGCCGTCGTGACGAAAACTGGCTGTCTCAAGTCGCCGTAAGGCTAAATCTTGTGGAGAGTTTCTTTGCGCTCTTCTCTGATCGGATCGTGCTTGAAGTCTCGTTTCTTCAGACGGGGCTCAAGTTAGGCAACGGCGAAGTTGATGCGGCGTTCTCAGTGGTGACTGATGATGGAACGTGGCTGCTATCGGCAGAGGCGAAAGGAAGGAACGAGCCGTTCCATCTTCCCCAAATTGGGAGGGCGGCTCGGGAGCTTTCCCGGGCGGCTTCCGCAATCCACGGGGTCGTCGGCGTGATCCCTTTTGGGCTGAAGATCGTCGGCGACTCCAAAATCTGGTGCGTCGAATTCGAGCCCGTGGGTGACGACCCGAATGAGCTCCCAAAAGTCTCTTCAGAAGGCGCCTTCGAGCTGTACCCAACCGTCACTGGTATCAGCTAGTCGCGAGCACCTCCTACCCGGACGTTTGTCCAGAGCAGCGTTTGTCCAGAGCAGATAGAAGCAACACCAACTGCGCCCCGGGGCTAGCCTGGGCGCATGAGCGACACGAGCAGAGCATCCACCGGCGCTGACGGGTTTACCGCGGACGAGAAGGCCGCCATGAAAGAGCGCGCGGCCGAGCTGCGCAATGAGGCCAAGCGGGCAAAGGGTGCCGCGAAGGCTGAAGCTGAGCTGAAGGATGTGCTCGACGCGATCGCCAAGCTTCCCGACGACGC
>CALRWH020000135.1:0-5308 GCA_943371805.1 Pseudomonas synxantha | reverse complement strand
AGCGCCCTCATCGACCTCCTCGGCGGCGACCTCGTCAACGTCTTCGAAGTCATGAAGCGCGACGAAATCGAGCGCTACACCGCCGAGGTGCCCGACCCCACGACGCGCGAGGTCACCGCCTGGGAGGTGCGGGAGTACTTCCTCGATCTCTAGATCGAGGAAGCCAGCAAACACAGCTTCTTTGATCTCTAGGCCTCGCCTAGGGTTGGCGCATGCGCGAGCGTTCCGGAGAGTTCTGGTCTCAAGTGAGACCGTTGCTGCTCTGGAATCTCACACTCGTGCCTGCAATGGTGCTCTCCGCGGTGTTGACGTCGTTCCTGTTCACGCCCGCCTTGATGCCAGTCATGTTTCTGCTCGTGATCGTCGGGTGCTTTGCGGCGTTCGCTGCGCACGCCGCGACGCTCCCGGTGAACCAGAATCCGCGCGGGCGCCGAGGGCTTGCCATCGTTCTTGGCGTGTCGTTCGCGATTGCCGGGCTCGCGCTCGTCGTCGTAGCGCTCATGCTCCCGGCGCAATCGCTCGCGCCGCTCGCGCTCGTTCTGGGCCTGGCATGGCTTCCCGGTGCCGTCGGCACCGTCTACAACCTGTGGTTGCGGCGGGCCGGTCAGCCAGCATGACGGGCGTGTTCGTCATCATGGGCGGGGTTGTCGCTGTTGTTCTGGGAATCTCAGCGCTGGCAGTGCCGAGCGAAACCAGCGATTCCTTCAAGGACACAGCGAGAACGGTGGGCTTGCCGACCGGGCTCTACAACCCGCGGGTTGTTCGATTCACGGCGGTCCTGTTCATCGCGGCGGGTGTCGTCCTCGCGCTGATCGGCTGGTCGATGACGACTTCAGGTCGTTGATTCACCGGACGGCGCTTCGTTGCGCAACAAGCAGCCTCGTGAGCAAGAACCCTGCCGTCACATGGATGAGTGAGGTAATCTCCGCAACGACAGCATGTTGTCGATGACCAGGAGAGTTCATGACACCCCCGCGCACCGGTCTCATATGGACCTTCGTCGCGCTCCTGGTGCTCTCGATCGGCACGCTCGTCGTGACGACGTTCGCCTCAGCCGCCGAGTACAACAGCCAAGAAGAGCAGGGGCTTCCGATCGAGACGTCCCTCGGTATCTCCATCGCCGCGTGGGCCGGCTACGCGCTTGGCGCAGCCGCCCTCATCACAGCAGTCATCCTCGTCGTGCGGCTGATCGCTTCCGCGCGCAAGGCGACTACACCGTCGGGTTAGACCGGTCCGCGACGAGCGTGCCGCCGTTGAACGTCACGCCGATCTCGCGGTAGTAGGCCGCGATCTTCTCCTTCACGGGCAAGATCGAGGCGAGCTCGTCCCAGGGCGAGTCGTGCAGTTCGAGCTCGAAGTCGCCCACCCAGGTTTCGCCAATCTCGGCGTCGACTCCACCCATCGTGATGAGCTGGTCGAGGCTGTTGCCGGCGCCGGGGGTGATGGACGGCATCCACCGCGAGTGCAGCATGCCGTGCCCGTTGACGAAGCCGTTCGAGGCGCTCGGCTCGCGCAGGGTCACGACGAGCGAGGCGAGGCGGTGGTCGTAGGCCGCGAGCGAGGCGCCGAGGCGCGCGCCCGGTTCGAGACGGGGGGATGCTTTGCCGACGTTGAACACGCGCGTAACGGCCATGCTCCCCAGCTTCTTGGGGTAGCCCTGAAACCAGCCGCGGCCGATGGCGAAGTCTTTCGTGACCCAGATGGCGACGCAGCGCGAGTAGGTGACGCCCTCGTGCTTGACGCGCACGACGGCGAAGGTCTCGAGGTATTGCGATCGCTGCGGGTCGAGCAGCTCGGCGCCGCCGGTCGAGCACGACTGCCAGTCGGCCCAGATGAGCGCCACGGCTCCCGGGTCGTCGTCGGCAAGCTCGAGGCCCTCGGGCAGCAGTGCCGCAACGTTGGCGGGGTCGGTGCGGTACTCAGCGGTGAGCAGCGTGCCCGAGTAGAACCAGGGCATATCGGGAACGAGCGCGCTCGCGCCGGAGGGAGTTCGGGGCGCGAGGAATCCATTGAGCGAGGCCATGCGGCCCAGGCTACCGAATCATTCGTAAACAAACGATAGGCAGTTTTCGGATGCTCGCCGCGAGCCCGCGCACCACGCCACGCTTGACGCGCGCCCACCCGTGCACCACTATGGCGCCAGGTCGTTTTGATACGAACGATCCACCCCAACTCAAAGAGGAGTTTCGGATCCATGACTGACACCCCCCCTACGACTCTGCACAAGGGTCGTCTCGGCATTCTCGGCATCGTCTTCTTCGTTGTCGCTGCCTCGGCCCCGCTCGTCGGCATGACGGGCGCGGTTCCGGTCGCCATGCTCGCAGGCAACGGCGCGGCAGCCCCCGGCGCCTACCTTGTCGTCGGCCTCACGCTGCTGCTCTTCACGGTGGGTTACGCCGCGATGAGCCACCGCATGACCAACTCGGGCGCGTTCTTCGCATACGTCGGTAAAGGCCTCGGTGTCAACGCTGGTGTCGCGTCGGCGTTCGCGTCGGTCGTCGGCTACGTGACGATTCAACTCGCGATCTACGGCTTCTTCGGCGCGATCGTCGGGGGGCAGATGGCGAGCTTCGGCCTCGACCTTCCGTGGTACGTCTGGTCGTTGCTCGGCTGGGCGCTCGTCACGGGCCTGTCGCTGCTGAGCGTCGACATCGGAGCCAAGGTGCTCGGGGTGCTGCTCATCGCCGAGATTCTGGCGCTCCTCATTGCCGGCGTTGCCATGCTCGCTAACGGCGGGCCCGAAGGCTGGAACATCCCGGCCTCGTTCGCCCCGGACCAGATCTTCGCGGGTGGCTTCGCGGGCGGCGCAGGAATCGCCCTGGCCTTCGCGTTCGCGAGCTTCATTGGCTTTGAGGCGACCGCGATCTATGGCGAAGAGTCGAAAGACCCGAAGCGCACGGTTCCGCGCGCGACCTACCTCGCCATCAGCGTCATCAGCGCCCTCTTCGCTCTCGTCTCGTTCGCCATGGTCACGGGCATGGGCGCGTCGCGCATCTTCGACGAGGTCATCGCGCGGTCGTCGATCGACGGTGTACCGCTCGCCGACCCTGCTGGAGTGTTGTTCAGCCTGACCGAGCAGTACGTAGGTGGGTGGCTCGTGCCGATCATGGGCTGGCTCGTCATCACGAGCTTGTTCGCCGGTCTGCTGGCCTTCCAGAACGCGTCGGCGCGCTACTTCTTCGCCATGGGCCGCGGCGGCGTGCTGCCGGTCGCCCTCTCGAAGACCAACAAGGCAGGCGCACCCGTCAACGGCGTCATCGCCACGTCGGCTCTCGCTGGCCTGGTCATTGTGATCTTCGCGATCGCGGGCCTCGACCCGGTGCTCAACCTGTTCTTCTGGATGAGCTCGGTCACGGTCATTGCGATCGTGCTCGTCGAGATCTTGGTGAGCATTGCCGTGATCCGCTTCTTCATCAAGGAAGGCGGCGGAGGGCTCTGGAGCACCAAGATCGCTCCGGCACTCTCGATCGTGACGCTCGCCGTCGGCCTCTACCTGCTGATGTCGCGCTTCAACCTGCTGGCCGGTACCGTGCCCGACGGCGTTGACCCCTCGCTCCCCGAGAGCGCGTGGTTGCTCAACCCGCTTGGCTGGTTCCTCGTGCTGCTCCCGTTTATCGCTCTCGCGATCGGATACGTGGTGGCACTCATCAACAAGAAAGAGAACGAACAACTAGTCAAGGACTTCGCTAGCTGATTCACTTTTGGTGCTCGGGTGTTGCGGAAAACTCCGCAACACCCGAGCACCATCCTTCGTGTGAAGGATGCTCCCCCTTAACTCAATGAGGAGTTTCAGATTCATGACTGATTCCACCCAAACGGAGCTCAGAAAAGGCCGACTCGGCGTTGCCGGCATCGTCTTCTTCGTCGTTGCCGCATCCGCCCCCCTCATTGGCATCACCGGTGCGGTGCCGGTTGCCATGCTTCTCGGCAACGGTGCTGCTGTGCCGGGTGCTTACCTGGCGGTCGGCATCACGCTCGTCATCTTCTCGATCGGTTATGCGGCGATGAGTCCGTACATGACCAACGCGGGCGCCTTCTTGGCCTACGTCGGTAAGGGCCTCGGCGTCAACGCCGGTGTCGCCTCGGCGTTCGCGGCGCTCGTGGCCTACATCACCATCCAGCTCGCGATCTACGGCTTCTTCGGCGTCGTAACGTCGGCTTTCGCGAGCGGCCTCGGCGTCGATTGGCCCTGGTATGTGTGGACGCTGCTGATCTGGGTTGTCGTCTCCGCCCTCTCGCTCTTGAGTGTTGACATCGGAGCCCGCGTGCTCGGTATCTTGCTCATTCTCGAGGTCGGCGTGCTCGTCATCGCCGCCGTGGCGATTCTCGCCAATGGCGGGCCCGAGGGCTGGAACATCGGCGCATCGTTCAGCCCCGCCGAGGTCTTCGCGGGCGGCTTCGCCGGTTCGGCGGGCATTGCGCTCGCCTTCGCGTTCGCGAGCTTCATCGGCTTCGAGGCGACGGCGATCTACGGTGAAGAGGCCAAGAACCCCAAGCGCACGGTTCCCATCGCCACCTACGTGTCGATCGGCGTCATCACGTTGCTCTTCGCTCTTGTCTCGTTCGCCATGGTCACGGGCATGGGTGCCTCGCAAGTGGGTGACAAGGTCATCGAACTCTCGGAAGGACTGGCGAATCCCGCGGGAGTACTCTTCGGCCTGACCGAGCAGTTCGTTGGCGGGTGGTTGACCTTCATCATGGGCGTGCTCGTGCTCACGAGTCTCTTTGCCGGTCTGCTCGCCTTCCAGAACGCCTCAGCGCGCTACTTCTTCGCCATGGGTCGCGGTGGCGTGCTGCCGAAGCCGCTCGGTCGCGTCAACGACGCGGGTTCGCCCTACATGGGTGCCATCGTGACGTCGGCGATTGCCTTTGTGGTCATTGTGATCTTCGCCGTGGCCGGGCTCGACCCGTTCTTGAACCTGTTCTCGTGGATGAGCTCGATCACGGTCATCGCGATCGTGCTCGTTGAGATTCTCGTGAGCGCCGCGGTCATCCGGTTCTTCATGCAGAAGGGTGACGGCAACCTGTGGACGACGAAGATCGCGCCGGGCGCGGCGATCGTGTTGCTCACACTGGGCCTCTACCTGCTCATGTCGCGGTTCAACCTGCTCGCGGGCACCGCACCCGAGGGTGTTGACCCCTCGCTGCCCGAGAGCGCCTGGTTGCTCAACCCGCTCGGCTGGTTCCTCGTTCTCTTGCCGTTCTTGGCACTCGGCGTGGGCTACCTCGTGGGCCGGCTCAAGAAAGACGAGAACGAACACCTGGTGAAAGACTTCGCCAGCTGATTCACCCTGTCGTTGGGGGGGGG
>CALRWH020000134.1:0-5386 GCA_943371805.1 Pseudomonas synxantha | reverse complement strand
CGCGAGAGCCCGTGAGGCCACTGGCCTAGCGAACCGCGAGCATGAGCCCGACCACGGTGTCGAGCAGCAAGTCGACCTGGGTTTCGTTGTACCCGCGATAGCGCGAGCGAAAGGCGATCGTGCGCACCGAGTCAATCGGCAGGGCGCGACCCGACTCGAAGTACTCCGACACGCGAGCGGCGAAAGCGTCGACATCAGCAGGGTGGTAGCCCCGCGTGAGGGGACTCACGCGGCGAAACTTCTTGCCCTTGGGGCGCGCGAGTCGATCGAGAATCTCTTGCGCCGTCGCCCGCGCCTCGGCGTAGTAGGCCTCAGAACCCTGCTGTGCAATGGCCTGTTCCCGCTCTCGCGCCGCGAAGGCTTCTTCGAGACGTTCGAGGGCGGCGTCGACGTGGCGAGCCGAGTAACCGTCTTTGCGCACCACTCGAAATGCAGTGTGACGAATCTCGTCGCTCGTCACACTCGCGTCGACCCCGGCCGGAGTCGAGAAGGCTTCACGAGCGCGATCGAGAAACGCATCGACCTCGTCGACGTCATAGCCAGGCTTGCCGGATCGGGCGAGGGGAAAAGTCGAAGGCACCGAACCATTCTGCCGCAGTCACCGAGACGCGAACGCCACGGTGGCTCGACACACCCCTGCGGTGGCCGTGACACGGTCGCGCACGGCTCGATGGTCGGGCGGAGAATTCAGCCGAGGAAGGTGAAGATGACGTAAGCGGCGATCGTCGACGGCAACATCGAGTCGAGTCGATCCAGGAATCCGCCGTGACCCGGAAGCCAGGTCGAGATGTCTTTGATGCCGAGGTCGCGCTTGATGAGCGACTCGGTCAGGTCTCCGAGGGTCGCGACCCCGACCAACGTGAGGGCGAGAACGAGCCCGACCCACCACTCGGTGCCGATCATGAACACTGCCAACAAGATTCCCGCGAGGGTTGCTGCGGCCACCGAACCCGCAAAGCCTTCCCACGTCTTCTTGGGGCTGATGCGCGGCGCCATGGGGTGCTTGCCGAAAAGCACGCCCGACGCGTAGGCACCCGTATCGATCGCGATGACGACGATGAGGTACGCGAGCACCCACCACTCGCCTCCCGGCTGCGCGGTCATGACAACGGCAAACCCGGCGAGCAGCGGCACATAGCTCAAGACAAAGATGCCTGCGGCGAGGTCAGTGCGCAACGAGACGCCCGGCTGCCGCATGGCGGGCCGCGCCGTCTCGATGATGCGCCACAGGCTCACGAAGGCGACGCCCGCGAGGAAGGCCCACCAGAGGCCGGGAGCGCCGAGGTAGAACGCGGGCGGAATCACGCCGATCGACGCGATGACGAGCGGGATACGCGGAATGTCGCGGCCCGCGAACCGCAGCGCGCTCGCGAGCTCGTAGACCGTGAATGCCACGAGCGCCGCGGCAAACAGCATGAACACCTGCTTGAACACGATGAGGCTGAAGAGCAGCGCAAACCCCAACACGAGGCCAAAGAAGATGGCCTTGGTTAGGCTGCGGCCGGCGCGCGCCTCGATGCGAGCATCCATCTCGCGCGCCTTCGCCTCGAGATCGTGCACCTTGTTCTCGATGTCGTGGATGGCCGCCTCAACCTCATCGCGCGCCGATGCAGCACGCCCCCAGCGACGCGCCGAGCGGGCAGGCTTCTGCTCGGCCGCCTCAGCGGTCGATGCGGATTCAGGAGTCTCGGGCATTTAGACCTCGAGCAGCTCGGCTTCCTTCTTCTTCAACGCCTCGTCGGCAGCGTCGGTCGCCCGCTTCGTGATGGCCTCGAGCTCTTTCTCGGCGCGAGCGACCTCGTCGTCACCGACCTCGGTCTTGAGCTTGTCGAGGTCTTCTTTCGCCTTGCGACGAATGTTGCGAATCGCGACCTTGCAGTCTTCGGCCTTCTGCTTGACGATCTTGACGTACTCTTTGCGGCGGTCTTCGGTGAGCTCGGGCATCGTCACGCGAATGATCTCGCCGTCGTTGTTGGGGCTTGCTCCGAGGTTGGGAAAGTTGACGATCGCCTTCTCGATTTCTTTCAACGCGCTCTTGTCGTAGGGCGTGATGAGAATCGTGCGTGCCTCAGGGTTTTGCAAGCTCGCGAGCTGCGCGAGGGGCGTCGGCGTGCCGTAATACTCGACCAAGATTTTCTGGAACAACTGCGGGTTGGCCCGGCCCGTGCGCACGGTCGCGAAGTCTTCTTTCGCGACCTCGACGGCCTTGGTCATCTTGTCGGTGGCTTCAGCCAGAACGTCGGCGATCACAGCGGCTCCTTCGGTGGGTCGATGCCGAGTCTAGCGGGCGCGGGGTCAGCCGAGCGCGAGGAGTGCGATGCCCGCGAGCACGACGACACTGCCGAGAATGCGCCGTGCGGGGTGCGGCTCGCGCAGCAGCAGCCACCCCGCGAGAGCGATGAGCACGACGCTCACCTCGCGCGCGGGGGCCACGACTGAGACCGGGGCAAGCTCGTAGGCGGCGAGCACCGCCACATAGGCGAGCGGAGACAGAATGCCCACGATGGCGATGGCCACGGGATGCTCCCGCGCTGTTCGCGCGAGCGCACCGCGCTCGCGCAGAGCGAGGGGCAGAAGCACGGCCACCTGCACGACCATGCTCGCCCAGTAGTAGCCCACGGGCTCGAGGTTGGCGCGCGTCACGGCGGCCGCATCCCACAGCGTGTACGCCGCGATGATGACGCCCACCGCCGCCCCGTAGCGGATGCCCCGCCACCGCCGCGCCGAATCCCCCGCAGCACCGTCGCTCGCGCGCGCGCCGGCCGTGCCGATGACGATCACGCCCGCGACCACGAGCGCCGCACCCGCGAGCGTCACGAGGCCGGGTCGCTCGCCGAGCAGCAGCACCGCGCCCACGACGCTCAGTAGCGGCCCGGTGCCGCGAGCGAGCGGGTACACGACACCGACATCGGCGAGGCGGTATGCCCGCTGCAGCACGAGAAAGTAGGCCACCTGCAACAACGCGCTGCCGACCACGAGCACGCCGACCTGACCGAGGTCGAGCGGCTGAGCGATGAGCGCGGGCACACCGAACGGCGCGAAGACGATGACGCCCACGACGAGCGCGAGCGCGATGAACGCCGGCCCGCTGGCACCCGCACGCTTGAGCGCGAGGTTCCACGTCGTGTGCGCAATCGCGGCGAGCGCGATGAGCAGGGCGGCGGTCACCCGCTCAGCCTAGGGTCGACGGGCACCCGCGCTGCCGGGCACTTAGTCGCGCACGAACTCCACGCGAAAGTCGCTGATGTAGACGTGCTCGTCATCCTTCATGTCTTTGAAGAACAATCGTGCCTCGCGACCGAGCCGCAAACACGTTCGCTTCGCTTCCAGGTCTTCTGGTGAGTCCGTCGGCTGCAGCGAGGGATACCAGAGCGTGTGACCGGGGCGGTGCACGATGCGTACGGGGGTCGACCACTGCTGGGCGTTGTCGCCCTCGCCCAGATCACGGTTCGGGTTGATCGAGAGAAACAGGCTGTCGCCCACCCAGAAGCTGCCATCGACGCGGCCGAGCAGCATGACCCACGCCTCGAGGTGCTCGTTCCAGCTCACCGAGGGGCCCCAGTAGTAGAGCTCGTCACCCTGCGAGACGGCACCGCCGCCTTCTGAGGTCGGGATGCGCAAACTCGCGATCGGCTGCCCCACGCCATCCCACGGCGCATCGAAGGCGGTGCCGCTCCAGCGCCGTGCGGCACCGTTGGGGTTATCGAGCGCCGAGAGCGGTACGCGCGCCACGCTCACGCACTGCGCCGCGGCTTCGGTCTCGCGATCCCACGTCTCGGCGCTCCACGCGGTCGGGTAGGCGTATTCGCCGTAGAACACATAGAGGTGGTCGCCGGAGGCGACGGCACTCGGGTCGCCGACCCCGCCCGGAAAACAGTTGTTGCGGTTGACCGGGAGTCGGATCATCCGTTCATCGCGGTCTTCGAGCAGGATGCCGTGGTTGGCCCAGCTCAAGCCGCCGTCGGTCGACTTCATGATGCCGATGCGCGGCACGGCCTGAACCGACTCGGGGCCCGTGAGCCCGGGCGGCCAGTCGTCGGCGCGCAGTCCCTCTCCCGTCGCGGGGTCGAACGGCAGCGTCTCGGGGTAGTTCTCGTTGTGATACAGGGCGTAGAGCGTGCGCCCGCTCGCGTCAGACGCGTCTTGGTACACGGTCTCAAACCACACGGCACCGTGCAGGCCCGGCTCACCCGGCGGAGTGTTGGGCGGCATGACGGGCTCGACAAACTCATCAGGTCGCCGCGAAAAGGCTTCGGTCACGGTCGCACCGTCGGCGTGCTTGAGTTCGTTGGCCTGACCCCACACGGGGTCTTCACCGTACTTGCCCGGAAAAATGCGAAAGCGATCGCCGACCCACGCCGTGGCCATGTTGCAGTCGACGAAGCTGCCGAAGGTGAAGCGCTCGGTCGGCGTGAGGCGCACGCTGATTCCGGGTACTCCCGTGGCGATGGTGACGGCGTCGGTCATGGATGCTCTCCCGGCAGGTCGTCGGCGGGCGACGCGATCGCGTCCCTTAGATCATACCTAACCGGCGAACGGCTCGCTCAGTTCGAGACGCGCGTTCCAATGTGCTCGCCGCGGATTGCCCGGGCAATGTTTCCCTCGGGCTCCATGCCGAAGACGACCATCGGCATGCTGTTGTCCATGCACAGCGAGAACGCAGTCGAGTCGACGACCTTGAGGCCCTTCACGAGCGCCTCTTGGTAGGTGATGCTGTCGAGCTTGCGTGCGTCGGGGTTGCGCCGCGGGTCATCGCTATAGACGCCGTCGACGCCGTTCTTGGCGACGAGCACTTCGAGCGCGCCGATCTCGAGTGCTCGCTGCGCCGCAACCGTGTCGGTTGAGAAATAGGGCAGCCCGGCGCCGGCGCCGAAGATGACGACGCGGCCCTTCTCGAGGTGGCGCTCAGCCCGCAGGGGAATGTAGGGCTCGGCCACTTGCGTCATTTGAATCGCTGACTGCACCCGCACTTGCGCGCCCGCTTGCTCGAGAAAGTCTTGCAGCGCGAGCGCGTTCATGACGGTGCCGAGCATGCCCATGTAGTCGGCACGCCCGCGGTCCATGCCGCGCTGGCTGAGCTCGGCGCCGCGAAAGAAGTTGCCACCGCCGACGACGATGGCGATTTCGACGTCAGCCGCCGCATCGGCGATCTCGCGGGCGATGCCGCTCACAATGTCGGGGTTGACGCCGAGAGAGCCGCCTCCGAAGGCTTCACCCGAGAGCTTCAACATGACGCGTCGTTTTTTGTCAGCCATAGCGGGCTCCTTCTGCTCCAGGGGTGCCTCCAGCGTAGGGCGTTCGGCAACCCCCGCGCGTCGTGTCGCATCAACTTAAGTTGACAGATTGAACGCATCAACCTAAGTTGATGGCATGCCTGAAACCATCC
>CALRWH020000133.1:0-5554 GCA_943371805.1 Pseudomonas synxantha | reverse complement strand
GGGCCTCGGTCATGGGGCTGCTGTCGGTGCCCGACTCGGCGCCCTCGGCCGAGTCGCTCGTGACCGCCGACGCCGAGCTCGCGCGGGCCTGGGGCGCCATCGCTCCCCGCGATCGCGAAGTGCTCGCCCTCGTCGTGCTTGATGAGCTGCCCGTGAGTGATGCCGCTGTGGCGTTGGGGGTCTCGGCGAATGCCGTGAGCATCCGTCTGCACCGCGCCAAGAAGGCGCTCGCGGCGGCGCTCGGCGAATCCGGGTCGACGAGTTCTGAAAGATCTGACGCCCCCACGACATAAACCAGGTATGAGTGACAACACAGACAACCTGACTGACCGCCTTCGGCGTTCGGCGGGCACGGATGCTGATGCCCCCGACCTTTCTCCCGACCTCGTTGCTTCGGCCGCGAGTCGTCGCGCACCTCGACTCGTGAATCACGGGCGCACCACGCGGCTCGCGAGCGCTTCGCTCGCCGCCGTCGCGGCTGTCGCCGTGGGATCGCTCGTCATCGTCAACCCCCTCGCCCCCCGCGGCCCGCTCTTCACGGCGGCTGCGGGCGCGCAAAGTGTCGCGGCTCCGGGCGGCGCGCAAGCTGCTCTGGCGTCGGAAGACGCCAAGATCGGGCTGTGGATCAACTACGAGTACGTACCGGGCGCCGACCTCGGCACCGACGGCGGTCGTGGCGGGGTCTACGAGTTGCGCCGCATCGGTTCGCCCGAGCAAGTGCTTGCTGATCTGGCCGACGAGTTTGGCGTCGACGGTGATGTCGCCGAGTCGTCGTACTTCGACCCGGCGTACCCGACCTACGTCGTGGGCCCCGAAGACGGATCGGCACCGTCGATCACGGTCACCTGGACGGGCACCGGCAACTGGTGGTTCAACAACCCCTCGGCCTACCCGCCTCCGGTGTGTGAGCTCGTGAGCTACGAAACCGAGAACGGCACCGAAGAGTACGAAGAGTGCGTCACGCCTGAGATTCCGGCGAGCGAGTCGCTCGCGCCGAGCGAGGCTGACGCCAAGGCGCTCGCCGCCGAGCTCTTCAGCGGGCTGGGTTTCGACGTTGACGCCGACGACGTGCGCGTGACCGCCGACCTCTGGCAGACCATGGCGACCGTGAACCTCGTGGTTGATGGCTTTGCCACGGCCATCGACTACAGCGTGGCGTGGAGCCCGCTCGGTGAGATCGCGTGGGCCTACGGTCACTCGATCGAGGTCATCGACCGCGGCGACTTCGACACCGTGTCGCCGACGGCCGCTGTCGACCGACTCTCTGACTGGCGCTGGTTCGGGGCCGGCGGGCCTGACTACCAGGGCGGCATGGCGTACCTCGCCGCTGACCTGGGTGTGGCGCGCAGCGCCGACGAGTCGGGGTCATCCTCGCCGAGCGACGGCGGAGCCGTTGAGCCGGCCGACCCGACCGACACTGTTGAGCCGGTCGAGCCCACTGAGCCGGCCGAGCCGGGCGACGAGCCCGTGGTCGAGCCGACGGAGCCGGTCGAAGAACCCATCATCGACCCCACGGTCGAGCCGATGCCGATCGTCGAGCCCGAGACGGTGACCGTCACGGTCGAGTCGTCAGAGCCCACGTTGCTGCTGATGTGGGATGCCCAGGGCAACGCCTGGCTCGTGCCCGGTTACGCCATGCAGCACCCGGATGGCTTCTGGAACACCATCGTTTCGCTCATCGAGGGCATCATCGAACTCCCCGCACCCTTCGAGGGCGAGATCGTTCCTTTGCTCGAAGACTGACCCCCCCCCATAAAGACAGTGCCCCCGCGAGTTGGGTCGCGGGGGCACTGTTGTGTGTACGGGCCTGATGCCCCACAAAGGGGACTTCCGACCCTGGTTGTCGTTCAGGCGCTGGAGGAGGGTGACCCCATGAATCGACGCTCACGTGCGGTGCTGGTGACGGGGCTCGTCGTCAGTTTGTCAGCGTGTGGCCCAGGGGGCGCGCCGGTTGCTGAACCAACCGACTCTCCGACCTCGATAGCGTCGTCGCCCGCGGTGTCGCCGACTCCCACCGTCACGGTCACACCAGAGCCCGAGCCGACCGCGACGCCTTCGCCCTCGAGTGCACCTCCCGAACGCGTCGTCGGAGTCACGGCGATCACGGGAGGCGGAAGTGGAGAGGTGCTGCTGCGCTGGACCCAGAACAGCGACGAGGTCGATTACTACCTCGTGCTGCGGGCGCTCACGCCGGGAGGCTCGCTGACCCCGATTGGCACGGTTACTCCCGAAGAGGTAGACGAGTTCGAGTACGTGCCTTTCGTCGACTCGAACGCCACCGTCGGCTACTACCGCGTGCGCGCCGTTGACGCGTCTGGCGAGCGAGGTCCGGCCTCGTTCGAGGTGTGCGGCGCGGCTCCCGGCTACAGCTGCTGAGAGCGCGGGCCCTGCGCTCCCAGTACTCTGCGCTCGGCCGGGTGCCGGGAGCGCGAACCCGGGTTCCGTGAGCGCGAACCCGGCTACCGAAAGCGCGACTCTGGTTGTGTTCAGCCACTTCAACGGAATCGGAAGTGTGCGAGCTTTCATCATGAGGTTCCGCATCCGTTGAAGGCGAATTGGTGAGGTGCCAATAGGGAGCGGTCGGCGAAACTTGGCAGCAGAGCGCGACGAGCGCACAACGGGTCGGCGCAGCGAGCTGTCAGGTTCGGCGACGTTCCCAGGGCTGCGAGTGCGAGGCCCCCGGCACGAATCCGCATTCGACCAGGAGCTCAGCGGCCTCCGCAAAGCCGTGCGCGAGCGCTTCGGGAACATGGGCATCGCTACCGAACGTGACGAGCTCGCCTCCACACTCTGCCCACCAGCGCGGCATCCACGATTCCAGGCGCCGCGCGTTCATCTCGAGGGCCAAGCCCGCTTGGGCTATCGCTGTCATCGCGCCGCGGATGTCGTCTTCGAAAGGTGCGGGGTCGAAAGGGCCACGTTGCGCTTCGGGCCAGGTTCGGATGGCGTAGTCGAGGTGCGTGATGACGGTTGCGGTGCGCTGTTTCCTCGCCATGCGTTCGAGCTCGGCCAGGTATTCGCTCATCACCCGCTCGGGCGACCAGTAGCCGTACAAAGTGACCGGTTCGGCCACGTCATCGTCGATCGCGAGTGTGTGGAGCGAGCCAATGATGCGGTCGAACCTGCTGAGGTCGATGAGTTCGCGTGCTCGGCCCTCGTGTCGGTGTGGTTGCCCGAATTCGACTCCTGAGCCGATCGTGAGCATCGGAAACCGTTCGCGACAGGCACTCAGCGCGGAGAAGTACCCAGCGACGTCGAGCAAAGGTGGCGTGAGGTAGCCGCCCTTGATGTGTGCGCTATTCCACGGCGGAAAGTCATCGGGAGTCGCACGCCACTTCGTTTCGAGGTCGAGGTGCTCGGTGAAGAACAGGCTGTGCAACCCAATCGCGACTGCCCGTTCGCACGTAGCCAGCATGCGTCCCGCGGCAACTGACTGAGGCCCACCTGTGTCCCACGACCACTCACTGTGCACATGGCTGTCGGCGGGAAGCATGAGACCCTCCTGCGGCTGACCAGCACGAGAGAAAAAACGGAGGGGCTGACGAGAATCGAACTCGCATCATCTGTTTGGAAGACAGAGGCTTTACCACTAAGCTACAGCCCCGCTTTGGGCCAGAGGCCCGCGCGACCTCCATCGTAACGCATTGGCGCAGGCACCCAGCCGAGCGGCGCGGCGACTCGGCTAGACTTGCCGAGGCCATTTTTCGAAGCGACGTCGCGTCGTGACGCTGACGTGGTTCACGGTCACGGTTTCGGGGCGTAGCTCAGCTTGGTAGAGCGCCCGCTTTGGGAGCGGGAGGCCGCAGGTTCAAATCCTGTCGCCCCGACCACAGCCCCAAGTTTTCAGCACAACACTCAGGAGAGAACCCCTTTGGTCCAGTCCACGGTCGAGAAGCTCAGCCCGACGCGCGTCAAGATCGCCATTACGGTCACGCCCGACGAGCTCAAGCCGAGCATCCAGCACGCCTACAAGCACATCGCCGAGACGGTGAACATTCCCGGTTTCCGCAAGGGCAAGGTTCCGCCGCCCATCATCGACCAGCGCGTCGGTCGCGGCGAGGTGCTCAACCACGCCGTGAGCGAGGGCCTCGATGGCTTCTACCGCGCCGCCGTGAAAGACCAAGGCGTGCGCGCGCTCGGCCGCCCCAAGGCCGACATCACCGAATGGCCGAGCGAAAAAGACTTCTCGGGTGACCTGCTCGTGACCATCGAGGTGGATGTTCGCCCCGAGTTCGAGATCCCGAAGTACGACGGCCTCAAGATCGAGGTCGACGCGACCGACGTCACCCCCGACGAGGTCGAGGCCGAGCTCGAGAACCTGCGCAGCCGCTTCGGCACGCTCGTGACGGTTGACCGTCCGGCCAAGAAGGGCGACTTCGTGCAGCTCGACCTCGTCGCCACTGTCGGTGGCACCACGGTCGACACGGCGAGCTCGATCTCGTACGAGCTCGGCTCGGGTGAGCTCATCGAGGGTATCGACGACGCCGTTGACACCCTCACGGCGGGCGAGACCACGACCTTCGAGTCGAAGTTGCTCGGTGGCGACCACGAGGGCGAGATGGCCCAGATCGAGGTCTCCGTGCTCTCGGTGAAAGAGCGCGAGCTGCCCGAAGCCGATGACGATTTCGCTCAGATCGCCAGCCAGTTCGACACCATTGGCGAGCTGCGTGCCGACCTGCGCGAGCAGCTGCTCAAGCAGAAGTCGTTTGGCCAGGGGGCGCAGGCGCGCGACAAGCTGCTCGCCGCGCTGCTCGAAAAGGTCGGGATTCCCGTGCCCGACTCGCTCGTCGAAGGCGAAGTGAACCGCCACCTCGAGAACGAGGGCCGACTCGACGATGACGCGCACCGCGCCGAAGTCACCGAGTCGAGCACGACGACCTTCCGCAACCAGATCTTCCTCGACGCCCTCGCCGAGAAAGAAGAGGTCAAGGTCAGCCAAGACGAGCTGACGCAGTACCTCATTCAGGGTGCCGCGCAGTACGGCATGGATCCGGGCGAGTTCATCAAGATCCTCGACCAGAACGGCCAGATTCCGGGAATGGTCGGCGAAGTTGCTCGCTCGAAGGCGCTCTCGGTTGCGCTCAGCAAGGCCAAGGTCGTTGACACCAAGGGCAAGCCGGTTGACCTGACGGCCTTCACGGCAGCCGCTGTTGCCCCGGTTGCCGATGGCATCGGTGCCGACGATCACGCCGGTCACGACCACGACGACCACGAAGGTCACAACCACTAGGTCACGCATCACCACGATGGGCTCGGCGCTTCGGCGCCGGGCCCATCGTCGTTGGTCTGCACGAATAGGAGGCGCGCACTCTGCCCACGGCGAACACGGCCTTTCTCGCGCGTTCGCTTGGGTAGATTCGAACAACGAGACGAACAGGAGCTCTTTCCATGGCTGAACCGGCAATGCCGAACAGTGTTTTCGACCGACTGCTGAAAGACCGCATCATCTGGCTCGGGTCAGAAGTGCGCGACGAGAACGCCAACGAGATCGCGGCCAAGTTGCTGCTGCTCGCGGCAGAAGACCCCGAGAAAGACATCTACCTGTACATCAACT
>CALRWH020000132.1:0-5600 GCA_943371805.1 Pseudomonas synxantha | reverse complement strand
ATCGTTCGCGTGACGGATGCCCACGCGGGCCCCGTGCTGCCAGAGAGGTTTCGCGCCCTCGAGCCGGCCTACGCTCGCGACGCCGACGCGCTCGAGCACCTCGGGGCCGCCGTCGCGGCGGCGGTATCGCCGTCGGATCGACCCGCGCTCGTCGCGGCCCTCGGTGCCGCGGCACGGGGCCGATCGGTGTCGGCCGCACTCTTCGATCTCGCTACCCCGGTGCCCGTCGAGTTCCGCACGGTTGCTGCTCAGACGGTGGCGTCACCGCCGCTGCCGGGGGCACCCCGTGAGCTGCCGGGCGTTGTCGGCACAGATCCAGACGCGTCTTCCATCGAGCCGGTGGCGACCACTGGTGTGGTCAACGTTGCGACAACCACGGCGACGGCCGTTCCCACACGGCAGGGGGCCTGGGTCGACTCACTGATCGACACGCTGCGTGTTCTCGGTCTTCCGTCATCGCTCGTCGAGCGCGTGCAGGCAATGGCCGCGCGACTCGATGCTGTGCGAGAGGTGCTCGTGGCCGCAGTGACGGGGGCGCCGTGGCGACGAGTCGGCGCTGTGCGGCCACGATTCGTGCTCGCCGGCGTCGGGGGAGCGATCGCCCTCATTGCGGCGCTGGCCGTGACCGCGGGCGCAGGTTCCGAGGCCACGGTGCCTGTCGTTGAACCCGCGATTGACTCTGCTTCGGCCGAGCAGCAGTCGGCAACCCTATCCGCCATGAGCAGCCCGGTGCCATCATCCCGTCCGGAGGAGTCGTCGTCGGGCGCTGTGTCTCCCGAGTCAGCCGTCGACCCCGAGCCTGATGAGTGGTCGGCGATCGTGAGTGAGCTGGTCGCCCGGTGGGTCGAGTGCCGAGCAGCCCGTTCTTCCCCGTCGACAGCGCTAGCTCCGGCGCCCGAGCGGGGCGACAACGTCTCGTGCTCCTTTGCCGTTGCTCATGCTGGTTCAGCGGCGGAGCGGCTCCTGGGCGTTGATGACACGCGGCATTCAACCCTCGAGTCGTGGCAGGCCCAGGGCGGCGAGGTCGTCGTCGTGGAGCGCATGGGCGGGGCTGCTCTCATCGACCTTGTCATGCCGACAGCCTCGGCATCAGAGACGTCGATGAACGCCCCGACGTCTTTTGCAACGGCGTCTCCCGTAACGGCGTCTCCTGCAACGACAGCGGCCTCGCTTCTCGTGGTGAGAAGCGAGGCCGGCTGGCGTGTGCGTGATGTGCTCGATGACTAGTCGAGCGGTGCTTTAGATTCCGAGGTCTCCGTCGAAGTCGGCCTCTTCGAGGCGCGCCTTCACGGCGCTCAGGAAGCGCGCGGCGTCGGCGCCGTCAACAATGCGGTGGTCGTACGACAGCGCGAAGTACACCATCGACCGAACGGCCACGACGTCCGAGCCGTCAACCTGGATGACCGCGGGCTTCTTGCTCACGATGCCCGTGCCGAGAATCGCTACCTGCGGAAGGAAGACGACGGGCGTGTCAAACAGCGCACCGCGCGAACCCGTGTTGGTCAGCGTGAACGTGCCGCCGGCGAGCTCGTCGGGCTTGAGCTGGTTGTCGCGCGTCCGCGTAGCAAGGTCAGCAATCTCGCGCGCGAGATCGGCGATCGACAGCTCGCCCGCGTTGCGGATCACCGGAGTCAGCAGGCCGCGCTCGGTGTCGACCGCGATCGAGAGGTTCTCGGTGTCGGGGTAGACGATCGAGTCGCCGTCGACCGTCGCGTTGATGATCGGGAACGCGCGCAGTGCCTCGGTGGCGGCCTTGGCGAAGAAGGGCAAGAACGACAGCTTGGTGCCGGTGGCCTTCTCGAAGTCGCCCTTGACGGCATTGCGCAGCGCCGCAACCTTCGTCACGTCGACCTCAACGACCGTGGTGAGCTGCGCGGTCGACTGCATCGAGATCACGGCACGTTCGGCAATCACCTTGCGCAGACGCGACATCGCAGCCGTCGTGCCCCGCAGCGGCGAGGTCTCGAGCGCGACGCGCGGCGCAGCGGCGGTAGCGGCTGCTCCGCTCGACGGGCGAGCTGCAGCGACAACGTCTTGCTTGCGGATGCGGCCACCCACACCTGTTCCCGTGACGCGAGCGAGGTCGACGCCGTGCTCGGCCGCAAGCTTGCGCACGAGGGGTGTGATGTAGGCCGCGTTGGTGGGCGACGTAGGTGCCGGTGCTGCGGCAGCGGGTGCTGCTGCAGGAGCAGGTGCTGCGGCGGGAGCAGGGGCGGCCGCAGGAGCGGGTGCGGGAGCCGGGGCCGCTACCGGAGCCGGAGCGGCTGGTGCTGCGACAGGTTCCGGTGCCGGAATGGGTGCCGGTGCCGCAGCGGGTGCCGGTGCCGCGACAGGCTCCGGCGCGGCCGCAGGAGCGGGAGCGGCGGCGGGAGCACTCGCGCCCGCACCGGTGCCGATGCGCACGAGCGGCGTACCCACCTCGACGGTCTCGTCTTCAGCAACGAGGATCTCTTCGACAATGCCGGCGACGGGCGACGGAATCTCGGTGTCGACCTTGTCAGTCGAGACTTCGAGCAACGGCTCGTCGACCTCGACACGGTCGCCGACGTTCTTCAGCCATCGGGTGACCGTTCCCTCGGTGACGCTCTCGCCGAGCGCCGGGAGGTTGACGGATTCGCTCATCAGTAGTGCTCCTTCGAAACCTGTGGTGGGTATCTAGCCTAGTTGTGGAGTCGGGGTCACATCGCGTGCAGCGGCTTGCCCGCGAGAGCGAGGAAGGCTTCGCCGAGTGCCTCGTTCTGCGTCGGGTGAGCGTGCAGCAGCGGGGCGATGTCTTCGGGATGGGCATCCCAGTTGACGGCGAGTTGTGCTTCGCCAATCAGTTCGCCGACGCGTGCGCCGATCATGTGCACGCCCACGACGGGCCCGTCAACCACGCGGACGACCTTGATCGACCCGGCCGTTTCGAGAATGTGGCTCTTGCCGTTGCCCGCGAGGTTGTAGTCGTAGCTCGCGATCGCCGCGTCTCCGTACTGCTCTTTCGCCTTGGCTTCGCTGAGGCCGACCGACGCAACTTCGGGCTCGCTGTAAGTGACCTTGGGAATGTTGACGTCGCTAATGACGACCGGGTTGAGCCCGGCGAGCTCTTCGGCGACGAAGATGCCGTGCTGAAAGCCGCGGTGAGCAAGCTGCAGGCCCGGCACGATGTCGCCGACAGCGTAAAGACCCGGGATGTTCGTCTCCAGTCGCTCGTTCGTGAGCACGAATCCGCGGTCCATCGCCACGCCGACCTCTTCGAAGCCGAGGTTGGCGGTGGCGGGGCCACGACCAACAGCGACGAGAAGCAAGTCGGCTTCGATCGTGGCGCCGTTCTCGAGAGTCACGACGACACCCTGGTCGTTCTGGGTGACGCTCTGAAAGCGCACGCCGAGCGTGAACTCGATGCCGCGCTTGCGGTACGCGCGCTCGAACTGCTTCGAGATCGACTCTTCTTCCATCGGCACGAGGTGGGGGAGTGCCTCGATGATGTGCACCTCGGAGCCCCACGAGCGCCACACGCTCGAGAACTCCACGCCAATGACGCCGCCACCGAGCACGGCAACCTTCTTGGGCACGTAGTCGAGCTGCAAGGCTTGCTCTGACGTGATGACGCGACCACCGATCTCCAGACCGGGAAGCGTGCGCGAGTACGAGCCGGTGGCGAGAATGACGTTCTTGCCCGTGATGGTGCTGTCGCCCACCTGAACGGTGGTGGGGGAGGTCAGTCGACCTTCGCCCTCGACCATCGTGATGCCGCGCGCCTTGATGAGACCCTGCAGGCCCTTGTACTTGCTCGCGATGATTCCTTCGCGGTACTGGATGACCGCGGGAACGTCGATGCCCTCGAGCGTGGCCTTGACACCAAACTTCGCGGCGTCACGCGCCGCGTCGGCGACCTCAGCCGAGTGCAAGAGCGCCTTGGTGGGGATGCAGCCCACGTGCAAGCACGTGCCACCCACTTTCGACTTCTCGATGAGTCCAACGCTCATCCCGAGCTGGCTGGCGCGCAGGGCGGCGGCGTAGCCGCCGCTTCCAGCGCCGAGGATGACGAGGTCAAAGTTCTGGTCCGACACCGGCAGAGGCTCCTTACATCCACGAAGGATTGTCGTGCGGGGGTCGACACTCGAGGTGGCGGGTCGACCCGCTGTGCGGCACGACGGTCCCGTGCCCGGAGTCGAGCCTACTCCCTCGTCGCGAGGCGTTCCGCGAGCCGCACGAGCAACCGAACCATGACGCCCGACGGACCTTTAGGCGTGTAGCCAAACGGGGCGGTGGGGTTGTTGGCGGGGCCCGCAATGTCGAGGTGTGCCCACGGGATGCGCGGCGCATCCGGCTCGTCGCTTGTTGTTCCCACGAACTCGCGCAAGAACACGCCCGCGAGCAGCATTCCCGCGGCCGTGCTGCCCGGCTTGGCATTCGCGATATCGGCAACGTCACTCTTGAGCAGCGCGCGAAGCTCGGCGGGCAACGGCATGGGCCACACCAGTTCTCCCGTATCCGCCGCGGCAGCTTGCACCTGGGCCACGAGAGTGTCATCACCCATGACGCCGGCATACCGCTCACCGAGGGCGACTCGAGCCGCACCCGTCAGGGTCGCGATGTCGACGATCGCGTCGGGGTGCTCTTCACTCGCCGCGGCGAGCCCATCGGCCATGACCAGCCGACCCTCGGCGTCGGTGTTGAGTACTTCAACGGTCGTGCCCCCGCGAATGGTGAGCACATCGTTGGGGCGCATCGCCGTTGACGACGGCATGTTCTCGGCGAGGCACAACCAGGCGGTTAGTCGAACGGGGACTCCGAGCTGAGCCACCGCGATGACGGCGGCGAGCGTCGTCGCTGCCCCCGTCATGTCGTACTTCATGCCGACCATCGCAGCGGCGGGCTTGAGCGAGAGTCCGCCCGAATCGAACGTGATTCCTTTGCCCACGATCGCCAGGTGGGGGTCGTTGGTGTCACGGCGGTAGCGCACGACAAGAAGTCGCGGCGGTCGTGACGAGCCCTGGCCTACGCCCAAAATGCCGCCAAAGCCACCAGCGGTGAGCTCATCGGGCCCTAGTTCGTCGAACTCAATCGGCAAGCCCTCCGCTGCCGCGCGCGCACGCTCGACGAACGAAGCGGGGTACAAGTCATTCGGGGGGGTGTTGACGAGGTCGCGCACGAGGGCAACGGCGCCGGCTGTTGCCCGCGCTGCCACTGCGGCGCTGTCGGCTCCCTTGACCGTCGTCGCCACAATGACGTCAGTCGTGCCCGGGGTTGCCTCGCTCGATCGGTACGCGGTGAAGCGATACCCGCCCATCGCGGCGCCCTCGAGCACGGCCTGCACATCGGCCAGGGTCACCGTGGGGAGCGCGAAGGCAATGCGCGCGACGCTGCCGAGTGTGCGGGCGGCTGTGCCGGCCGCCGTTCGCAATGCTTCCGCCGTGAGCGTGCCGCGGCCCAGCCCCACGACGAGGATGCTCGTGGCCGACACACCCTCGGGCGCGGGCAGGCGGGCCGTCTCGTCGACGGCCCCCGTGAGGCCGAGCATCCGTAGTCCCGTTCCGACGCTAGCGAGTGGACCCGACTCAATGCCCACGACGCTCACACCGTCGTCGCCAGCGGGGGCAACACCCACGACGAGT
>CALRWH020000131.1:0-5702 GCA_943371805.1 Pseudomonas synxantha | reverse complement strand
CCGGCGACGATGCCCTCTTCGACAGCCGCCTTGGCGTTGCGCACGGCGTCTTCGATGCGGTGCTTGCGCTCCTTGAGCTCAACCTCGGTGGCCGCACCCGCCTTGATGACGGCGACGCCGCCCGCGAGCTTGGCGAGGCGCTCTTGCAGCTTCTCGCGGTCGTAGTCAGAGTCGGTGTTCTCGATCTCGGCACGAATCTGCTTGACGCGACCGGCGATGGCGTCGGCGTCGCCGGCACCCTCAACGATCGTGGTCTCGTCTTTCGTGATGACGACCTTGCGCGCGCGACCGAGCAGGTCGAGCGTGGCGTTCTCGAGCTTGAGGCCGACCTCTTCGCTGATGACCTGACCGCCGGTGAGGATGGCGATGTCTTGCAGCATGGCCTTGCGGCGGTCGCCGAAGCCGGGGGCCTTGACAGCAACCGACTTGAAGATGCCACGGATCTTGTTGACAACGAGCGTGGCCAGAGCCTCGCCCTCGACGTCTTCGGCGATGATGAGTAGCTGCTTGCCGCTCTGGATCACCTTGTCGACGACGGGGAGCAGGTCTTTAATGGCCGAGATCTTGCCGTTGACGATCAAGATGTAGGGGTCTTCGAAGACCGCTTCTTGACGCTCGGGGTCGGTCACGAAGTATGCCGACAGGTAGCCCTTGTCGAAGCGCATGCCCTCGGTGAGCTCGAGCTCGGTGCCGAAGGTGTTCGACTCTTCAACCGTGACGACACCCTCTTTGCCCACCTTGTCGATGGCCTCGGCGATCAGGGCGCCGATCTCGGGGTCAGCGGCCGAGATGCTCGCGGTCGCGGCGATCTCTTCTTTGGTCTCGACCTCTTTGGCGTTCTTCAGCAGCTGCGCCGAAACGGCCTGCGTGGCCTTCTCGATGCCGCGCTTGAGGCTGATGGGGTCGGCGCCGGCCGCGACGTTGCGCAGGCCCTCACGCACGAGCGCCTGAGCGAGAACGACCGAGGTGGTCGTGCCGTCGCCGGCGACGTCGTCGGTCTTCTTGGCAACCTCTTTGACGAGCTCGGCGCCGATCTTCTCGAACGGGTCGTCCAGCTCGATCTCTTTGGCGATAGAAACGCCGTCGTTGGTGATGGTGGGGGCGCCCCACTTCTTCTCCAGAACAACGTTGCGCCCACGCGGGCCCAGTGTGACCTTGACGGCGTCAGCCAGGATGTTGAGGCCGCGCTCGAGGCCGCGACGGGCCTCTTCGTCGAAAGCGATGATCTTAGCCATGTGTCTCTCGTCCCTCCCGGACGCTTCACGTACGGTAGCTCTTGGCACTCACAGGGCGTGAGTGCTAAACGATTCTGGCACTCGCGGGTGTCGAGTGCAAGCCGCCAGAGCCGTGCACGCGGCCAGAGCGTGCGAGACCGCGAACGCGGTGCTATCGGAACGACAGCGAGCCGCCGAGCGGCACGAGCTCGACCCACGTGTTGCCGGGGGCCAACCGCACGGCAACCCCGTTGGCATCAATCAATCGGATGGGGGCCGTCATCGAGTCTTTCGACCATGTGGCGGGCACGGTTGCCCCTCCCGTCGAAATCCAGGCTTCGCCCGAGCCGATGAGCAGGGTCGTCGGGATGCTCTGGATCACTTGCACCGGAACCCGCAGCACCACGACGTTCACGGCGGCCAGCTGTGCGCCGTTGGCATCGGTGTCGGGGGCGCCGCCCGTCTGCAGGCGAAGCCATCGTTCACTCGCGGCATCCCAGTTCCACGACGGCGTGCTCGCGCTGCCGAATCGCATGTCGATACCCGCCGTGGGGGTGCCTTCTTTCGTGGCCGTTGCCGCCGCAATGCTCTCGGCAAACGCGAACTGCTGCACGGGTGGCGCAAGGTCGAGGTGTTGCGCGATGACCTCGGGGGCCTTGACGAGCACGTTGTGCGGAGCATCCGCGTTATCGCCGCGAAAGAACGTGGCGTCGGTGTCGCGCTGACCGTGAATGGCGTTGTAGACGGGTGCGGCGCGCATCATCTCGACGAAGCGACTCTGACCGCCCGAGTAGGCAACGATTCCGCCGAGCGGCGAAATGATGTCGGGGTCCATCGGGCGAATCGAGCGCACGGGCCCGATGATGGCGGGCACGTCAGAGTGCCAAACGGCGACATACCGCGTGAGTCCGCCCTCGACGAGTTCTTCAAACACGATGTCCGTGCGCTCGAGCCCGATTTGCGGGCGAGCGTCGGGATGATTGTCGACCTTGGCCGCGAGCGACGGGGCGGCGAGTGCCCCCACCTCGATCTGCTCGCCCGTGAGAGGCGCAATGCCGTAGGCAGGAGGCGCTACATAGGTCGACACGTACGACGGCGAGGCAGACGGGCTCGGCATGACCTCGGTCGTGGTGCAACCGCCGAGCACGACGAGAGCGGCGCCCAGGGCGCCGACACTCACACTACGGATCGTCGCGCGGCTCATGGCGTCACCTTAGCCCGCAGAACTCTGCTCGCGGCGGCGGTGCACCGGTGAGCCGAAAGCCGTCAGGCGACGCGAACGCCTTCGGCCTGGGGGCCTTTGGTTCCCGTGCCGATCTCGAAGGTGACCGACTGGCCCTCTTCGAGAACCTTTTAGCCGGGCATATCGATGGCGCTGTAGTGCACGAAGACGTCACTCTCACCGCCGTCAAGAGTGATAAAACCGAAGCCTTTTTCGGCGTTGAACCACTTCACGGTTCCGTTGGGCATTGCAGGGCTCCTTGTAGCCGGGGATTCCGTGAGAATACCTGCGCAAACAGCCCGCATCCAGACCTTTTCGGGCTCTCGTGGCGACGTTTTACCGACGCGAAACGCCCCCGTAACGCACGCGGCCTACGGCGCGGCAATCGCGGCGAAGTCAGCGCCGAGCACGATCGTGACGGGCGCGCCCGGGAAGGCGTCAGAGAGCTCGACAACACCGATGCCCAGCAACTGGGCCATGCCCAGAGCGACACCCTCGAGCGTCGGGTCGTTGTAGAAGATCACCGTCTCGGTGAGGTCGGTTTGTGCCGCAGAGGTCACGGTGCCCACGGGCCACCCGGGTGCGGCTACCAGGTCACGTGCGGCCGCTCCCAATCCGTCGACCTCGGTGCCGTTGAGCACGGTGATGACGAACCCGGCAGGCAACTGGGCGAGAGCCGGATCGGTGATCGGTTCGACCGAGGGCGTCGGCGAGGGCGACTCGGTCGGCGTGGGCATGGGCTCGGCGGTGCCGAACCCGGGTAGCTCAAAGTTCACGCGGTCGCTGATGAGCGATAGGCCGTAGAGCCCGCCCACGACGAGCGCGCCCGTCGCGAGGGCAGCCCACGCAAAGGCGACCCACCCTCGCGCGCGCGAGCGGGGTGCTCGGTGCGCACCAACTCGGCCGAGCGAGGAGGGAATCTCGTCGAAACGATCAGGGGTGTACTCGGCCATCGTGATGATGCCTTCCGCAAGAGGGGTGTCAGGCAGCGCCGTCGGCGCTCGCACGTCGTGTGCGTCGCCGTTGTGCGCGCTCATCGCGCACGTCGAGCAGTCGACCCACGAGAACGGGGTCGTACCGCACGGCGACCTCGGTGTCGATTACGGCGTTCAGCACTTGATAGTACCGGGCTGGAGTCCAGCCGAACTCCCGCCGGATGCCGAGCTCTTTCGCCCCGCTGTGCCCCCACCACGTGCGCTCAAACTCGAGCACGCGTTGCGCGCGCTCGTCGAGGGAGTCGGCGGGAGCATCCATGGGCCTCCAGGGTACGGGGCGAGGACCTTCGACCCTAGGCGGCTCGCGGGAGCTGCGGCAGGCTCAGAGTCGGGCGCCCACCCGCCGCACAGCGACGCGGGTTAGGCTTGCCTAACTCACCCAAAGCCGACTCTCGATCGACCGGAACCGTCATGACCCGCCAGACCCCTCGCCGCGCGCGCTCGCGCACAGCGGCAACGGTGGTCGCCGCGTTTGCCGCACTGACAATGCTTGCCGGATGCTCGGTCTCGCCCCCCTCGTCGAGCGCCGAGCCCACGGCTCCCGTTGGCCCGCGCGTTCCCCTGAGCGAGCTCGTCGTGGCCGACAACCCGCGTGACCTCACCGGACCGTCGACGGCTCTCATCGAATCGAGCGCGATCGTGCCCGTGGCAAACGACCCCGCGCAGGCACTGCCCGTCACCGTCGTATCTCGTGACCTCGACGGCGACCAAGAGGTCGTGGTGACCGATGCCAGCCGCATTCTTCCGCTCGACATTGCCGGCTCAATCGCCGCCACCGTCTTCGCCCTGGGCTTTGGCGATGACGTCGTGGGGCGCGACATCTCGACGACCTTCCCTGAAGCCGACGGCTTGCCCGTCGTCACGAGCAGTGGCCATGCCATCAGCAGCGAAGCCGTGCTCGCCCTGCGCCCGACTCTCGTGATCACCGACGGCACGGTTGGGCCGACCGACGTCGTGCTCCAGTTGCGCGACGCCGGAGTGACGGTGGTCTACGTGGATGCCGAACCGGGCCTCGGCGCCCCCGCCGAGCTTGCGCGGCAAGTCTCGGCCGCGCTGGGTTCGCCGGAGACGGGCGAGCTGCTCGCCGAGCGTCTCGAGCGGGAGCTCGCCGACGTACTCACCGCGATCGAGTCGATCCGCCCTGACGACCCGGCTGATCGCGTGCGCATTCTGTTTCTCTACTTGCGTGGCGCCTCGGGCATCTACTACCTCTTTGGCGAAGAATCGGGCGCCGACGAGCTCATCGAAGGGCTCGGCGGCATTGACGTGGCAGGCGAGATCGGCTGGGCCGGCTTGCGGCCCATGACCGACGAAGCACTCGTCGCGGCAAACCCCGACCTCATCCTGGTCATGACCGGGGGTCTCGAGAGCGTCGGCGGCGTCGATGGACTGCTCGCCGAAAAACCCGCGGTGGGCCTCACGCGCGCGGGCGAGACCCGGCGGTTTGTCGACATGGATGACGGCGAAGTGCTGAGCTTCGGCCCGCGCACGCCCGCCGTGCTCGACGCGCTTGCCCGGGCCATCTACGCCCCCTAGTGGGCCACCCAACGCTCGATAACGTCCCCGTGCGGTGACACCACGGCGAGGGCGCGACCATCACGGCTCAGCACGAAGTCATCGTCGGCACCGGGCAGCAATGCATCCGCGCTCGCGCCAATCTCGGGCTGCACTCGGCGACCGTCGAGCGACACCCAGTGCCCGGGCAGCTCGGCGACGGTGGCTGTGAACCGAGCACGGTCAGCGGGCGAGAGGTAGACGAGCACGGCCGGGCTTGCGATGACGAGCGTGGCGTCGTGTGGGGCATGGGCGGCGAGCGCCGCGAGCCCATCGACCGCGTCACCCGCGACGAGGTGGGGCACGTGCTCGCGCGCAATGGCGATGGCCGCGTCGAGTTGCGCCGCGCGCTCGCGTTCTTCGGGCCAGATGAGCGTGCGCAGCCACCGCTCGTCGTCGGCGTTCGAGAGTCGTAGGGGGCTGCGCTCGAGCCCCGCGCGCCAGACGATGTCGGGCATCGTCGTGGGCACCGGCACTCCCGCCCCGAGAGTGCAGCGCAGCTCGAGCGTCGACGCGCCGTCGACCGGATCCACGCGGTGCTCGACGCCATCGGCGTCGACAAAGACGTGACTGTAATGGTCGACGAGCAGACCGAGCCCCGCCGATGCTCCGACTTCGAGCAGGGCAATCGGGCCGCGGATACCCTGCACAGCCGCGAGCAGGGGCGCCGTACGGCGCGGGTCGTTCGTTTGCGTGGCGCGCTGACGGGCGATCTGG
>CALRWH020000130.1:0-5796 GCA_943371805.1 Pseudomonas synxantha | reverse complement strand
CACGTGTGAACGCGGTAGTCGGGGCCGGCGGCCTCGCGCGCGGCGCTCAGCAGCTCGGGCAACCCGGGCGAGGGTAGCGTCAGGCGGCTGCCGCGCTCCACTTGCTCGAGCCGGTAGCCCATGCTCTGCAACAGCCGCACTTCGGGTGTGCCGGCCGGCACCGAGCCGAATCCCGTCGGCGCGGGAATGCGAATACCGCCGATTTTCCATGACGGTGCGTAGACGATCGCTCGAGTGCGCCCCTCGTCGAGCGCCACGGCCTCGAGGTGTCGAGCGAGGGCTTCTCCGACGCCGTGGCCGCGAGCATCCGGAAGCACCTCGCCATGCATCCAGGCCGTGTCGGCCGCTTCGTCGGTGCGGGTCTCGTAGATGCCGCGACCGACCAGCCGGCCGTCGAGACGTGCCGCAAACATGCGCTTGGGTTCGAACGACGTCTTCTGCCAGCCCGGCAAGAGTTCGGCCGCGGTGAAGTGATTGTCGTCGGTGCCCGAGTCGAACCGGTTGACGGTGTTGCGCAGCTCGACGCATGCGAGAAACTCGTCGGCATCGGCCGCATCGAGTGACGCGGGGATGACGACCTCGGTGATCGTGATGGCAGACATGAGGGCTCCTTCTGCAGGTGGGCAGCCCGCCAGAATAGCCCCGCGCGAACCGATACGGTAGCCCTGACCGGTTTGCGCATCGCGCCGGTCGCTGTTGACGACCGTGCCGGAAAGGGGGGCAGCGCGTGCACCTCAAGAGCCTCACCATCAAAGGGTTCAAGTCGTTCGCGCAGCCGACCACGTTCCAGTTCGAAACGGGCGTCACGTGCATCGTCGGGCCCAACGGCTCGGGCAAGTCGAACGTCGTCGACGCCCTCGCTTGGGTCATGGGCGAGCAGGGTGCCAAGACCCTGCGCGGCGGCAAGATGGAAGACGTCATCTTCGCCGGCACGACCACGCGCGGGCCGCTCGGCCGCGCCGAAGTGCAATTGACGATCGACAACGCCGACGGCGCCCTGCCGATCGAATACAGCGAAGTGACGATCTCGCGCACGCTCTTCCGCAACGGCGGCAGCGAGTACGCCATCAACGGCACGGCCTGCCGCTTGCTCGACGTGCAAGAACTGCTGAGCGACTCAGGCCTCGGCCGCGAAATGCACGTCATCGTCGGCCAGGGCCAGCTCGACGCCGTGCTGCACGCGAGCCCCGACGACCGCCGCGGCTTCATCGAAGAAGCCGCCGGAATTCTCAAGCACCGCCGCCGCAAAGAAAAGACCGTGCGAAAGCTCGAGGCCATGCAGGCCAACCTCACGCGCTTGAGCGACTTGGCTGGCGAGATTCGCCGCCAGTTGACGCCGCTCGGTCGTCAGGCCGAAATCGCGCGCGAAGCGCAGACGATCGCCGCGATCGTTCGGGATGCCCGGGCGCGCCTCTTGGCCGACGACGTCGTCGCCCTGCGAACCTCGCTCGCCGACCACGCGCGCACCGAGAGCGAACGCACGAGTGAACGCATCGTCGTGCAGAGCCAGCTCGACCAAACCCGCTTGCGCGTGCAGCGCATCGAGTCTCAGCAAGTGGGTGACGCGGTCGACGACGCTCGCCGCGTGGCCTTCGAGCTCGAGCAAGTGCAAGAGCGCGTGCGCAGCCTCTCGAGCCTGACGCAGCAGAAGCTCACGCTGCTGAGCCAGCAAGCCGAGCTGCCGGGGCTGTCGCTCACGATCACCCAAGCGCAAGTCGACGAGGCTCGCGCCGACGCGGTTGCCCTGCGCGAGGGTGTTGCCGCCGCCGAGCGACTCGTGGGCGAGGTCGCCGCGCGCACGGCGACGGCGCGCGCCACGCTCGACGCTCTCGACGACGAAATCGCCGAGCAAAGTGCCCTCGTCTCGCAGCACGACCTGCAGCTCGCGGCGCTCGCGAGCCGCGTCGACGTTGCTCGCTCGACCCTCGCGGCCGCGCGCGGCGAACTGTTGCGCCAACAGAACGCGCTTGAGGCCGCCGTGCAGCGGCAAGAGGCGACGCGCGCCGAACTGGCAGCCCTGCCCGCGCTCGACGACGGCGACGGAACTGAAGCCACGCGCAGTCTCGACGCCGCCCTCGCCGAGGCCGACGCCCGCGTCACCGAACTCAGCGGCCGCATCGACACCGAGCGCGAAGCCTTGCACGCCCTCGAGCGCGAACGCGATGCCCTCGCCGCGCGCGTCAGCGCCCTCTCACAAGCGGTCGACTCGGGCGACGGCGCCACGGGGCTCGTCGGCAGCTCGGGCATTCGCGGCCTCGTGAGCGATCACTTGCAAGTGCGCGCCGGATTCGAAGCCGCCATCGCCGCAGCCCTCGGCACCCTCGCCGACGCGGCCCTCGCCGACAACCTCGACGCCGGCCTCAAGGCCCTCGAGCGCGCGCACGCCGCCGAAGCGGGCCGCGTCGACGTCGTGCTCGCCGAGGTCGGCGGGCGGGCGACCGACTCGCTCGCGAGCGTCGGAGGGCTCACTCCTGCCGTTGACGTCGTCACCGCCCCCGCGGGCGTTCGGGCGCTGCTCGCGCGCACGTTGATCGCCGATGATCTGGCGGCCGCGCGATCCGCCTGGCCCGCGATCGAGAAACTCGACACGGTCGACTCGGTGAGCGTTGTCACACGGCAGGGTGACGTGCTCACGCGGTCGGTCTTGCGCGGGGGATCGGGCGCAGGGCGCAGCCGGCTCGAGCTCACCGCCGAGCGCGATGCAGCATCCGTCTCCCTCACCGACGTCGCTACCGCGATCGAACGCGCCCGCGGAACCCTCGACGACACCCGCGCGGCCCTCGCCACCGCGAAGCAAGCAGCGACTGACGCTCTTGCCGCCGTGCGCGATCAGGATGCTCAGCGCGCGGCCCGCAGCGAGCAAGTCTCGCGCGCTCGCGCCCAGGCCGAGGCCGCAGAGGGCGAAGCTGCCCGACTCGCGCTCGGCGTGGATTCTGCCCACGAGTCGGTGCGCGAGGCCGAGTCGGCCGTTGAGCGCGCGCAAGCCGAGCACGAGGAGTTCGCTGGCCGCCCGCGCCCCATGCTCGACGCGAGCTCGCGCGATGAACTACTCGCCGACCTCGAGGCTGCGCGCGCCGCTGAACTCGAGCGCCGCATCGAGCTCGAGACCGTGCGCGAGCGCGTGCGCGCTGCCGTCGATGCCGCCGAGCAACTCGAGAAGCGCCGTATCGCCGAGAAGGCCGCGGCCGATGAGTCGGCGCGCCGGGCTGTGCTGCGGCAGCGTCAAGTGCAGCGAGCCACGGCTGTTGCCGCCGCCCTGCCCGCCGTGCAGGAGGCGATCGACCGCTCGGTTGCCGAAGCCCGCGTGGCGCTCGCCCAGCGCGAGAGCGAGCGCGCCGCCCAAAACGATGAGCTGCTCGAGCTACGTCGCACCGAGAGTTCGCTGCGCGAGCGCCTCGCCGCGATCACCGAGGGCGTGCACGGCCTCGAGCTGCAGATCTACGAGAAGAAGCTGCACCTCTCGCAATTGCTCGAGCGCGCGGGTGACGAGCTCGGTCTCGTCGAAGACGTGCTCGTCGCCGAGTACGGGCCCGACGTGCCCGTTCCCGACGACGATGCCCTCACCGAGGCCGCACGCGCCGTCGCCGACGCCATCGCCGCCGATGCCGCCGCGCGCGTCGACCCTGACCCCGACGCGCCCGCGTTCGACCCGACGTCTGACGAAGAGTCTGAGCGTGTGGCAGCGATCGTGGCGGCGTCACGCGCCACCGCCGGCGGGTCATCGGCAGGCGAGTCGTCGGCCGACGATGCCGCTTCTGTCATGCCCGCGGGCAAGCCGTTCGACCGCAGTGAGCAGCAGGCACGCCTCGCGCGCGCCGAGCGCAAGCTCAGCCAGCTGGGCCGCGTCAATCCGCTCGCGCTCGAGGAGTTTGCGGCGCTCGAGCAGCGTCACAAGTTCCTCACCGAGCAGCTGACTGACCTCGCGAACACGCGCCGCGACTTGCTCACGATCATCGACGAGGTCGACGCGACGATGCAGACGATCTTCGCCGCGGCCTTTGCTGACACTCAGGCGGCGTTCGACATCGTCTTCCCGATCCTTTTCCCGGGCGGTGTCGGCAGTCTCACGCTCACCGACCCCGACAACATGCTCACGACCGGCATCGAGGTCACGGTCAAGCCCGCGGGCAAGAAGATCGAGCGCTTGAGTCTGCTGAGCGGTGGCGAGCGCTCGCTTGCGGCCGTGGCACTGCTCATCGCCATCTTCAAGGCCCGCCCAAGCCCGTTCTACATCATGGACGAGGTCGAGGCCGCGCTCGACGACGCCAACCTCGGCCGCCTGCTCACGATCTTCCGCGACCTGCGCCAGAACTCGCAGCTCATCATCATCACGCACCAGAAACGCACCATGGAGATTGCGGATGCTCTCTACGGTGTCTCGATGCGCCAAGACGGCGTGAGCGCGGTCGTCGGGCAGCGCGTCCAATCCCCCGACGAGCGCGCGAGCTAGTCGGCACCCCGCCTCGCGGCTGTCCGCCGATGCCGGCTCCCGCCCGGCTCTGTCCTGTCGTGCTCTGCCCCGCCGGCCTCGCCCCGTTGTGCCCCATCGTGCTCTGCACCGCCGGCCTCGCCCTTCTCTGCCCCGTCGTGCCTCGCCCTGCCCGGCCGTCCGCTGCCCCGTGCCTCCGCGGCGTGTCTTGCGGATGCCGGCGCCCGGCCTATCCCTGCCCGCTCGCGCCGGCGCCAGATCGCAACGCGACCGCGCGCCCCGCACACGCACGCCGCACTCGCGCCTCGCACGCGCATGCCGCACTCGCGCCTCGCACACGCCTGCCGCTCTCGCGCCTCGCACGCGCATGCCGCTCTCGCGCCTCGCACACGCCTGCCGCTTTCTCACTCCGCAGACTCCCCAATCGAAGGAAGAGTTTGAGCAAAGTCGATCACTTTTCCTTCGATTGGGGAGTGCATCGAAAGATGGTGCCCGATTGGAGCGGTCTAAAGAACCGTGCGCTGCTCGGCACTGCTCTGGTCCGGGCTGTCAAGAGAGCGTGCGTCGCCCGGGAGCGTCGGTGCCCCGGCAGGCGTCGGACCGGCAAGCGTCGGACCGGCAGACTCAGACCGGCAGGCGTCGGACCGGCAAGCGGCGGCCCGGCAGCAGACGGGCTGGCCCTAGACCGAGAGCGTTGGCAGCGCGGGCTCGCCGCGGCTGAGGCGCAAGGCCGCAGCGGGCAGCTCGGCGACGGCGGCCGCGCAGTGCTCGCGCGCCGCGGCGACGCCGGCAGGGCCGAGCCAGCGCGCATCCGCCTCGCCATCGGTCATGAGCGCGACCGTAAGCGGGCGCGCGGTGAGGTCGGCCGGGGTTGCGGCCTCGGGCAGGCCGTCGCGGTCGTCGTCGATGACGATGCGTTCAGCAACCGCCATGCCGTTGCGCAGCAGTCGTTCGGCGCGCTTGGCTCCGCCGATCGACGCTTTGCCGGTCGAGGCCTTGGCTACGGGCATCCACTCGTCCCCACCGCTTTCGCGGCGAGCGACGAGCTTGTAGACGAAGCCCGCGGCGGGCGACCCCGAGCCCGTTACGACCGAGGTGCCCACGCCGAAGGCGTCGACCGGCGAGCCGCGCAGGGCGGCAATCGTGTGCTCGTCAAGGTCGCTCGTGACCGTAATCCGCGTGCCGGTGGCGCCGAGGGCGTCGAGCTGTGCGCGCACCTCACGCACGAGCGCGGGCAGGTCGCCCGAGTCGAGGCGAACGCCGCCGAGCGACGGCCCCGCAACGCGAACGGCGGTCTCGACCCCCTGCCGCACGTCGTAGGTGTCGACGAGCAGCGTCGTGCCCGTGCCTAGCGCGGCAACCTGGGC
>CALRWH020000129.1:0-6036 GCA_943371805.1 Pseudomonas synxantha | reverse complement strand
GGCTACTCGTCGGCCGACGCCGAGCGCTGGCTGCCCGAAGAGCACAGCAGTCGCCGCAGCGACTTCGCGCGCGACCGCGGCCGGCTGCTGCACTCGAGCGCGTTAAGGCGCCTCGCCGCCAAGACGCAAGTACTGAGTCCGACCGCGGGGCTTGATTTTGCGCGCAACCGCCTCACCCATTCGCTCGAAGTGGCACAGGTTGGGCGTGAGCTCGCCACGAGCCTGGGGCTCGACCCTGACGTCGTCGACACGGCGTGTCTCGCGCACGACCTGGGGCATCCGCCATTCGGACACAATGGCGAGCGTGCCCTCAACGACTGGGCCGCCGACATCGGCGGTTTCGAGGGCAACGCGCAAACCCTGCGCCTGCTGACCCGCATCGAGCCCAAGGTCTTCGGCCCCGACGGTCGCAGCTTCGGCCTCAACCTCACGCGCGCGAGCCTTGACGCGAGCACGAAGTATCCGTGGCCCCAGTCGCAGGGCATTCCCGACCCGAGTGGGCGCAGCAAGTTCGGCTTCTACGACGACGACGCGGCCGCCTTTGAGTGGATGCGCGCCGGCTCGCCCGAGCGCGTGCGCTGCATCGAGGCGCAGGTCATGGACTTGAGCGACGACATCGCCTACAGCGTCCACGACTTCGAAGACGCCATCGTCAACGGCTACCTCGACGTGCCGGCACTGGGGGAGCGCGTCGACCACGACGCTCTCGTCGACTCAATGTTCGAGTGGATCGGCGGCGAGATCAGCCACGACGAGCTCATCGCTGCGTTCGACCGGCTCGACCACCTCGACGCCTGGATCGACTCGTGGGATGGCTCGCGGCGCGACCTCGCACGGCTGAAGAACCTCACGAGCCAGCTGATCGGGCGGTTCGCGCATGAGGCCGTGCACGCGACGCGTGCGGCGCATCCACAAGCCCTGCTCGCACGATTCGGCGCCGATGTTGTGGTTCCGCTCGAGACGCAAGCCGAGATCGCGGTTCTCAAGGGAATCGTCGCGGCCAACGTCATGTCGACGAACGCGCGGCAGCCCATCTATGCGCGCCAACGGGCCGTGCTCGCCGAGCTTGCCGACGCCTTGTGGCACATTGGCCCGGCGGCCCTCGACCGCGCGTTTGCCGATGACTTTGCCGAGGCGACCGACGACGCGAGCAGACGTCGCGTCATCGTCGACCAAGTCGCGTCGCTCACTGATCAGAGCGCGATGGCCTGGCACGAGCGCCTTGTTCCGTAGCCTCGCAGGTCTGCAGAACTCCGCCAGCAGCCCGGGCCTAGAATCGGCGCTGTGGCAGGCCTGATTCGACGTAGCGACATCGACGAGGTCAGGTCGCGCACGAATCTTGCCGACATCGTCGGCGACTACGTCATGCTCAAGAGCGCGGGAGTCGGCTCAATGAAGGGCCTGTGCCCTTTTCACGACGAGCGGAGCCCGAGTTTTCACGTTCGGCCTCAAGTCGGGTTTTATCACTGCTTCGGCTGCGGCGAAGGCGGCGACGTCTTCACGTTCCTGCAGAAAATGGACCACGTCACGTTTAGTGAAGCCGTTGAGCGACTCGCTGGTCGTCTCGGCTACACGCTGCACTACGAAGATGGCGGACCTGCCGCTGATCAGGGCAATCGCAGTCGATTGCTCGCCGCAAACGCTGCCGCCGAGCAGTTCTTTCGTGCTCAACTCGGCACCCCTGATGCGGAGCCGGCTCGCCGATTTCTCGGCGAACGTGGCTTCGATGCCTCGGCCGCCGAGCGCTTCTCGATCGGCTTTGCCCCCAACTCGTACGACGCTCTCGGCGAGTACCTTCGCGGCCAAGGATTCACGGCAGAAGAGCTCCTCGCCGCGGGGCTGCAAGGTCAGGGCGACCGCAAGCCCTACGACCGATTCCGTGGTCGCTTGATCTGGCCGATCAAAGACGTCACGGGCCAGACCCTAGGGTTCGGCGCTCGCAAGCTTCTCGAGAGCGATCAAGGGCCCAAGTACCTCAACACTCCCGAGACACCCGTCTACAGCAAGTCAAAGGTGCTCTACGGGCTCGACCTTGCCAAGCGCGACATCGCGCGCGGCAAGCAAGTCGTCGTCGTCGAGGGATACACCGACGTCATGGCGTGTCACCTCGCGGGCATTACGACGGCCGTGGCCACGTGTGGCACGGCGTTCGGCAGTGACCACATCACGATCATCCGACGGGTCTTGGGTGACGTCGACAATCGCGACTCGCACGGCCTGGGCGAGGTGATCTTCACGTTCGACCCCGACGAAGCCGGGCAGAAGGCGGCGAGTCGAGCGTTCGCCGATGAACAGCGCTTTGCCGCACAGACCTATGTGGCCGTGGCGCCCGACGGCCTTGACCCGTGCGACCTACGTCTGCAGCGCGGCGATGACGCGGTGCGGATGCTCGTGCAGAGCCGCAAGCCGATGTACGAGTTCATGGTGCGCCGCCAGCTCGACCTCTACGACCTCGAGACGGTCGAAGGCCGAGTTGCCGCGCTGCGGTCGACGGCTCCGATCGTCGCGGGCATTCGCGACGAGTCGCTGTCGATCGGCTACACCCGAACGCTCGCCGGATGGATCGGCATGGAGCCCACCGAGGTTGCGCAGGCGGTGCGCGTCGCGCGGCGCGCGCCCGCCCGCCCACCGACCGCCCGCCCGCCTGCTGCGGCCGGCTCAGAGGCTGCGCCGGGCATCCCCGTCGATGGTGGCGCAGCACCCGCTGACAGCGTCGCGCCCGCCATGGGCATTGCGCAGCTACCCAACGATCCCGTTGCTCGACTCGAACGTGAACTGCTCATGGCGCTCTTGCAACATCCCGGTGAGATTCCCCTCGATATCGCCCAACGCGCCCTGCACACCAGCTTTAGTCAGCCAGCACTCGCGACTGTTCGCGATGCCATGCTTGCGTCGATCGAGGCCTATGGCTCGAGCGATTGGGCTCGACGCGTGACCGACGAGTCGCCCGGTGCGTTCACCGCGCTCGTCACGCAGTTGGCGATCGCTCCCTTGCCGATTCGCGAGGGACACGCGGCAGAGTATTGCCAGGGGGTCACGACGTCGCTCATCGAACGCGACTTGCTCCGGCGAAAAACCGAGCTTCTCGGCGCCCTGCAACGCACCGATTCTGCGGCAGAGCCCGAGCGCTACCGCACGCTCCAGCGCGATCTCGTCGACCTCGAGGCTGAACGACGCCGCGTACGCGGAGACTAGGATCTCTCGCGTGACTGATGCCGCCGTACGTGCCCGCGACCTCACGCTGAGGTATCGCGGCGGAGGCGGAAGCAAGCCCGTGCAGGCCGTCACGGGTCTCAGCCTCGACATCGCACCAGGCGAGACGCTCGCCGTCATCGGCGATGCCGGAAGCGGCAAGAGCACGCTCGCACGAGCAATTGCGGGCTACACCTCGCGCAGCGTGCCGCGTGGGGTTGAGATTGTGGGCGGAGCGCTCGAGGTTCTCGGCGTTGATGTTCGACGCCTTGGCCGGCACGACGATGATGAGCTCGCTTTGCGCGTCGGCTATGTGCCGCAAGATGCCGGTCTGGTGCTTGATCCACACCTGACGGTGGGCGAAAACGTGGCGGTGCCGCTGTTTCAGCGGGATCGCTCGTTCTCCAAGACGCTCGCGGGCGGAATCGTCGCCGAAGCCATTGATGCCATGCACCTCACGCTCGCGACCATTCCGAAGTACCCGCATGAGCTCAGCCGGGGGCAACGCCAGCGTGTTGCGATTGCACGCGCTCTCGTGCTCGACCCCGATCTGCTTGTTGCCGACGAAGCCACGGCGGGCATCGACGCGACAGTTCGGGGCACGATTCTCGGCCACCTCGCTGAGGTTCAGCGTCGCCGCGGCTTCGCGGCGTTCATCGTCAGTAGCGAAATCGGTGAAGTTCGGCGACTCTCGCAGCGGCTTGCGGTACTCCACCGCGGAACGATCGTGGGAATGGGCGGCATCGACGAGGTACTGAACGACCCCACGCATGCCTATGTGCAACGCCTCGCTGAGATCTCCCGCGTTCGTGCGTGATAGTGACTGCCCAAACCCATCCTGAGACGAGGAGCTCGCGTGACGACGAGTGACCGCATGAGCCGTTCTACAGCGTTCGCCGCGGGAGCGGTCTTCTCGATCGCCGACCAGCACCGTGACCCTCTGTCGGGGCAGGGGCGGTTGCCCGACCGGCGACCCGAGCCGGGTGAGATCGCTGTGGCCCCCATGGCCTCTGCGTTTTTCTCCGAAGCCGTGACCGCCGGAGGCGGTGTCATCAGCGAGGTGGGCGCGAACACGCGCGGGCTCGTGTGGTTGAGCGAGAAGCGCGCCGACGAGCTTGCGGAGATACTGCAGGCGCATCCGTCGATTGGGTGGGTGCAGTTGCCGTGGGCCGGCGTCGACGGCTTTGCTGACGTGCTCGCTCGCTATGCCGATGGTGACGGGCCGCTCTTCACGAGCGCCAAGGGTGCGTACTCCGAGCCGGTTGCCGAGCATGCCGTAGCGCTCGCGCAAGCCGTGTTGCGCGAGCTTGCTCCGAAAGCGCGCGCGGCTGAGTGGGCCCCCGTGCGCACAGGGCTGTCGCTCTATGGGAGACACGTGGTGATCGTGGGGGCGGGAGGAATCGCGGCCGAGATCATTCGGCTGCTCGAGCCATACCGCACATCGATCACCGTCGTGCGTCGCACCGCGGGAGACATGCCCGGAGCGCATCGCACCGTGACGGTCGACAACCTGCACGACGTTCTGCCGCTGGCTGACGTCGTGATTCTCGCGGCCGCGTCGACCAGCGAGACTCGTGCGCTCATCGGAGTCGACGAGCTTGCTCTGATGAAGCCCACCGCAGCGCTCGTTAACATCGCTCGAGGGGCCCTCGTCGATCAGGATGCCCTGGCGATCGCACTGCGCGAGCAGAGGCTGCTGGGCGCGGGTCTTGATGTCACGACGCCCGAGCCGCTCGGCGCCGACCACTCGCTGTGGAGCGAACCACGATGCGTGATTACCTCGCACTCCGCAGACACACCGGAGATGACCGCACCGCTGCTGGCACGTCGCATCACCGAGAACGTTCGGGCGTTCCTCGGCGACGGTCGATTCGTCGGCATCGTCGACCCCGTTGCTGGCTACTGAGGCGCAGAACACCCTGCGCGATTCTGGTACGTTAGACACGCTGTTTCAGCGATCCTCGATAGCTCAATTGGCAGAGCAGCCGGCTGTTAACCGGCAGGTTCTTGGTTCGAGTCCAAGTCGGGGAGCCATCTCCCTCAATTCGCGCAGGCCTTCGCGGCCCTCGCGCTCCACCTTTCGCTCGAGAGGAACCCGCGATGGAAGCCTGGGTGAGCGCAAACGCGATGATGCTCACGGTCGCCTTCATGAGCGCCACCGTCGTGCTGGTCGCCGTCAGCATCGTGTTGTTCGACGCGTGGCGTCGCGCCCGGGCGCTTGCCCGGCGCACAGCCTTCGATCGTGCCGCAGCCGAGCGCCAGCGCATCGATCTCGAACTCGGCCTTGCCGAGCAGACCGGCCGCTTGCGCATCATTCGTGAGCTGCACGAAGTCTCGGTGCATTCGCTCTCGGTCATCATCAGCCAGGCCGATGGCGCTCGCTACGCGGCCACGGCCGACCCCGCCGCGGCGGGCCGCGCAACCGCGGTTATTGCCGAGTCAGCGCGGTCAACGCTCGGCGACTTGCGCCGGGTGATGGGCCTCGCGCGCGAAGGAGAGGCGAGCGTCTCGCCCCAACCACGGCTGAAGTCGACGCGTGAGCTGTTCGCGGTCATGCGCGACAGTGGGCTCGATGTGGTCTTCGAAGAGTCGGGTGAGCCGTTCGACCTGCAGCAAGGCGCCGAACTGGCCATCTACCGCATTCTGCAAGAGGCACTCGCGAACGCGCTCAGTTATGGTGGCCCCCAAACGGAGGCTCGTGTGAGCTTCACGTGGGGGGCTGAAGGCCTGCACGTCAAGGTCGACGATGACGGTATCCGATCGTCAGCACGGCGTGAGGGCCTTGACCCCAATGACGCGTCGAGCGTCGGTTACACCATCGATGACGATCTCAAGGCGCTCACG
>CALRWH020000128.1:0-6243 GCA_943371805.1 Pseudomonas synxantha | reverse complement strand
CCGTGCTGTTTCTCGAGTGATGCCGTCGATGCGGGAAAGAGTGCACTGCACCAACCGCCGTTGCGGCCCGAAGCGCCGAACCCGGCGATGTTCTTCTCGAGCACCGTCACGCGGAGCGCCGGATCGCGCTTGAGCAACTCGTGCGCTGTCCACAGCCCGGTCAGCCCCCCGCCGACGATGGCGACATCGGTATCGGTGTCACCATCGAGGGCGGCGCGGGGGGTCAGATCGTCGTCGACCGTCGCGTGCCAGAAGCTCAGCGCGCGGTAGTCGACCTCCGCGGCTGCGGCCGAGCCGGTGTTCAGAGCAGGTTTCCGGCTTCGGTGAGCACGCGCCGCAGAATCGCCTCGATCTCGTCAAACTCGGCGGGCCCGATCGTCAGCGGGGGAGCGAGCTGAATGACGGGGTCGCCGCGGTCATCGGCACGGCAGTAGAGCCCGGCGTCGAAGAGCGCCTTCGAGAGGAACCCACGCAGCAGTCGCTCTGACTCGTCCGCGTTGAAGGTCTCTTTCGTCTCTTTGTTCTTGACGAGCTCGATACCGAAGAAGTAGCCCTCACCGCGTACGTCTCCGACGATCGGGAGGTCTTTCAGTCGCTCGAGCGCGGCGCGGAACTTCGGCGAGTTCTCACGCACGTGCGCGAGGGTTCCTTCTTCTTCCATGATGTTGAGATTCTCGAGAGCGACCGCCGCCGACACAGGATGCCCTGCGAAGGTGTAGCCGTGGTAGAACGCCGTCTGCCCGTGCTTGAAGGGCTCGTAGATGCGGTCGCTCACGATCATGGCGCCGAGCGGCGAGTAGCCGCTCGTGAGGCCCTTGGCCGACGTGATGATGTCGGGCACGTAGCCGAGCGCCGTGCACGCGAACATCTCGCCGATGCGCCCGTAGGCACAAATGACCTCATCGCTCACGAGCAGAACGTCGTACTTGTCGCAAATCTCGCGAACGCGCGCGAAGTAGCCGGGGGGCGGCGGGAAGCAACCACCCGAGTTCTGTACGGGCTCGAGGAAGACGGCGGCAACCGTGTCGGGGCCTTCGAAGAGAATCGCTTCTTCGATGCGGTTCGCTGCCCACTGGCCAAACTCTTCGAGCGAGCCGGTAAAGCCCATTTCTTCGGCACGGTAGTAGTTGGTGTTCGGCACGCGGAACCCGCCGGGGGTCAGCGGCTCGAACATTTCCTTCATGCCGGGAATGCCCGTGATCGCGAGCGCGCCCTGCGGGGTGCCGTGGTAGGCGATCGCGCGCGAAATGACCTTGTGCTTCATGGGCTTGCCGGTGAGCTTGAAGTACTGCTTGGCAAGCTTCCAGGCCGACTCGACGGCCTCGCCGCCGCCCGTCGTGAAGAACACGCGGTTGAGATCTCCGGGGGCGTAGTCAGCCAAGCGGTCGGCAAGTTCAATGGCCGTCGGATGCGCGTACGACCAGAGCGGGAAGAATGCGAGTTCTTCGGCTTGCTTGCGGGCCGCCTCGGCGAGACGCTCGCGACCGTGGCCCAGTTGGACGACGAAGAGGCCTGACAGGCCATCGATGTACTTCTTGCCCTGAGAGTCGTAGATGTGGTGGCCCTCACCGCGCACGATGATGGGCACGCCGTTGCCGGCTTCCATGCCGGATTGGCGGGCGAAGTGCATCCACAAGTGATCTTTCGCCTTTTGCTGCAGCTCGGCTTCGGTGGCCCGGTCGAGCGCGACCCCTTCGGTGGGGAGAACGGTGTCGATTGTCATGGTGTGCTCTTTCTTGACGCGCTTGGTGCGGAAAACACTCATCGGGTACCCCAGTTGTAGAACTGCTTTTGCAGTCGCAAATAGACGAAGGTCTCGGTCGACTGAACTCCTTCGATCGCACGAATGCGACGGTTGAGCAGGTCGATGAGGTCGTCGTCGTCTTCGCAGACAACCTCAGCGAGAATGTCGAAGCTGCCCGCGGTCAGCACGACGTAATCCACGGCGCGCATGCTGCTGAGCTCGTCGGCAACGTGCGTCGTGTCGCCCATGACGCGAATGCCGATCATGGCCTGGCGGTAGAAGCCCAGTTGCATGGGGTCGGTCACGGCGACGACTTGCATGACTCCGGCGTCAGTGAGCTTTTGAACACGCTGGCGCACGGCGGCCTCGCTCAGCCCGACTGCTTTGCCGATTTCGGCGTATGACCGACGGCCATCGGTCTGCAGTTGCTCGACGATGGCTTTCGACACATCGTCGAGGTGAATCGGCTTGCTCCGCGAGGCCATGGGCTGATTCTGACAGTGACGAGCGGGGAATACAAGTGAATCCGCAGTCGAAGGGCATTCGAGCGACGGAATCCGTCGAGATGGCTCTGGATGCTGCGCTCAAGCCGCGCTACAGTGGCGCCATGAGCGACCGCATTTTGCAGAACGTCATCGGTGGCGAGTCTGTCGCCAGCACCGCCGATACTCACATCGACCTCGTCAATCCCGCGACCGAAGAGGTTTACGGGCATGCTCCCGTCAGCACTCCGGCCGAGATTGACGCCGCCTACCGCGCGGCGGACACGGCGTTCGCCCACTGGGGTCGCACGACTCCGGCGGAACGTCAGCTCGCTCTGTTCCGGCTGGCTGATGTCATGGCCGAGCACGCCGACGAGCTCGCCGACCTTGAGTCGCTCGATACCGGTAAGCCGCGCGCGAGCCTCGTTGCCGATGAGATTGACCAGTCGATCGATCAGTTGCGGTTCTTCGCCGGTGCGGCTCGCGACCTCGACGGCCGATCGGCGGGGGAGTACCTCGCCGACCACACCTCGTATGTGCGGCGCGAACCGATCGGTGTCATCGGCCAAGTGACGCCGTGGAACTACCCGCTCAACATGGCGGTCTGGAAGATCGCTCCGGCGATTGCGGCGGGAAACACGGTGGTGCTCAAGCCCTCCGACACGACTCCCCTCTCGACCGTGCGGTTTGCCGAACTCGCCGCCGGCGTGCTGCCCGCGGGTGTCTTCAACGTCGTGATGGGTGACCGCTCGACGGGCGCGGCTCTGCTGCAGCATCCCACCCCTCAGATGGTGGCGATCACGGGCTCGGTGCGCGCCGGCATGGAAGTGGCGAAGGCCGCGTCGAGCGACCTCAAGCGCGTGCACCTCGAGCTCGGTGGCAAGGCGCCGGCCGTGGTCTTTGCCGACGCCGACCCGCAGAAGGTCGCCGAGGGTCTCGTTCTCGCGGCCTACTTCAACGCCGGGCAAGACTGCACAGCAGCGACGCGCGTCATCGTGCACGAGTCGGTGCACGACGAGGTTGTTGCCGCTCTCGTCGCGCGCGCGGCGACGCACGCCATCACGGGTGGGCCGCACGATGAGGGCGTGTTCTACGGCCCTCTCAACAATGCAGCACAACTCGAGCGCGTCTCCGGCATCGTTGACCGTTTGCCCGCCCACGCGCAGATCGTCGCGGGCGGTGCGCGCCAGGGAGACCGGGGCTACTTCTTCCCGGCCACGATTGTGACGGGCATGCGGCAAGACGATGAAGCGGTGCAAGAAGAAATCTTTGGCCCTGTGCTGACGGTGCAGTCGTTCCGCACCGACGACGAGGCGCTCGCCCTCGCCAACGGCGTGCGCTACGCCCTCGCGTCGTCGGTATGGACGAGCGACCACACCCGAGCCATGCGGTTCGCGCGCGACCTCGATTTCGGGTGCGTATGGATCAACACCCACATTCCCTTTGTGTCAGACATGCCCCACGGCGGCTTCAAGCACTCGGGCTACGGCAAAGACCTCTCGCACTACGGCTTCGAGGACTACACGCGCCTCAAGCATGTGATGTCGTACATCGGCGATTAGCCGATGGACGATCCGGGGCAGAGCCTCGACGACACCGTCGTGCGGCCTCGGCCTGGCCCGGCGTCGCCTCCATCGGGCACGGCGTTCGACGACACCATTATTCGGCTGATCGAACCGGTGGCACCGCGGCGGCCGGATGCTCTGCCGACCGACCCGCGCACCACGGGGTCGGCGCTCGCCGAGGCCGAGAGCAGTCGCTCGTCCGATGAATCCCCGACCGTGACGGCGTGGGGCATGCGCGTGCGCGGAACAGCCATGGTGGTGCCGCTCGATCTTCCGGCGGTCGTTGGACGCCGGCCTGGCCCGGTGCGCCCGAGCGAGCATCCGGCGCCGCGCCGCATCGTTATTCCTGCCGACCGCGGCGATGTCTCGGCGCGACACGCTCGCATCGAGCAAGTGGGCGACTCGATCGTTGTCACTGACCTCGGGTCGACCAATGGCGTGGTCGTACACTGGTCGTCGGGGGCGAGTCGGCGATTGCGGTCGCGAGAATCGTGCGCCGTTCTTTCAGACACGATCATCGTGCTGGGCGATGGCGTTGAGATCGAGTTTGTCTCCGTGCCTGTTTCGACCACCCCTTCACCCTCGGAGTCTTTGTGACCGCCCTTGGCCGTAGCAGTGTTCGCCACATCGTTGCGTTGCCGGAACGTGGCGAGGTCATTGAACTCTCGTGGCATGGGGTCACCCACACGGGGTATCGCCGAGCGGCGAACGAAGACAGCTATCTTGCCGATGTTCCTGTGTTTGCCGTGGCGGATGGCATGGGCGGTCACTCGCACGGTGATCGTGCGAGCGACGCCGTTGTTCGTCGATTGCAGGCGGCTGTCGATGGCGAGTTCATCACTCCCGAGGCGATCGTCGAGGCGCTCAACCTTGCGACCTGGGACATCCACCAGCTCGATGAGGCTGACCATGGCATCGGCACGACCGTGACGGGTGTCGCTCTTTCGCTTGCCGACGGTCACCCCGTGCTCACGAGCTTCAATGTTGGTGACTCACGCGTCTATCGGTTCTCGGGTAACGATCTCGTTCAAGTGACGACCGATCACTCGATGGTGCAAGAAATGGTCGACTCTGGCCAATTGAGTGCCGAACAGGCCGAGCAGCACCCCGATTCCAATGTCATCACGCGTGCCGTGGGGTTTTCGGTTGAGCCCGAGGTTGACGTTCGCGTGCTTGCCCTTGAAGCAGGAATGCGACTGCTGATTTGCTCAGATGGCCTCACGAAAGAGGTGCCGCTCGAACGGCTTCGCTTGCACTTGGCGGCACGGCTGAGCGCGCGCGAGACCGCGAATGCCCTCGTGGATGCTGCGCTCGCGCAAGGCGGACGCGACAACATCACCGTGATTGTCGTCGACGTGGTGCGCGCTCCCGGCGGCTAACCGTAGTCACTCTCTACACTGGAGAGACATCGTGCGGGAGGGGGAACCATGACGCGACGTCGACCATCAGAGCCCCCCATCCTGCCCGGATTCAGTCACGTACGGCTACTGGGCAGCGGCGGTTTCGCCGATGTGTTCTTGTACGAGCAAAACATGCCGCGGCGCCAAGTTGCCGTCAAGGTCATGCTCGCTGACGTGGTCACCGAACACGTGCGGCAGATGTTTCAGGTTGAAGCCAACTTGATGGCTCAGTTGTCATCACACCCGGGCATTCTGACTGTCTATCAGGCGAGCATCTCGGCTGATGGCCGGCCGTACCTCGTGATGGAACTGTGCAGCGCTCAACTGGCCTCGCGGTATCGCGTCGAGCCGATTGGCGTGCCCGAGGTGCTCCGCATTGGAGTGCAGATCGGTAGCGCGATTGAGACGGCGCACCGCAGCGGCGTGCTGCACCGTGACATCAAGCCATCGAACATTCTCATGACGGCCTACGGTCACCCGGTCTTGAGCGACTTTGGTATCGCGTCATCGTTGAGCGCGGCGAGTGCCTCAGATTCGATTGGTATGTCGATTCCGTGGTCGGCTCCGGAGGTGTTGCTCGATGAGACTCCGGGAACCGTACAGAGCGAAGTATGGTCGCTCGGCGCCACGCTCTTCACACTCCTCGCGGGCCGGTCGCCGTTCGAGATCGTCGATGGCTCGAACGGCACCGAGGAGCTCATTGCGCGCATTTCGCGGGCTCGAGTTCCCGCTCTCGACCGAGACGATGTGCCCGCGACCCTTGAGGCCGTTTTGCGTCGCGCGCTTCGTCGTGACCCGGCACAACGCCAGCAATCGGTGCTGGAACTCGTGCGAGATCTGCAGCGGGTCGAAGCAGAGCTCGGCCTCATGACGACTCAAGCCGACATCGCCATGGACGACTGGGCGCTCGCGACCTTGGGCGACCCGAGCGACCGCACGATCGTTCGGGCGGTGTCTCCGCGTGCGCCTAGTTCAACCGGAAAACGGCGACGTCGACGGTCGCCGACTGCACCGACCGCGGTGCCCGAAACGGCTCCCGAGGTCGTGGGCAT
>CALRWH020000127.1:0-6262 GCA_943371805.1 Pseudomonas synxantha | reverse complement strand
TCGCCCGCATACTTCCTACGCTCGCGGAAGCTGCACCGGATACCTTCCTCGACGCAGTCGAGTTGGATTTGGATCGCTCCGACCCCGTCCTTCGGACTATGTTCAAGGACCAAGGCTCGGACACGATGTTCGGCCCATCGTCGCCGCATCCCAGCCTGCTCTGGGCGATCGAGACTTTGTGCTGGTCGCCCGAGTTCTTCGGACGTGCCGCGCTGTCGATCGGGCGACTGTCTTCGTTGGACCCCGGCGGTCGGCTAAGCAATCGGCCGATTGAGAGTCTGCAGAACGTCACCGCGGGTTGGCTTTCGCAGAGCGGTGCAGGCGTGGAGGAGAAGCTCGCGGTCATCGAGCGGTTGATGCAGCGTGATGCTGATGTTGGCTGGAAGCTCGCCATGGGCGTCTGGCCGACCAGCCACGCGATTGCCTTCCCGCCCCACAGACCGAGATACCGCGATTGGTCACCGAACGCCGACTCCGTCACGTTTGCGGACTGGGGCCGATTCATCGAAGCGCTCGTGAAGCTCGCCATCGCAGGTGCCGGAACTTGCCCCAGCCGCTGGCAAGAGCTCGTCCCCCAAATCGACGATCTGCCTCCTCGTCAGCGTCAAGTTGTCATCGAGCGACTGCGGGAGGTCGTCGGGATCCAGGATTGGTCGGCCGAAGATCGCTACGCCGTATGGGAGTCGCTGACCAGCGAAGCCGATCGGCACGAGGAGTATGCCCACACGGGGTGGGCGATGCCCACCGACGACATCGCGCTGCTTCGCTCTGTCGCTGACGAGCTTGCTCCTGATCGGGACCCCCGACGCTTCTCGAAGTTCTTTGACTGGCGCCCACAGATCTCAAGCTTCAAGAGGGGTGACGAGGGGTACGCCGAGGAGCTCGCGCGGCTCCAGAATGAAGCCCTCGACCAAGTGCTCGAACAGGAAGCTGGCGCGCTCGAAACCCTCGTGCTGGATGTGAAGACACCACACCGAATTGGGCACTTGCTCGCGCAGAAGCCAGAGACGCCAGAACAAGAGTTGTTAAGTTGGCTTGGTCGAGAAGAGTTGAATCTGCGGCAAGCGGCCTTGACGTTCGCCGCCGAGAAGATCGATACAGAGGGAATCGCGTGGCTCAAGTCCACTCTCGCGAACCAAGTCGTCATGAACGACGCATCGCGCGGGACGCTCATGGCGGCGGTGCCATTCGCGAGAAAGTACTGGACGCAGGTTTCCGAGCTGGGCGACGGCCTCGAGTCTGCCTATTGGCAACGAGTCCAGCACCACCAAGTACCCGCCGACGAGCGCCCTGAAGCCGTACGCCTACTACTGCAGCACAAACGGCCATGGGAAGCCGTAGCCGTTCTCAGTGACGCGCAGCATGACCACCAGGTCCTCGACATTGAACTCATCAAGGAGGTCTTGAGAGACCTAAGGACAGCGTCGGCCCCGACGCACGACGTGTCGATGAGCAGCTACTACGTCGAGAACCTCCTGGAGTATCTGGAGCAGCATGCTCCAGACGATCAGGATCTCCCAGGATTCGAGTTCATGTTCTTCGAGTTCCTTCACGACCATCACCCGTCTGCCGCCCTCTACCGCGCCCTGAACAAGAACCCCGAGGAGTTCGTGAACATGGTCAACGCCGTCTTCCGCGCGGAGGGCGAGGCAAAGCGAAATCTGACGGCCCAGGAGCAGGGTTTTGCGCAGATCGCGTGGGGAGTCCTTCGAGAATGGCCAACCATCCCAGGACTTTCAGAGGACGGCACCATCGACGCCTCGCACCTCACGGACTGGGTGCGAGCCGCTCGTCTCGCGCTTGCAGACAGCGGACGAGGATCGATCGGAGATGAGCAGATCGGGCAGGTCCTTGCCGCTAGCCCCGTCGGTACTGACGGAGTCTGGCCTGCCGAGCCGGTCCGCGAAATCATCGAGAACGTTGGCAACCCTCGTATAGACACCGGCTTGCACATCGGCAAGACCAATCAGCGGGGGGTGACATCCCGCGGTGTCTTCGATGGAGGCGATCAGGAACGCGTTCTCGAAAAGGAGTACCGCGAGATGGCGGCGAAGATCGCCTCGAAATGGCCACGCACCGCCCGGATCCTCCGCGGTATCGCAGACAGCTACCAGCGTGAAGCACGCCGCCACGACGCTGAAGCCGAGCGACTGAGCGACGAGGGCTGACGCAAAATGGGGGTCCAGGTGAGCAACAGACAAATCGGCCGTGAGGGCTGGAAAACGGTTCGGATGGCCATGACGTCTTGGGCTCACACCGCAAGACTCGTCACCATCATTCTTGCGGTGGCCGTTCCGAGTCTTCTCACCGCCTTCCTAGTCCGCCAGTGGTTTTGAGGCAAAAAGTCCATGTCCGAAAGAGTGGTTGCTGTCGACCTCGGCGTTGTGTGGGATACGAACGACCCGGACGCGGTGCTCGTAGCAGACGACAGGGGCGCAGCGCTTGCACTGAGACCCCGAGTGGACGACACAGACCAACGCACGGTCGTGCTGGTCTGGACCGGGGCTCACTACAGCTCGATGGGCGGCCCGAACGACGAAGCAATCTCGGGGCATCGCTTGTATGGCAAGGGCCTTGAGGACGTCTTGTGGATTGGTGAGGTGAGCAACAGCGAGCTGGTCGCGATGTTCGAAAAGCAGAACAGTGTGCATCCGCAGCACGACTCACGCCGGTTCGCTGACCTCGTGCATCACGTTGTTCTCACCAAGGAACAGGTCATCGAGGTCATCGCTCGCGTCTTGGAGATTCGGCGCATCGAGGGGTCACGGCAGGAAGCCGCGGTTAAGGCGTTGCTTTAGCGACTACGTGCGCGACATCCATCGACGGGACTAGGCCGGGGGCTCAGCGCTTCTGGCCGCAAGCACTGCGGTCAGCTGGGTTACGAGCTCAGCCACCTCGTTGACGTCGCGCATTGACTTTCCGCGGCTGGGGCTCACAAGCATGTCCCATGTGATCGTGAGGACGCCCGACGGTTTCACGATGCGCATGAGTAGTTGGGGGGTCACTTCATTTCGCCAAGTAAGCGGGCCTCCTCCTGGACCGCCAACCTCAACCGTTACCTCATCGCTGACATCGGCCACCATGACGCACTGCGGAACCTTTCCGGGGCGGCCGATTGCGACGCCATGGGGGCCAACCGCGCACTGCCAGATGGAGAGGCGGCCATTCCTGATCGTTGCGATCTCCGGCGCAACATCGAGGCCGTCGAAACTTGCAGTGCCGACGAAGAGCTGCGCGGGCTCGTCGACCAGCCGCGTGAGCTCTCGATCGAGCGCTGCAAGTCGTTGCAGGTACCGGCTCCCCGGCCTAAGGAACCATACGGCGAGCACCGCCACAGCAAGCCCGACTGTTGCGACAAGCAGTGCGAGGCAGAAACGCGACTCGTAGACCCTCGACCCCGATGGCGCAATGAGGAAGAAAGAGGCCAAGCCGCCGAAAACAAGCACAGCGAGCCCGGCCACCACAAGGGGCGAGCCCCAACCACGCTTCTCAGAGCTCATGGACGATCACACTGTGTCTCCCGAGGCCGTGAACTCCGTCTCGTGGTTCTCCGTTCCGCGAGATTCGCGTTCTCGACCGAGCGGCAGAGGTCGGAGCATCACAAACGCGATGACAATCCCGATGACTCCGAGCCCGACAACCATCACCACAAACGGACCGCTGCCCCCCGAAATCTCCTCAGAGCCGGCCGGAGCGAAGACGAGCGCCACGAGAAGGGTGACCATGACGACGATCGAGCCCACAGCAAGACCGACCTCGCCCCAACCGCGATTCACGCGCGTCGGCGTGCGGTCGACAGCATCGGGCCTCGCTTGGGCATCATCTCGCGACTCACGCGACACGGCAGAGGGGTTCATAAAGCCACCCGACCACCGAGCATTCGCGGTGACCGCCACTGTTGCTGCGGGAATGACGATCAGCGCATAGAGCCACGGGAAACCCGGGAGAACCAACGGCGCCCACAGTTGCACTACGTAGGCACCGACTAGAGGAGCGGCATAGCGAGCAAGACGAAGATCTCCCCACCTCGACGCTCGCACCCACACACCCACAATCGAGGCGCCGAGTGCGGCAGAACAGCCGAGAAGGAAGCCGATGGCCCCGCCCAAAGCGATGATGGGGAGACTCCCCACGATCGCGCCGCCATCGAAAGCGCCTGACGCGATGGCGAAGTACAGAAAGTACGCACCAGGTACCGCTGCGCCGGCCACAGCCCCGGCCAAGAGGGTAGCCACGACGAATACGCTGACTTCCCCCTGAACGGACATGATGCGCGCTAGGCCTGCGCCCGCTCCAGCACGAGCTCGCGCACGCGCGCCGCATCGGCCTTGCCGCCCATGGACTTCATGACGGCACCGATCACGGCTCCGGCCGCCTGCACTTTGCCCTCGCGGATCTTCTCGAGAACATCCGGCTGCGCAGCGAGCGCCGCGTCGATTGCCTCGATCAGGGCGCCGTCGTCCGAGACGACCTGCAGGCCGCGCGACTCGACGACCTGGGCCGGGGTGCCCTCGCCCGCGATGACACCTTCGACGACCTGACGCGCAAGACGGTCGGTCAGAGCACCGGAGTCGACGAGGGCGACGATGGCCGCGACATCCGTCGGCGTAATCAGGGCGGCGGGCTCGGCGTTTTGGGTGTTGGCGATGCGGGCGATCTCGCCCGTCCACCACTTGCGGGCCTGCTGGGGGGCGGCTCCGGCGGCGACCGTCTCGTCGACCTCGACCAAGAGGCCTGAGTTGACGACGTCGCGGAACTCGAGGTCGCTGAAACCCCACTGCTCTTTCAGGCGACGTCGGCGGGCGGCCGGGGCTTCGGGCAGGGCATCCCGCAGCTGCTCAATGAGCGCCGCGCCGGGAACCACCGGCAGCAGGTCGGGTTCAGGGAAGTAGCGGTAGTCGTCGGCGTCGCTCTTGACGCGTCCGGGTGAGGTCGTGCCGGTGTCTTCGTGCCAGTGGCGGGTTTCTTGCTGGACGGTTCCGCCGGCCGCGAGAATCGCCGCCTGCCGCTGAATCTCGTAGCGGATGGCGCGCTCAACGGAGCGGAACGAGTTGACGTTCTTCGTCTCGGTGCGCGTGCCGAGCTTCTCTTGCCCGCGCGGACGCAGCGAGACGTTGGCGTCGCAGCGCAGGTTGCCACGCTCCATGCGGGCCTCGCTGATGCCGAGGGCGCGCGCGATGTCGCGGATGAGCGAGACGTAGGCGGCACCCAGCGCGGGGGCGTCGGCCTCGGCGCCGATGATGGGCTTCGTCACGATCTCGACGAGCGGAACGCCCGCGCGGTTGTAGTCGACGAGGCTGTATTCAGCACCCTGGATGCGGCCCGTCGACCCGCCGACGTGCGTCAGCTTGCCGGCATCTTCTTCCATGTGGGCGCGCTCGATGGGCACCGTGAACAGGCGACCGTCGGGCAGCTCGACCTCGACCTCACCCTCGAACGCGATCGGCTCGTCGTACTGGCTGATCTGGTAGTTCTTGGGGGTGTCGGGGTAGAAGTAGTTCTTGCGGCTGAACGTGCTGCTCTCGGCGATCTGGCAGCCGAGTGCGAGGCCCAGCGAAATGGCGTAGCTCACGGCCTGCTCGTTGACGACCGGCAGGCTGCCCGGCAGGCCGAGGCAGACGGGCGTGATGGCCGTATTGGGCTCGGAGATGTTGTTCTCGCTGAACGCCGGGTTCGGGGCATCCGAGAACATCTTCGTCTTCGTGCTCAGCTCGACGTGCACCTCGAAGCCGAGCACCGGCTCGAAGAGTTCCAGTGCCTTGTCGAAGTCCATGAGATCAGCGCGCGCCATGAGGCAATCCTACGGTTGCGGGGCGAGGGGGGATTTCGCGCGGCGGTCGGAGAGCATCCACGTCGACAGCGTAATCAGCGCGTGAAAGGCGATGAGCACGATCGCGGCCGCAGCGCCCCAGCCCAGCATGATGATGGCGAAGACTCCGAGAATGATCGTCAGGTGCAGCACGATGATGCGCGGATACGCACTCATCATGAGCGACGTGCCCCGTTTATGCGGCAGTGAGCCGATAACGGAGGCGACCACCTGAACGGCGCCGCCGATCGCCCACACGAGGAAGACGCCGCCGAGGTTGAGCGGGCGGTCGACCTCGGTGGCGGGGCCGAGGCCGCCGGTGATCAGCAGGTAGACGAAGACGCCGTGTACGAGCGTGAACATTCCGTAGTGCACGGAGAAGAAGAAGGCGAGCATGAGGCCGGCCGCGGGGTGTTGGGTGGTGGGGTCGGTGGTGGTGGGGTCGGTGGTGGT
>CALRWH020000126.1:0-6318 GCA_943371805.1 Pseudomonas synxantha | reverse complement strand
GCCCGCCGACACGGTGGCCGCGCCGCCCCACGCCCCGGCCGATGCCGTGCCCAGTGCCGGGCCACGCCGTTCGGGCATCCAGATTTCGCTCATCATCGTGGGCATCAGCCTGCTGTCGGTGTTCGCGGTCTTCGGTCTGGTCTACGCCTTCGTGACGTTCGGCAGCACCGTGCGCATGGCGATCATCGTGGGCGGCACGCTTGCGACGATGATCGCGGCGGGCATGCTCGGCCGGCGCGGACTCACGGCGACTGCCGAGGGCATCGCCGCCTTGGGCACCGTCATGCTCGTGCTCGACGCGTGGGCGCTGCGCCTCAACGAACCGGATGGCCTGGGCGCCACGAACGAGACCATCTATTGGGGTGCGGCTCTGCTCATCGTGGGGGCGACCGCTGCTCTGTGGTCGCGCACGTCGTCGCTCGCGATTCCCGCGGTGGTCGGCGCGGGCTTGTTGCCCATTGGCGCCGCGCTCACGACGGGCTACCTCGTACCCGAACTGCTCCCCCAACTCGAGGGAACCGCCGGCGTGGCCGGAGGCATCGCGGGCCTCGCAACGGCGGCCCTCGCGTGGTGGATCGTGCCCGTCACGCGCTCGGCGGCTCGACGCGGCGCCCTCATCGTCGCGCACAGTGTGGGCGCTGTCGCGGCGATCGTCGCGCTGGTCGGGGTGCTCGACCTCGACCCGCCATCGCGCTACGCGCCGGTGATCGCGGGCGTCGTGCTTGCGGGCGCGGCAGCCCTGCACCTCGTGACCTTTGTCCCCGAGGTGCGGCGCGCCCGCGCCGCCGGCACACGCCGCGCTCTCGACACGCTCACGCTCGCCGCCATTGGTGCGGGCGCCGCGATTGCCGCCATCGTCGGCGCCGTCATTTCGGCCGCACGGTTCGATCAAGACCGACTCGTCGTGAGCGCCCCCCTCATTGCCGCGACGATCGTGGCGGTGCTCGCCGAGCAAGCGTGGCGCCGCGTTGCCGCCGACACACCCGTCCGCACCTCGGCCGCGTCGGCCACGGTCACGGCGGCTGGCCTCGCCGCCATTGCGGGTGGCCTCGCCGCAATCGTCGGCATCGCCGCCTTCGTTGAAGCCGGCACCCGTGGCGTTCAGATCATTCCGCTCACCATCACCGATCCGGTCACCTCGGGTGAGCCGACCACGATCGCGGCCATCGCCTCGCTCGCCCTCTCGCTCGGCATCATCGCCCTCAGCTGGGCGACGCTTCGAGTGCTCGCGCATCGCGCTCGGGTGCTCACGCTCATGGGGGGCATGGTGGCTGTCGCCGCGGTTCCCCTGCTGCCGGCGTGGTGGCTCGTCATGCTTGTGTTCGCGCTCCTCGCGGTGGGCGCGGCTGTGGGCCTGCTGCTCGCCAACCGCGTGACGTCGACGGATGCTCGCCGCGCCCTCGTCGCCCTGTGCATCCCGCTCAGCACGGGTGCGGCGCTCGGCGCTTTCGTGACGGGCTGGGCGGTGCCGCACGGCTGGGCCCTGGGGCTCATCGTGGCTCTCGTGACGATCGCGATCGCTCGCCCCGCCACCGCCGTCGTGCCGCTGCGCGCGGGATTCATGGGCCTTGCCGCAGCGCTCGTGCTCGGCTCGATGCCCGAGCTCGCGGGCGACCTCAGCGTGGCCCTGCCCGGGCTCGGCCTGAGCGCCGCGAGCACTGTGATTCTCGCGGCCGCCGTGCTCATCGCGAGCAGTCAGCTGGGCGCGCTCGCCGCCCTCGAGCGCCAGGTCGTCGGCGGCGTGGCAACGCTCGCGGCCGTCATCGCCGCGTTCTTGCCCGGCGCCGCGAGCCTCGACGGAGCCCTTGCCCTGGGCCTCGGGGCGGTCGCCCTATGCCTCGTGATCGTGCTGAGCCGTGCGCGCGCCGATCGCTCCGTCGAGCGGCGCGTGGCCCGCGTGCTGCTGCCCCTCGTGGTGGCCCGAGCCGTGCTACTGGCGCTCGAGAGCGCTCCGCTTTCGGTGTCGCCGAGCCTCGCGGCAGCAGCATCCGTTGGCGCGCTCGTGGTCGTGGCCATCGTTGGCGTGCTCGTTCACCCCGGCGCCGACACGGTGTCGGCTCGAGCGCGCACGCTGCGCTCGACGCTCAGCGACGACGCTCTCGATCGCGCCGCGGGCGATGTCGCGGCCGTCATCGCGAGCCTCGCTGTGCTCATCAGTGGCCTGAGTCGCGACCCCGATTCGGGGCTGGCCTGGCTGCCCGTGCTGGTTCTCGCCGTGCTCGTACTCGTGATCGCGACGAGCCGCGACGGCCTCATCGGCTCGCGCTCGCCCCGACGCTTCATCGGCTGGGTCGCCCTCGCGATCGCGACGATTGCCCTGTGGATGCGGCTCGCCGACACCGGCGAAACCACCGCCGAGCTCTATGTGCTGCCGCTCGCGGGCGCCATGTTGCTCGTCGCGGCAGCCAGCAGCCTGCTCGCGCGGCGACGCTCGCAGCCGGGTTCGGCCTCGGCCGCTCCCCTCATGGCCGCCGCTCTGCTCGTTGCTCTGCTGCCGTCGGCCGCCCTGAGCGGACTGCACGCCGCCACCGACGATCAACTCGCGGCCACTCGTGCGATCGTCGTCGCGGCCGTGGCGCTCGCGCTCGCGATCGCTCCCCTGCTCGCCGAGCAGCGGCTCGATGCCGCGCTTCCCCGACTGAGCAGTGCGCTCGTGCTGACCGGCGTGGGGGCACTCATCGTGCTCGCAGCGACGCAGACGATCGATCTGCTCGCGGCGTCGGGCGGCGAGTCGCTCGGTCGCGCCGCGCTCGTGCGCGCCGTACTCGTGGTGCTCGTGCTGAGCGCCGTGGGCGTCGCCGCGTGGATGCTCGGCGAAGGCCGCCTGCGCATCATCGCCACGGCTGGCGCGCTCGGCTCGGCAGCCCTCGGTGCGGGAGTGCTCGGCCTCGCGGGTGCCGTGGACCCGGTCGAACTCGTGAGCGTGCCGCTCGCGATCGCCCTGCTCGCGATCGGAACCCTGCACCTCGCCACGGTCGACAAGGCGCGCAGTTGGCTGTGGCTCGCTCCCGGTCTCGTCGCCCTGCTCGCGCCGTCGCTGCTCGCGGTCGACGCGGTGGGCGAACCGCTCTGGCGCGCCGTCGCCATTGGCGTGGTTGCCGCAGCCGTGTTCGTCATGGGCCTCGTGCGGCGCCTGCAAGCGCCGTTCGTGCTCGGCGGTATCGCCCTGCTCATTCACTTGCTCGTGCAGTCGTGGCCGCTATTGACCCTCGTGGGTGAGTCGGTCGAGTGGTGGTTGTGGCTCGGACTCGCGGGCATCATCATCATCGTGATTGCTGCGCGCTTCGAACGACGCATGCAGAACGCGCGCGACCTCGCGACGCGTATCTCGCAGTTGCGGTAGCGGGGAGCAGCTAGTGCGCCGCGAACACGGCGCCGAGCGCGGGCGCCGCGTGCGTCACGGTGCCGCCGAGCATCGTGAGGGCAACGGGCATCGAGCGCAGCTCGTCGGCACTCACGGCGAGCGGGTCGACGTCGAGAGCAACCAGGTCGGCGGGTTCACCGAGCGCCACGAGGGATCGCGTCGACGCCGCAAGGGCTTCGACCACGGTGAGGCACTGCTCGGGGTGGAACGCCGGGCGGCCGTCGCGCGTGCGACTCGTCGCGGCCGCGATCGCGATCCACGGGTCGAGCGGCGCCACGGGCGCGTCAGACCCCAGCACGATGTGCGCGCCGGCGTCGAGGAACGAGCGAAGCGCAAAGGCCCGACGCGTGCGGCCCGGCCAATAGCGCTCGGCGACATCGCGGTCGTCGACGGCGTGCTCAGGCTGCACGCTCGCTGTCACCCCGAGCGCCGCGAAGCGGGCGAAGTCACCGTCGTGCACGAGTTGCGCGTGCTCGATGCGTCCGCCGCGGCCGAGCTTGGCAAACACGTCGAGAGCCAAGCGGTTGGCGCCATCACCGATCGCGTGCACGGCCGGCTCGAAGCCCGCCTCGAGGCCGCGGGCGAGCAGAGGGTGCAGGTCGCAGGGGGGCACGTTGAGGCGGCCGTAGGCCTCGGCGGGAGCATCCGGATACGGGTCGCAACAATACGCCGTGCGCGTGTTGAGCGAACCGTCGGTGATGACCTTAAGCGGGCCGACGCTCACGGTGCCCGCGAGGTGCTGACCCGAGCGCATGCCGAGCTCAATCGCGCGGTCGAGGTGCTGCGGATACACGCCAAACTCGACACGCAGGGCATCGAACCCACTCGCGACGCGGCGCAGCCAGTCGTCGCGGTTCCAGCGCATCTCGAGGTCGACGACGCCGACCACCCCGCGGGCCGCGGCTTCGGCCGCAGCCTCGGCAACCCAGGTGTCGAGCTCAGCGTCGGGCGCGCTGTCGAGGCGAGCCGTGATGGCGAAGGCCGCGTCTTCGCGCAAGATTCCATCACCGTCGGCGCCGGCCGAGGGCTCGACAGCGAAGTGCACGAGGGCGGCGCTGTTGAGCCACACGCAGTGCACATCGGCGCTCACGAGCACGATGGGGCGGTCGCTCGCGACGGTGTCGAGCAGAGCGGCGGCGGGCGCATCCGGCCAGAGTCCATCACGAAACCCCACGCCGACCACGACGGCGTCGCGAGCCTCGCCGCGAGCCATGGCCGAGCGCACGATCGCGACGGCTTCGGCGGCACTCTCGGCCGACGACAGGTCAATGCGGCGGCGGTGTTGCGCCCACTGCGTGAGGTGCACGTGTTCGTCCCACAGGCCGGGCATGATGAAGCGGCCCTCGAGGTCGATGTCGTCGAGTGCGGCGGGAGCGGTTCCCGCGGGGGTGATGCCGACGATGACGCCATCGTCAATGAGCAGATCGATGGGGTCATGGCCGCCAAGCGGGCGTGCGTTACGAATCGCGCGCGTCATGGTGTCTCCTCATCTCGCGGGCCAAGCCGGGGTGGCTGTAAGGCCCGTCACCCTCGAGTTCGGCGACGATGTTCTCGATCACCTCGGGTGTCTTGTTCTGGCTGAGCTTGGCGCGGGCATCGATGCGCGTCACTCGCACTCGAACGCCGACCGTGCCTCGAGCTACACGTCGAGAGTACTCCGGGTCGAGGTGCAAGCCTCGCGGCTCGGCGACGTGCTGCTCGAAGTGGTCGGTGAGGTGCGCGAGCGCCTCGAGGTTGTGCTCGTCGCTGAGAATTTCGGGCATGCCATAGAGGTGCGCCGTGACGTGATTCCACGTGGGAATGATGTCGCCCTCGTCATACCAACTGGGCGAAATGTAGCCGTGCGGGCCCTGCACGATGAGCAGCACCTCGTGCTGCCCCAGCTCGTGGGCTTGCTCGTCGGGGCGGCCCACGTGGCCCACGAGCACGATTTCGTCACCCGTCGACGCGGCCTCATCGAGCAAGAAGGCATAGTGCGAGGCCACGATGCCGCGGCCGGGTGGGTTCGACACGATCGTGACCCAGGAGTTCTCGCGAATGAGTCGGCGAATCTCGTCGTGGTCGTGCAGCAAGTAGTGCGGCGTGTGCCTCATAACGTGACCTCTCTCACTGCTGGCAACTCGGGCACCAATAGAGCTTGCGGCCCGCGGCGACCTCGAGAGCAATGTTCGTGTGGCAGATGCGGCACGGCAAGCCCTCGCGCTTGTAGACCCAGTGTCGATCAGCCCGGTTGCGCAGCGCCGCACGCTGCCCGTCTTCGTCGAGACCATCCATCGTGAGCATCTGGCCGGTCTCAACGCCCACGCCCAGCAAGTACACCCAGTCGCGCCACAGCGCGCGAATCACGTCGTCGGGCAGTGCGGCCCCGGTCGTGTGCGGGTCGAGGCGCGCGCGAAACAAGATTTCGGCCCGATACACATTGCCGATTCCGCTCACGACCGACTGGTCCATGAGCAGTAGCCCGATTGGTACGCGCCGGCCCCGGATGCGCGCGAGCATGCGCTCCTCCCCTGCGTCGGCGTCATCGACGATCGGGTCAGGGCCGAGCGCGTCGATGACGCTCTGCACCGCCGCCGCGTCGAGCACCTCGCACGCGGTCGGCCCACGCAGGTCGGCGACCGCGCGCTCGGTGAGCAACCGCACGCGCACTTGACCCACGGGCTCGGGCGGAAAGCCCTCGAGCGCCGCGTCATCAATGGCGCTCTCACTCTCAGCCTCGGCCATGCGCAAGCGCGTGCGCCGGGGAGCCCCGATCGAGGAGAGGGATGCCTCGTGTTCGCCGACGACGGTTGAGCGAGCATCCGTCGCCGCATCGGGGTCGGTGCCGGTCATGTTGGTCTGGCCCATGCGCCCACCCGCCGAGCGCTGGGTGGCATCCTGAGCGACCGAGCCGGCGAAATCCCACGCGCCATAGATGCCGAGGTGCACGCGCAACCAGAGGGCAGAGTCGAACT
>CALRWH020000125.1:0-6476 GCA_943371805.1 Pseudomonas synxantha | reverse complement strand
GCCATAGACCAATCCGCGCCAGGCTTCTATTCCCTGGACCGTGTTCGAGAAGTAGGCGATTCCGCCTCCGACCAGTAACCACACAACGAGGAAAACGGTCACCCGAGCGATGAACTGCCATTCAGATCTCTGTGTGGGCTTCAACGACTGCAGGAGGGATTTGAGCGCCGGGTCAAAGCCCCCCTCCGCCTCCGGATCGACGATGTACCAGTGCGGCTTCTTGAAGACCTCGACGCGCACGATGCCGTCGCGCTCAACAGTCAGGGGCATGCAGGCACGCTATCGCGACGCGAGCATCCGTCACCAGCTTTGTCAGCTGACGAGGGCAACGCCCTGCACGAACCAGATCTGGTTCATGCGAAACACCATGACGGCGACGGCGAGGCTCGCGACTCCCATGACGACCGTGGCCCAGCGTGTGCGGTCGACGAGGGCCCAGCCGATGGCCGCGACGGGCAGCACGAGGGCCACGACGAGGTAGATCCACCACTCGACGATGTCTCCCGTGGGCTCGTTGCCGACGAACGGCGCGACGATGCCGATGACGATCTGCACGAGCAGCACGAGCGCCACGGCCGCCGTAGGAAGCACGCTGTAGTCATCAGGCTTGCGGCCGATGCCGCCGAGCACGAGGGCGGCGAGGCCCGCGATGACGCTCACGATGATGGCGATCGTGGTGAACCACTCGATCACTGGGGGGCCTCCTGAGCAGTCTCGGGCGGGAACCCGACCAGCGTACGACCGCGACCCTGACGCACGCTGATGAGGGCGACGAGGCGATCGGGATGCTCGCCGCCTGATCCCCGCTCTACCGCGGCGACCGGCTCGGCGTCGGGGTGCGTTGGCACGGTGAGCAGCTTGCCGTGCCCGAGGTCGCGGGCCTGAGCGGCGTCAACCTCGAGCACCGGGAACAGTTGTGCGGCAACCTTCGCGGGGCTCGCGAGCAGGCTTGCGCCCTGCTCGGCCAGCGCTTCGAGACTCACGGCGTCGGCCACCTCGAACGGCCCCACGCGTGTGCGCCGCAAGGCCGTGAGGTGCCCGCCGATGCCCAGAGCCGCCCCGAGGTCGCGCGCGAGGGCGCGAATGTAGGTGCCCGAGCTGCAGTCGATGCGGGCATCCACGTCGATCGCGGCGCCAGTGCGGCGCACGGCCAGCACCTCGAACGCACTGATCGTGACGCGGCGCGACGCCAGTTCGACCTCTTCGCCCGCGCGCACGCGATCGTAGGCGCGCTTGCCGTCGACCTTGATCGCACTGACCGAACTGGGCCGCTGGTCAATCTCACCGGTCAGTGCCCGGATTCCCGCCGCGAGCGCCTCGTCGGTCACCGCCGCTACCGCCGCCGGGTCGGCCGTCATGACAACCTCGCCTTCGGCGTCGTCGGTCGTCGTCGCGGCGCCGAGTCGCATGGTCGTCTCGTAGGTCTTGTCCAGGCCGACGAGGTAGGTGAGCAAGCGCGTGGCCGATCCGGCTCCGAGCGTGAGCAGGCCCGTCGCCATGGGGTCGAGAGTGCCCGCATGACCGACCTTGCGGGTGCCGAGCGCGCGGCGGGCGCGGGCGACGACGTCGTGGCTCGTGAGACCCTGCGGCTTGTCGACGAGCAGCAATCCGGTAGGCACGACTCCACGCTAGCGCGAGCGGGCTACTCGGCCGGTGCGGCTCTCGCGCCTAGGCTGGCGAGCATGCGCATCGCGGTGATCGGAGCGGGCGCGGTCGGCGGCCTCGTGGCCGCACTGGCCGCGCGCGCGGGGCACGAGGTGCTCGTGACCGCGCGCGGCGAGCATGCCGAGGCGATTGCCCACGCCGGGCTGCGCGTCGACGGCGGCTGGGGTGAGTGGGTGGCGCCGGTCGAACTCGTGCGCAGCATCCCGAACGACATCGTCGACCTCATCGTGTTGGCGACGAAAGCGCACGATTCTGCCGAGGCTCTCGCCCCGTGGACAACGCACGACGGCACGCCCGTGCTCGTGCTTCAGAACGGTCTCGGCGGAGAAGACGCGGTGCGGGATGCCCTGCCGCACTCCCCCGTCGCGATCGGCCTCGCGCTCTTCGCCGTGAGCCTCACGGGCCCCGGCCACATCACCGTCACCGGCCCTAACGGCCTCACGCTCGGCGGTGACGCTGCCGCGCTTGCCGTCGCCGAACCCCTGCTGCGCGAAGCGCTGCCCGCCGAACTCGTGCTCGCCGACAACATTCGCGGCGCCCAGTGGACCAAGCTGCTCATCAACCAGGTCAACGCCCTGCCCGCGATCACCGGCCTGAGCGTGCAGCAGACAATCACCGACCCCCGGCTTCGAGCGGTACTCGCGCGCGGCATGGTCGAGACCGTCGCGGTCGGCGATGCCGCGGGCATCGCGTGGGGTCGCATCGGAGCCGTGGATGCCGAAGCCGTCGCTCGCGTGCGTACGGGGGGCACCGCCGCGGCCGCCGAGCTCGCCCAGCACCTCGCCGCCGGCATGGGCGACGTGCCCAACCCAGCGTCGATGCTGCAGAGCATCCGTCGCGGTCGCACGACCGAGGTTGACGCGATCAACGGCGCGATCGTCGACTACGGCAATTCGCTCGGCGTCCCCACGCCGGTCAACGCAGCCCTCGTCGGCCTGGTTCGCGCGGCGCAATCAGGTGCACCGCCCCTGTCGGCCGCCGACGCTCTCTCGCGACTCCCCGCTGCCTAGTCGCCACGGCCCTCACCTTTACCTCGACCTCTCGCTGCACCCCGGCTCGTCGCTTCACTCCGGCCCTAGGCAGCACCTCGGCTCGAGGCTCACCCCCGCTCGACGCTGACCCCAGGGCACTCGGCCTGCACACGCTTCAACGGAATCGGAAAAAATCAAGCAAAGATCACTATGTTCCGATTCCGTTGAAGCAACGTGACGCACATGAGCGCACCCCGCGGCGTTCGGGCGCGAGACCGTGAGTCGCTCCCATCGCCGCAGGCGGTAGAGCTCAGCGGCCTGACCCGGCGACGCCACAGTGCCGCACGCAGCAGCGCCCACACGCGAGAAGATGAGCCGCGGTAGTACCCGCCTGAGCGACCTAGAGCATCGACTTCGTGTGCCAGACCGTCTTCGTCTCGACGAACGCCGTGATGCGCTCGAGCGCCGGGCGCGGAATGCCCGCGACGGGCGGCACGACACGCTTGAGCGTCTCGGCCGCCGCCAACTGCAAGTCGACCCAGGTTTCGCCCTTGGCGCCCGTGATCGATCCGGCGCCGGAAAGGTCGAGCGCATTGACGTCGGCGTGCGACGCGAGCCACGGCATGATCTCCGCCGCCGAACCCGTGAGCATATTGATGACGCCGCCGGGAACATCTGACGTCGCCAGCACTTCGCTGAGCGAGATGGCCGAGAGCGGCGCGCGTTCGTCGGCGACAACCACGACGGTGTTGCCACTCACGACGATCGGCGCGATCACCGAGACGAGGCCGAGCAACGAGCCACCCGTCACGCCTTGCGGCGCGACCGCGGCCACGACGCCCGTCGGCTCGGGCACCGAGAGGTTGAAGAACGGCCCCGACACGGGGTTGGCGTTGCCCGCCACCTGCGCGTACTTGTCCGCCCAGCCGGCGTACCAGACCCACACGTCGATCGCGAGATCGACCTGTGCGCTCGCATCGGCAACCGACACGCCCTCGGTCGACGCGATCTCGTCGACGAACTGCGCACGGCGCCCCTCGAGCAACTCAGCAATGCGGTAAATCACTTGGCCACGGTTGTAGGCCGTGGCGCCTGACCAGCCACCGACCGCTGCACGAGCCGCAACCACGGCATCGCGGGCGTCTTTGCGCGAGGCCTGGGCGGCGTTGGCGAGGAAGCTGCCGTCAGAGGCGACGACCTCGTAGGTGCGTCCGCTCTCGCTGCGCGGAAACTTGCCGCCGATGTAGAGCTTGTACGTCTTGGGCACGGTGAGTCGGCTCACTTCGCGACCGCCTTCCGGGTCTGCTTGGGCTTTCGGGCGGCCCGCCCGCCATCGGATGGGGCACTGGATGCTGCGCTCAGCGATGCCGGAGCATCCCACCCGCTCGCCTCCAGGTAGGCAGCCAGCCCGTGGCGGCCGCCCTCGCGGCCGTAGCCCGACTCTTTGTAGCCGCCGAAGGGTGATGCAGGGTCGAAGCGATTGAAGGTGTTCGCCCACACCACGCCCGCGCGCAACTGGTCGACGAGAGCGAGCATGCGGCTGCCCTTCTCGGTCCAGATGCCGGCCGAGAGGCCGTAGGGAGTGTTGTTGGCCTTCGCAATTGCCTCAGCCGGCGTGCGGAACGTGAGCACCGAGAGCACGGGGCCGAAGATCTCTTCGCGCGCAATCGCGTGCGCCGCGCTCACCTTGGTGAAGATCGTGGGCGCGAACCAGAAGCCCTTCTCGGGGATGCGGCAATCGGCGGTCCATCGCTCGGCGCCCTCGCTCTCGCCCGTGTCGCTCAGGGTGCGAATGCGCTCGAGTTGTGCGGCCGAGTTGATCGCCCCGATGTCGGTGTTCTTGTCGAGCGGGTCGCCCATGCGCAGGGTCGAAAGCCGCGCCTTGAGGCGATCGATGACCTCGTCGTGCACGTTCTCTTGCACGAGCAGACGGGAGCCCGCGCAGCACACGTGACCCTGGTTGAAGAAGATGCCGTTGACGATGCCCTCGATCGCCTGATCCATGGGCGCATCGTCGAAGACGATATTGGCGGCCTTGCCGCCGAGCTCGAGCGTGAGGCGCTTCTGGGTTCCGGCGACCTGGCGCGCGATCATCCGGCCGACATTCGTCGAACCCGTGAAGGCGACCTTGTTGACGTCGTCGTGGGTCACGAGAGCCTGGCCGGTTGCGCCGGGGCCCGTCACGATGTTGACGACACCCGCGGGCAGGTCGGCCTGCTGCAGAATCTCGGCGAACAGCATCGCCGTGAGCGAGGTCGTTTCGGCGGGTTTGATCACGACGGTGTTGCCGGCGGCGAGAGCCGGGGCGATCTTCCACGCGAGCATGAGCAGCGGAAAGTTCCACGGGATGACCTGCGCGGCCACCCCGAGCGCGCGAGGGTTCGGGCCAAGGCCGGCGTGCTCGAGCTTGTCGGCCCAGCCGGCGTAGTAGAAGAACCACGCGGCGACCAGCGGAACATCGACATCGCGCGTCTCACGAATGGGCTTGCCGTTGTCGAGGCTTTCGGCCACCGCGAGTTCGCGGGCACGCTCTTGCACGAGCCGCGCGATGCGGAAGAGGTACTTACCGCGATCACTGCCCGACATGCGCGACCACACGCGGTCGTAGGCGCGCCTCGCGGCGGCGACCGCAACATCCACGTCTCCGGCGGTTGCCTGCGCGATGCTCGCGATGACCTGCTCGGTCGCGGGCGAAATGGTGTCGAAGACCTCGCCGTGGCCGTCGACAAACTCACCGTCGATGAAGAGGCCGTATTGCGCCTTGAGGTTCAGGATCGACGCCGACTCGGGCGCCGCTGCGTACTCGAGAAAAGCCATGATCTAGTCCACCGTCACGTAATCGGGGCCACTGTAGTGACCGGTTCGCATCTTCTGGCGCTGCAGCAGCACGTCGTTGACAAGGCTCGAGGCGCCGAAGCGCCACAGCTGCGGGGTGAGCCACTCTTCGCCCACGGTTTCGGCAACCGTGACGAGGTAGCGCACGGCATCTTTCGAGGCACGGATGCCGCCAGCGGGCTTCATGCCGATCTTCTCGCCGGTGAGGCGGTGCCAGTCGCGAATGACCTCGAGCATGAGCAGCGTGACGGGCAGCGTCGCCGCGGGGCTCACCTTGCCCGTCGACGTCTTGATGAAGTCGGCTCCGGCGAGAATCGCGAGCCAGGATGCCCGCTTGACGTTGTCGTAGGTCTGCAGCTCGCCCGTCTCGAGAATGACCTTGAGGTGCGCGTGACTGCCGTCGGGGCGCATGCACGCCTCGCGCACCGCGACGATCTGGTCAAACACGACGCCGTACTGACCACTGAGAAACGCGCCGCGGTCGATGACCATGTCGATCTCATCGGCGCCCGCGGCCACGGCATCACGCGTGTCGGCGAGCTTGATCGCGAGGCTCGCGCGCCCCGAGGGGAATGCCGTAGCGACGGCGGCCACCTGGATGCCCTCCGTACCCCCGGCGGCGTGCCGGCTGCCCAGCGCTTCGACGGCGTAGCCCACCATGTCGCCGTAGACGCACACAGCCGCAACGCTCGGCGTGGTCGGGTCGCTCGCGTCGGGCGTGATCGCCTTGGCAACGAGCGAGCGCACCTTGCCGGGAGTGTCGGCACCCTCGAGCGTCGTGAGGTCACACGTGCGAATGATCGTGTCGAGTGCCCACGCCTTCGAGCTCGTCTTGATCGAGCGCGTGCTGAGTCCCGCGGCGCGTTGCTCGAGGCCGACGGCGTCGACGCCCGTGAGTCCGTCGAGGTGCAGCCGCAGGGCCGTCTCGGTCAGGTCGCCGCCGAGCAAACGCACGGCGCGATCCGCCGGCGCAAGGCCCACGGGATGGGTGATGGTCATGAGGCG
>CALRWH020000124.1:0-6651 GCA_943371805.1 Pseudomonas synxantha | reverse complement strand
GTGAGACCAAGAGCGGCCGCTCGTCTTTCTATGGCAGGGTGAGCGAATCCCGAGTGGTTCGCCACGCGTGGCAGAGTCGAGAGCAGAGGCAGAGGCGCCCATGACCCTTCGTGAAGCTCTCGGTGGGCCGTGGGCGGCGCACTGGCTGTTTCTCGTGGGCTTGCTGCCGCCAACGACGTTGCTCGTGCTGCTGCAAGAGTCAACAACTCCGTACCCCGCGTGGTGGTGGCCGCTCGTCTCAGCGGCTGTTCAACACGTCGTTGCCGGAGGCATCATTCTGCTCGGCGGAGCGATCGCTCGCCGTCGGCACCCCCTCATGCCCCTCCCCACGGTGTTCGCCCTGTGGGCACTTGCCGCGGTCGCCCGCGGTCTTGCTGCGGGCGTCATTGCCGAACGGGTCGCGGGCGTCGATCCTGAATTCGCATCCCGCATTGCCATCTGGCTTCTCGCGAGCGTCGTGTGGCTACCTGCCATGGTCTACGCCGTGGCTCAATTCGAACGCCGACGAGCAGTACTCGGAGCGCTCGACGTCACCGAGTTTGAGTTAGAAAATGAACAGCCGCACACCGACGAGTCGCGCGCAGTGGTTCAGCAACAACTGCGCAATGCCGTCGCTGGGTCTCTTGCGCCCGCGCTCAGTGATCTGCAATCGAGCCTCGAGGCTACTCGCGGGTCACTCGACAGCGCGTCGGTGGCCGAACTGAGCTTGCGCCTCTCGCGTCTTCATGACCACACGGCTGACCTACTGGATTCGGCAGGCGGCGCGGTGACGAACACCCCCATCTCCCGCGCTGGTCTGCGTCGAGCGCTCGACGTTCCGCCACGGCTTCCGTGGCTGTCGGCCGCGCTCGTCACCGGATCAACCGTCGTGCTCGTTCTCTTCGACGTGTGGCGCATTTTCGGGCCCCTGGCAGCGCTCGAGTTCATGGTGTCGACAGCTGCGGCCGGGCTCGTACTCGGTCTGGTGCCCACCATCGTCGGAGCCGTACGACCGTCACTGCTCGTCACACAGGGCCAACGCATCAATGGCATCGCCCTCGTGCTGAGCATCGTCATCAGCTGCTACCTCATGCTCAACAGCGGAATCGACCCCATTACCTGGCACGGGATGATCGTGGTTCCGTTGCTCGCGATCAGCCTGACGATCGCGAGCGCGATGTACTACTCCGCGATCGTGATGTCCGATGCCAACACCGAGGCGGATGCTCGTCTCGCCGTGTTGCGCGCCGAGCTCGCCGCCCAGCGAGCAGCCAACGAGCAGATCGTGGCTCGCGAGCACCAACGCTTGTCTGACCTCATGCATGGCCCAGTGCAAGGGCGAATCGCGGCGTGCATCATGGCCCTCAACTTTCATGCCAACGGCGACGCGACCGACACCCAAACTCGAGAGCTCGCAACGGCCGTTCTCGATCACGTGCGGGCGATTTCACGAGATCTCGAACGCATCGCCACGGGAGACGACGAATCACCTCTTCCTGACGACCGCTAACGCGGTACTAACCGGGAGGCGCGCGCCGGTCGCTCGTCGTACACTGCAGGCATGAGCGCGCCACAGGTTGTGCGCACGACGGTGCTCGTCGCCGATGACGATGCCCTCGTGCGCGGCGTGTTGCGCATGGCGCTCGCGCGCCTCGGGCATGAGGTGCACGAAGCGGTCGACGCGACCGAAACGGTCGCGATCGCGCGCGAAAGCCTCCCGCGTCTCGTAATTCTCGATGTCAACATGCCCGGTGGTTCGGTACACAGCACCCTCGATGCTCTTCGGGAAATCGACCCGAGTGTGGCAGTGCTCGTTCTCAGTGGTGAATCGCAACCGCCCGCCGGTGTCGTCGGACCACTGTGCGCCTTTGCCCGCAAGCCCATTGAGCTCGATGAATTGGCCAGTCACGTGGGTCACTTGCTCGCGGCACAAGCGGGCCAGGTCTCGGGGTCATCGTGACGACACCAGCGCCAGACGCACCCCACGACCTCCCAACGCTCGTGGATGCACTGCGCGTGGCGACGCGGCACAGCTTCGATGCCGCCTTCGTGATCGATGCTGAGGGCACCGTGCTGATGGCGAACGCCCACTTGTGCGATGCGCTGGGACTCGCTGAGCATCAGCTCATCGGTCGACCCTTTGATGCATCGTCGCGCTCGACCGACCCTGATCAGATTCGTACAGCCGTTGCCCGAAGCCTTGCCGGCGAAGCCGCTCGCTACCGAGGCACGGGAACCTCATCGAGCGGCGAATCATTCGTTGCCGAGGTCACCCTGCTGCCGTTGTACATCGGCGACGAGGTCGTCGGTGTTTACGGCACATCGATCAACCTGACCGCCGTCGAACAACACGATCTCGAAGCACGACAGAGTGACGACCTCGTGCGGCTTGCCGGACGGCTTGCTCGCTTCGGGGGGTGGTCGGTCGATGCCACGTCGGGTGCCGTTGCCATGTCGCCGGGTGCTCGAGTGATTCTCGGCATCGATCCGACCCTCACCGACATCACGGCGCTCGCGTGGGCGCGGATGCCGAATCACGAGCGATCAGTCATGGAATCACTCGTCCGCGAGTGCCTGGCCCACGGAACCCCGTTCGAGATCGAGTCGATCATGTACTCGACCACGGGCGATCGACTCACCATTAGAACCATTGGCGAGGCCGAGCGCGATTCTGACGGTCGGGTCGTGCGCGCATACGGCGCCATTTGGGATGTCTCTGACATGGCAGCAGCGCGGGAACGAGAGCGAGCTTTGGAGACCCGACTGCGCCTGACCCTCGACTCGATCGCCGACGGGATCATTTTCACCGCAGCCGATGGCTCGATCACGTTTGTCAATCAACACGCGGTCGAGCTGGTGCACCGAACCGGTCGTGACGTGGTGTCTCTGACGCTCTCTGAAGTCTTCGCAGGCAACGAGGGCGCGGGCTTTCGCGAGTGCTTCGCGACCGCGCTCGAGACTCAGCAGCGCTGTGTCTATCGCGGAGTCGCGTTCGCCCCGAGGCAATGGATCGAGTGCACCGCGTATCCGACCAACGATGGTCTTGCGGTCTATGTGCGCGACGTCACCGCCGACGAACAATCCCGAACCGCGGCGCGCGAGGCGCAGGCTCGAATCGAACAGCAAGCGGCGCTTCTCGATGCTGCTCGCGACGCCATCATCGTGCGCGACCTCGACTATCGCGTGCAGTACTGGAACAAAGCGGCAGAAGAGCTGTACGGGTGGTCTCGCGATGAGGCCATGGGGCGCCGCGTGAGCGAGCTGATCTACGACGACACAACTCACCTCGACGAAGCCTCGGCCATGACGTTGCGTGACGGCTACTTCGCCGACGAGGTGCATCAGGTGACGCGCGATGGTCGCCCGCTCGTTGTCGATTGTCGGTGGCAAGTCATTCCTGGCCCTGACGGCGAAAAACCTCTCATTCTTGCGGTCAATAGCGACATCACCGAGTGGCGTCGCGAACAGGATGCTCGACTGAGGGCTCAGCGCATGGAGGCGCTCGGCACCCTCGCCGGCGGCATCGCCCATGACCTCAACAACGTGCTGACTCCGATCTTGATGTCGGTGCAATTGCTCGCCGTCGATGAACACGATGCGACCCGGCGCGCCCTTCTCGCCTCTACCGAGACCGCTGTCAAGCGTGGGGCCGACATGGTGCGCCAAGTGTTGTCATTCGTGCGTGGTGTTGACGGTCGGCGCATCGACGTGGATGTCGATCGCCTCGTCGATGAGTTCGTCGACATCACACGCGACATGCTTCCGGAGGGCATTGAGCTGAAGGTCAGTCGAGAGCCTGAACTCGCGGGCACCATCGGAGACCCCACCCAGCTGCTGCAGGTGTTGGTCAATCTGGCCACCAACGCCCGCGACGCGATGGGGGCGAGCGGGCGCCTCACGGTCACCGCCAACGAACTCGACGTCGACGAGGGTTACCTCTCGGTCAGCCACTCAGCCGCTCCCGGCCGGTACATTGTCATCGGCGTAGAAGACTCGGGTCACGGCATGAACGCTGGGGTGCAAGAGAAGATCTTCGAGCCCTTCTTCACAACGAAGCCCCCCGGTAAGGGAACAGGCCTCGGGTTAGCCACGTCGCTGGCCATTATTCGTAGCCACGGTGGATTCATGCAGGTCTATAGCGAGCCAGGCCACGGAGCGCGCTTTCTCGTCGGCCTACCTGTCGACACGCACGGAGTGCGAGAACCGGCGTCGGTCACCGAATCGGTGACTGCGCTCCCTCGTGGCAATGGCGAGACGATTCTCGTCATCGATGACGATGACGACATTCGCCACGTCACCGCCACCTCACTCGAATTGCACGGCTACCGCGCACTCACGGCGAGCAATGGCCGCGAGGCCATTGACCTGATCGACAGTGGCGTTCACACCATCGACCTCGTCATTACCGACATGATGATGCCGGTCATGGATGGAGCCGCCACGAGCGCCTATCTCGAAGAGCACCACCCGAGCATCCCGATTATTGCGGCGAGTGGGTTCACCGCGGGCGGCCCCGCAACGGCTGCGATTGGCCTCGGAATATCGCGGTTCATCGCCAAGCCCTTTACGACCAGTCAACTCTTGACGACTATTCGCGATACTCTTCGTGAGCATCGATCAGCCGAGAGGGTAGACGATGAATGACGCAGAGTCCCGATCATTGCGCGTGGTTGTTGCCGACGACGACACGTTCACGCTCTCGCTCGTCAGTGGAGGGCTCGCCGCCAAGGGCTTTACCGTGACGACAGCGACAACGGTCGCCGAGGCCCTTGACGCCGTGCGTGCTGTCGATCCGCACGCAATCGTTAGCGACTTGAACTTCGGCACGACCGAAACAGGCGCTGAATTGCTGCAGACCGTCGCCGATGAGTTTCCGTGGGTGGGTCTCGTCGTATTGACATCTCATCGCTCGCCCAAGTTAGCCGTGTCAAACCCCGGCAAGATTCCGTCAACGGCGATCTATCTCGTCAAGTCACAACTCGCGCGCATCGAAGACCTCGCCGACGCCGTGCACAGGTCGATCAGCGGAGAGGCGCGAGACAGTGATCGCTTTCGATCCTCCCGAGCTGATGATGATGTGCCGACCGTGACAGCCGCGCAAGCGGAGGTTTTGCGCATGTTGGCCGAAGGCGCGTCGACACGGGCACTCGCCGAAGCCAGAGGAACCTCGGTGCGGGCCGTCGAGACGATGCTGAATCGTCTGTTCTTGGCCCTTGGGCTCGACACGGGAGAAAACGCGAACCCCCGCGTCGCTGCCGTCACTCTGTGGCAGCGCGGGGGGATTCGCGTTCGTTAGAGTGGGTCGTCTGCCTGGTCAGAACGGAGTGGCGGTTGAGCCATTCGTTACGAGCTGGCGCTCATCACTGTCACCATCGAGTGCGACCGGCTCGTCTCGGGGCTCGGGCGCTGCGAAGGCATCACGCGCGGCGTCAGTCGTAGCCCCCGACTCATCAGTGCCCTCGGGTTTCGACGACATCACGCTGCGCGTGAACGTCGCGCGCCCCCACGCGAGGTCGTGCCCAATCGACTCGGCATCGACTTCAATCGTGGTTCCGGACTTCTCTCCGCTCTCCCAGTCGCGAATGCGCACGCGCCCCGTCACGATGACGCGTTGCCCCTTCTCGACCGACGTCGCGACGTGGGTGCCCAGCTGACGAAATGCGGTAATGGTGTACCAGTTGGTGTCGCCGTCGACCCACGCGTTTTGGGTGCGATCGAAGCGACGTTGATTCGAGGCGAGTCGAAACGACGTGATCGAGAGTCCCTCGCTCGTCACGATGTGTCGCGGGTTGGTGGCCACGAGGCCGGTGAGGGTAATGATGTCGGTCATGGCGTGCTCCTGAACGTCGAAGGTCGTGCCGACGCCACTGTGTGACGCCGGGTGGGCGCCGACGATTCGTGCCGGAGAACGCCGGCGCCCGCGCACATGATGCGGGCATCCCGTCGGTCGCTTTGCGCTGAGAACCCTGAACAGGGAGTCGGGCGGGCACGGGCGCGACTGGGGAGGAGCCCCCGGTGCCGACGGGTCAGCTCGACGACCACCCGGAGGTGTGCAAACGGGCAACAGCCTCGAGCAGTAGGTCGAGGGTGAACTCAAACTCGAACTGCTCATCACACGCGCCCAGCGGGTGCCGGGTTGCCGTCTCGATGGCGATAGCCGAAATGTGCGGAAACCGCTGTGCCATCGCTGCCATCATCGCCGCCTGCTCCTCAGCCGACGGTGCGGGCGCAGGCGGGGCGCCCGGAGCCGGGGGGCTCGAGAAGGCTTCGGGGCTGAACCCCCAAATGCGGTGCCCAAGGGCATGCATTGAGTGGTGCACGAGGTCGTACGAGAGGCCTCCGGCGGCAAACTCTCCGGCCACAGCGTCCATGTGCCCGAGTACCGACGGGGTGCGTTGCGTCGCCGTTTCGATGGCCGGTCGGAGCCACGGATGCTCGAGCAGAGCATCCCGCGCCCCCAGTACCCGCCTCCGCACCGCCTCGCGCCACTCAAGCCCCGGTGGCGGTGCCGCATACCCGGCGACGACGAGGTCGATCATGGCGGCCACGAGGTCGTCTTTGTCAGCGACGTGCTTGTAGAGCGCCATCGGCACGACCCCGAGCTCGGCCGCGAGGTGCCGCATGCTGACGGCGGCAAGCCCCTCGAGGTCGGCGAGTGCGACCGCTGCGCTC
>CALRWH020000123.1:0-6676 GCA_943371805.1 Pseudomonas synxantha | reverse complement strand
GCTCGCGCTGCTCGCGCAATCGCTGCGAGTGCGCGGCCACGCGACGGGCGGCCGGCAGTGCGGTGTCGGAGGGGTCAGAAGAGGTAGGGCTCACTCGGCTGGTCCACCGCCTCGACACGATCGGGAATCAGCACGACAGGCTTCGTGCTCGAGCGTGACGGGTTGCTCTCAAACGGGCCCGACACCTGCACCCACGTGTCGGGCGGGTAGAGCTCGGCCCACCCGGGAAGGTAGACGGGCACGCCGAGTGGCTGGGCGTCGACTGCGCAACACGTCACGGCGAATCGCGAGATGTAGAAGATCGAGTCAGGGTCTTCGGCGTCGGCCGTGACGAACCCGAGCAGGTCGGTCGCCGGCTTGCCATCGAAGAACGCGAGATCGCTCGTTTGCCGAAGAACCGTTGACCACTCGCGCACCGTGAAAGTGGCGACGGTCGCCGCGTCGGCCGCGGATGCCGCAGCAAGCGTCTCGGCATCATCGCTTGCGGTCGCGTTGATTTCTCGCTGTTGAGCCGTCGCCGTACTGAGCGTGGCGGGCGGGATGACGACCATGCCGAGGGCGAACGCGCCGGCAAGCCCGGCCGCCGCGATTCCGATGGCGCGCGAGCGACGAGGCGGAAGCGGCAGTCCCTCATCGTCGTGGTGCCGCGGGCTCGAGACCGCGGCGATGGCGGCAATGACCGCGATGATCGACATGGTGACGGTGAAGACGACATACCGCGGGTGGATGTAGAGCACGAGCTGACCAGAGACGGCGAGCCACAGGGTGATTGCCGCCATGACGCTCATGATCACGACGCCGCGCCAGCGCTGAACGGCGCGCCACAGGGTGCCGCGGGGTGTCGACTCAGGCAAGGTAATTCACCACCAATCCGAGGGCGAGACTCAGCAGCGCCACGACGGTTGTCAATTGCACGAGCGTGCGGGTCGAGTAGGTCGTGCGCATGAGGGCGAGCATCTTGATGTCGACGATGGGGCCGAAGACCAAGAAGGCCACGATCGAACCGGGCAAGAAGGTCGAGGCGAACGGCAAGATGAAGAAGGCGTCGACGTTCGAGCACACCGAGATGATGAATGCGAGCACCATCATCGCGAGCACGCTGTAGAGCGGGTCGCTCCCCAGAGCCACGAGAACGTCGCGCGGCACGATGACCTGAATGGCGCCGGCAATGAGCGAGCCGATGACGAGCGCCGGCATCAGGATGCTCGACTCGCGCACGAACAAATCAAGCGTCTGCTGCCGACGGTCGCGGCCGTGCCCGTGCCCGTCGTCGATGCGGCACTCTTCCGCGAAGCGGCCGCTCAGCAGGCTCATCGGCTCAGGGTGCTTGCTAAACAGCCAGCCGAGAATGTTGGCGATCGCGAAGCCACCGAGCAATCGCGCGACGAGAATGCCGTCATCGAAGCCGAACGCCTGATGCGTCGTGATGATCGTGACGGGGTTGAGAATGGGCGCGGCGATGAGAAACGTCATCGACTCAGAGACGGTAAACCCGCGGCGCACGAGCCCTCGCGCGAGCGGCACGTTACCGCACTCACAAACGGGCAAGAACATGCCGAAGAGCGAGATGACCGCGCGGCGACCCCAGGGGTTGCGCGGCAAAATGCGCAGCAACCAGCTTTCGGGAATCCACACTTGCACGAGCACCGAGAGCGCAATACCGAGCATGATGAACGGCAACGACTCGATGATGACGCTCGTCGAGAGCGTGAGCAGGTCTTGAATCGGGTTCGGGATGCTCGGGTCAAGTTGCTCGGCCGTGATCGCCCGCACCGCCACGAGTGCGCCGAGCACCACGGTCGCACCGACGGCCCAGGCAACATGCACGCCGCGGGCGCGGCGCCGCACGGGCACGGCGTCGTGGTCATGTCCCGCGTGGTCATGACCAGCGTGGTCGTGGCCAGCGTGGTCGTGGCCCGCGTGCTGACCGTCGCCGCTGTCGCCCGGCCTACTGGCCGAACGAGCAGTCTGGTCAGAAGTCGTCACACCGAGAATCTTAGAGAGAGCGCCTTGGCGCCGACTCTATGGAGCGTCGGGCGTCGCTTGCGTCGTGATGGTGCCGCTCGACACCCGGCGTGAGGCACGCTTGCGCGTTCCCGGTGCGGGCGGCTCGGGCAACGCCTCGAGAACCGAGCCGAGCAGTTGGTCGGCCGTCGTCGGGTCGATCGGGGCGCGGCCGCGGCCTTGCTTCTTGGCGACGGGAATGTCGAGCACGTCAATGGCAGGAGTGGCCGCCTCGGCGTCGGCAGTCGCGGGCGACGGCAACTCGATAGCCCCGGTGACGGGAGAATCGTGGTGCACGGTCTTCGCCGCGATGGCCGCTACAGCACGGCTCACGTCGTCGGTGATGGCGTGTGCCGCCGTCGTGGTTCCCGACTTGGGGGCCGATCCACGGCCAGAGCCGTTCTGACCACCGGCCGATCCCGAGCCATTGCCCGAGCCGCCGCGACGTCGCCCGTTCGAGCCGCCGATGCCGCCGCCGTTGGCCGCGGTGTCAGAGCCCTGACGGTGACGCACCACGGGCTCGTGGTGCACGATGAGACCGCGACCCGCGCACGTCTCACAGGCCTCGCTGAAGGTTTCGAGCAGGCCGAGGCCCAAGCGCTTACGCGTCATCTGCACGAGACCGAGGCTCGTCACTTCGGCAACCTGGTGCTTCGTACGGTCGCGGCTCAAGCACTCCATAAGGCGGCGCAAAACGAGGTCACGGTTCGACTCGAGCACCATGTCGATGAAGTCAACGACGATGATGCCGCCGATGTCGCGCAAGCGAAGCTGACGCACAAGCTCTTCGGCCGCTTCGAGGTTGTTCTTCGTGACGGTCTCTTCGAGGTTGCCGCCCGAGCCGACGAATTTGCCCGTATTGACGTCAACAACGGTCATGGCCTCGGTGCGGTCGATGATGAGCGATCCACCCGAGGGCAACCACACCTTGCGGTCGAGCGCCTTCTCGATTTGCTCCGAGATGCGGTACTCGTCGAAGGGGTCGCGATCGCCCTCGTGCTTCTGCACGCGATCGAGCAGGTCGGGAGCGACGCCTCGCAAGTAGGCCTCGATCGTCTGCTGGGCATCCGCACCGCTAATGACGAGCGAGCGGAAGTCTTCGTTGAAGACGTCGCGAATGATCTTGATGAGCAGATCGGGCTCGCTGTGTAGCAACGCGGGCGCGGGCGTCTTCTCGAGTTGCTGGCTGATGTCGGCCCACTGGCTCGTCAGGCGCTGCACATCAAGCGTCAACTGCTCTTCGGTGGCGCCCTCGGCCGCCGTGCGAACGATGACGCCCACGTTTTCGGGCAACACCTCTTTGAGGATCTTCTTGAGGCGCGCACGCTCGGTGTCGGGCAGCTTGCGGCTGATGCCGCTCATCGACCCATTGGGCACGTAGACGAGGTAGCGACCGGGCAGGCTCACCTGGCTCGTGAGGCGAGCACCCTTGTGACCGATGGGGTCTTTCGTGACCTGCACGAGCACCTTGTCGCCGGGCTTGAGCGCGAGCTCAATGCGACGCGGCTGCGTCTTGCCGTCGCTGTCGAGCGCGGCAGAATCCCAGTCGACCTCGCCCGAGTACAGCACGGCGTTGCGGCCGCGACCGATGTCGACGAAGGCGGCCTCCATGCTCGGCAGCACGTTCTGCACCTTGCCGAGGTAGACGTTGCCAATGAGGCTCGACTCTTGCGAACGCGCAACGTAGTGCTCAACGAGCACGCCGTCTTCGAGCACGCCGATCTGGATGCGCCCGTCTTTCGAGCGCACAATCATCTGGCGGTCGACGCTTTCGCGGCGCGCGAGAAACTCTGCCTCGGTGACGACCGGGCGACGACGACCGGCGTCGCGGCCATCGCGGCGACGCTGCTTCTTGGCCTCGAGTCGCGTTGAGCCCTTGATGCGCTGGGGCTCGGTGATGACCTCGGCGGGTCGACGCGTGCGCGAGCGCGTCGTGGTCTCGCCATCGCGCGTGTCGGAGTCGGCGCGCGAGGCGTCACCCTCGGCACCGCCGCGCGTGCGGCGTGACCGTGAGCGGCGGCGACTCGTGACCGTGCCCTCGTCCGTCTCGTCGAGGTCGAACGGGCCCCGGCCACTGCGAGCAGCGCCTGACGCGGAAGCGCGGGGCGACGTCACCTCAACCGGCGGCGCGAAGAACAAGAGCGACGTGGTCGACTCGGGCTTGAGCTCGGGGAACGAGTGCGCGGCCGGTTCGGCGGCCACGGGTTCGGCAGCAGCAGCGGGCTCGACCGGCTCGGCGTCGGCCGGCGCAGCGTGGTCGGGCGCCGCTTCTGCGGGCGCGGGTTCAGTGGCCGCGGCCGCAGCCGCATCCGTCGTCAGCGCGTCGGTTTCGTCAGCCGGCTCAGCGAGCGGGCCGCCATCGAACCCGGGCTCGCCCTGAGCGGCGTGGTCACTGGCCTTCTTGGGGGCACGGGATGCGAACAGTCGCGTGCGCTTCTTGGCTGTTTTGTCGTTCTCGTCACTCACCATCGCTGGTGCACTCCTCAACCGTGTGGGCCGCGCCCAAACGGGAAATCTTGGGTGAAAGAAAGGTCTTTCGCCGAAACTGTTCTGTTGTGGTCGGCCGCGCCCCCGGTATCGAGTGCTGCGCTGGCTGACGCTGGCGATGCTGACCCTGTCACGGTCGGGCACTGCCGCCTCACCTGCCCTGTCACGGCGGTGGAGCTGAGGAAACTGGCTATTCCCCGCGGTCGCGGCAATCGGTGCCGCAATACTGGTCTGGTAACGCCCAGAAAGCTTGTCTGTCTGTCATCGCGAGCGCGGCTGGCGACGACTGGCCCTCATTATCGCACGGACTCGCCACCTCAGGACCTTCGACCCCACCGAACGTTCGTCACGGCCGCGATAATTGACGAGTGACCACCACTGACAGCGCTGCCCTCGACAACCCGTATACCTCTCGCCGACCGATCGGCATGGGCATCTTTCTCATCATGACGGGCGCCATCGGTTGGTGGGGAGCGATGGAACTCATCACCGAGCGCGTGCGATTGTTGCTCGACCCCGAGTACACGCTCAATTGCGACATCAACCCGCTCATCTCGTGCGGCAATGTCATGGCTTCGTGGCAGGCATCGCTCCTGGGCTTTCCGAATCCCCTGCTCGGCGTTGCCGGTCTTGTGGCACCAATAGCCGTCGGCGTTGCCCTCTTGGCGGGCGCGCGCTTCGACCGGTGGTTCTGGTGGGCCTTCGTGACGGGCGTTGCCGCAGCCTTCGTCTTCATTCACTGGCTCTTCGATCAGGCGGTCTACCAGATCGGCGCGCTGTGCCCCTGGTGCATGCTCGTGTGGCTCATGGTCATCCCGATGTTCTGGGTGTTGCTGTTCTGGGCGCTCAAGACCCAGAAGCTCACCGACAACGCGCGCGTGCAACGGTTCGCGGCCGCCGTGTGGCCCTTCACCTGGGTCATCGTGCTCGCGAACCTCGTGGCGATTGCCGTAGCGATTCTCGTGCAGTTTCCGACCCTGATCAGCCTGCTGCTGGGCTAGACCAACCGGTGGCCGTGGCCGGCCCTCGGTTTAGGCGAACCAGAGCGCGAGTTCGCGCGCGGCGCTCTCGGGCGAGTCGGAGCCGTGCACGAGGTTCTGCTGAACCTTGAGGCCCCAGTCACGGCCGAGGTCACCGCGAATCGTGCCAGGGGCCGCCGTCGTGGGGTCGGTCGTGCCCGCGAGCGAGCGGAATCCTTCAATGACGCGGTTGCCGGCGACGCGCGCGGCAACAACCGGGCCCGACTCCATGAACTCGATGAGCGGCTCGTAGAACGGCTTGCCCTCGTGCTCGGCGTAGTGCGCGGCGAGCAATGAGCGATCGGGCTGCACGAGGCGCAGGTCGACGAGCTGGTAGCCCTTGGCTTCGATGCGGCGCAAGATCTCGCCCGTGAGATTGCGGGCAACGCCATCGGGCTTGATGAGCACGAGGGTTTCTTCGACGGTCGTCGTCATGAGGGGCTCCTTGATTGGGGGGTGATCGGGATGCGCAGAAGGCGTCAGGCGGCAGCGCGCTTGGCGGCGTCGAGTTGAGTGCCCTTGACGAAGCAGTAGATCCAGAATCCCACGAAGATCGCCGCCGTGACGGCCGCGAGGATTTCGATGAACCCGGTCGAGAGCAGCACCACCTGCAGTACGTGGCCAAACCAGACGCCCCAGCGGTAGCGCACGACGCGCGTAGCGATGAGCAGCAGCAGCACGAGCGCGCCACCCACGCCGAACACGACGCCGGGAGGCGCCACATCGAGGCCGTTGATCGCGAGGGTGCCGAAGATGACCGCGAGCACCTCCATGCCCAGGGTCACGGTCAAGAGCGACTCGAGGGCGCCGCGCTCGCGCTTCGGGCGGCGGGCGGGCGAGTCGGGGGCAGCGGTGGTGTCGGTCACAGCATCCAATTCTGCTCGCGCGCGATGAGCATCGCCTGACCGACCAGGGTGATCGAGCCCGTAACGAGAATCGCGTCGTTGGGGCCGGCCTCGTCGCGCGCCTCGGCGAGAGCGACGGCAAGATCGGGCTCGGTGCGCACGCGGTCGGGGCCCGCGACGGCGGTGACGGTTTCGGCGAGCTCGTCGGCATCCACCGCGCGCGGCGAATCAGATCGCGTCACGATGAAGCGATCGACGATCGGATCGAGCGCTTCGATGATGCCACGATCGTCTTTGTCGGCCAGCACACCCACGATGGCC
>CALRWH020000122.1:0-6733 GCA_943371805.1 Pseudomonas synxantha | reverse complement strand
GTCTCGCTCAGTGTGTTTCCGACCGCCGGCCAAATGCTCGTGCCCGGAGTGCTGCGAGCACTCACCACCGAGCCCGGCCTCGAGATCGTGCTCACCGATCACGACCTCGCGGTGCCCGACTTTGCCCAGCTCACGGCCGACTACGACATCGTCATCGCCGACTCGCAGGGTATTCCCGCGCACTGGACCGAGAACGGCCTGCGGTGCGTGCCTCTCATGACCGAACCCTTCGACGTCGCCTTGCCCGTGGGGCATCCCCTCGTCGAGAAGAACGTTGTGCGTGGCAGCGACCTCGTTGACGAAGACTGGATTGGCGCCCCCGTCGGCTACCCCTACGACCGCGTGCTCGACCGGCTCGGCGCCATGGTGGGCCGCGAGCCGCGCATCGTGCAGCGCGTCATGGACAACATCATCGTCGAGCGACTCGTCGCCGCCGGAGTCGGCATCGCGATCTTGCCGCGCTTCACGACCCGCAGCCACGGCAACGGCATCGTGACGCGTCCGATCACGGGGCTGCCCGCCGAGCGCCAGATTTCGGCTCTCATGCGCGCCGACCGGGCCGAGCGGCCGAGCGTGCGGCGCGTGCTCGAACTGCTGCACGACGAGGCCGCGCGCGTGGTGGCGGGCTACCGCACGGTCGGCGAGCGCTGAGCGAGCATCCGTCGACCGAAGGCCCTAGGTGGCCTCGAGGTCGAAGGGAGCGGGTCGCCCCTCGCGGATCAGCCGCTGCCGCTGGGCATAGGCCGACTCGCGAACGGGCGCGACAACGGGTGCCGCTGCCGGGGCCGGGTCGTCGGTCAGGGCCTCACGAATGATTCGACGCGGGTCGTACTGGCGCGGGTCGAGCTTCTTCCAGTCGACGTCGTCGTAGTCGGGGCCCATCTCTTCACGCATGCGCGTCTTCGCGCCATTCGCCATGTCACGCAGCGAGCGAACGAGGCGCCCAAACTGGGCCGCATAGCCCGGCAGCCGATCGGGGCCAATGATGATGACCGCGATGAGCCCAATGAGCAGCAGCTTCTCAAACGTCAGACCCCAGGACACCCCTTGAGAATAGCCCGGTCGCCTGAAGAGTTCGCCCTAGGCTGACGGTGAGAAGGAGCACCGTGCCCAGCAAAGACCTGTCGTGGAAGTACGTCGAAGACCAGACGGTCGAATCTGACGGCATTGCCGCTGCCCGCGCACAGTCGCTCGAACTCGGCATCGAGCCCGTGAGCCCCGCCACGGGCTCCCAGTTGGCGGTCATCGCGGCCGCTCTGCAGGCCGAATCGATCATTGAGATCGGCACGGGAACCGGCGTCTCGGGCCTCTGGCTCTTGCAGGGCGCTCCGGATGCTCAGCTCACCTCGATCGACCTCGAAGCTGATCACCACGACGTCGCTCGCCGCCACTTCACCGAGGCCGGCTTCGCGCCGTCGCGCGTGCGGCTCATCACCGGACGAGCGCTCGACGTGTTGCCACGCATGAACGAAGCGAGCTATGACCTCGTGCTCATTGACGCCGATGCAAGCTCGATTGCGGTCTACGTGGAGCACGCCCTGCGACTCGTGCGGCCGGGCGGTGCTGTTCTCGTGCCCCACGCTCTGTGGCGCGACTCGGTGGCTGATCCGGCAAGGCGCGACGGAGTGACCGCTGAGTTGCGCGGTCTGCTGGCCGAGCTCAGTGAATCGCCTGCCGTGCACGTGGCACTCTCGCCCGTCGGTGACGGGCTGTTGCAGATCGTCACCGCCCGCTGACAACTGTCAGCCGTGAACGGTGAGCGGTGACCGGGGTGTGGTGCCCTAGCCGATCGCCGCGGCGAGCGCGTCGTGCAGCTCTTTGGCCTCGTCGTCGTTGACCGACACAACGAGGCGGCCGCCACCCTCGAGGGGCACGCGAACGATGATGAGGCGGCCTTCCTTGACAGCCTCCATCGGTCCGTCGCCGGTCCTGGGCTTCATGGCTGCCATGTGGTCTCCCCTTCGCTGAACAGTACCCTCCATTATCCCTCACGGATGCCCTACGGCTAAATCGAGCGAGGCCCGTTCGGCCTGATCACACCGCGGATTCAGCGAGTGTTCATCGCGTGATCACGGTGGAGTGAAGTCGTAGCCGTCGACCCACCAGCCCACGTGCATCCACGCAATCTGCCCGGCGATGCCGATCGCCACGGCGAGCACGGCAAGGAGCACTCTGACGACGAGGCTCGTTCGTTCTGACCAGCGGCCCGAGAGCCGCCCGGCACCCACGCTCGCAATGCCGAGCGCGACCGCGCCAAGCACGGGGGCGAGCGGTACGAGCAACCGAAACGTGCTCGACTGCGGAAAAAACACCGCGAGCAGGTAGAGCGAATACGCGATGATCCAGAACCGAAGTTCGATGGGCATGCGGCGCATCGCGGGCAGCATGAACGAGAGCCCGGCGAGAATGAGCAGGCTGACCAGGATGACCGGGCCAAGCACTTCTCCCATCGACCACGGCAGCCCGGGCAGCGGAGGCCCTGGCCACCACTGTTGCCCGCCCCACCAGTGCGCTCCCTGAAACCACGGAGTGAAGGGCAACAGCTCGACGTCACCGATGTAGGGCCGGCGCCACGCGAGCTCGGTGTCGATGTAGGCGAAGAGGTCGCCCGTGCGCAGCGCGACGATGCCCGGCCACGCAAGGCCGGCAAACCCCGCAATGACGGCCGCGAGACCGAGGCGCAGCCGCTCAACGGGCGCGAAGTCATCGTCGTGGCGGCGCATCCACCGCCAGCCCCACACGAGGGCGAGCATGAACGCGAACGCGAGACCGCTCGGCCGCGTGAGCGCCATGACCGTGACGACGAACGGCAGTGCCACCCAGCGGCGGTCGAGCACGAGTATGAGCGCGCCGAACAGCAGCGCGAGGTGCAGCGACTCGGCGTAGCCCACTTGCATGATCGGCGAAAGCGGGGCGACGCAGAACAGTGCCGTCGCAAGCAACGCCGTGCCCGACGAGAGCCAGCGCTTCGCGAGAGCGAAAAACAACAGGGTCGCGACCAGACTTGCGATGACCGAGATCGTGACCGCGACGGCGGCAAAGCCCTGCGGCGAGAAGTCGCCCGTGAGCGCCATGCCCACGCGAATGAGACCGGGGTAGACCGGCATGAACGCCCACGCGTTCTCCCCCGCGAGGCCGTTCTCGTCGCGCGGAATCTCGCTGGGGTAGCCGACGGCGGCGATGATGTAGTACCAGTGGGCATCCCACAGTCGAGCGAAGTCGAGGTAGCTGGGGTTGGCGCTCGTCCACGCGTTCTCGCCCTGGCGGGCCGCGAACGACAGCATGATGGCCGTCGTGACGAGCCGCGAAGCCGCCCACACACCAACGACCGCGAGCCACCAGCGCACGCCGCTGCGCCTCAGGCTGAGGTCAACCATGCCCGCAACCCTCGCTCGCACGCGATGATCTGCTCGACCGGCACGCGCTCGTCGTCGGTGTGGGCGAGCGACGGGTCTCCGGGTCCGTAGTTGACGGCCGGGATGCCGAGCTCGGCAAAGCGTGCCACGTCGGTCCAGCCGTACTTGGGCGCGGGGGTGCCGCCGACTGCGGCGATGAAGTGCTGCGCGAGCGGAGCATCCAGCCCCGGGCGCGCTCCGCCCGCCGAGTCAGTCACGACGAGGTCGAGCTCGGGTGCCGCGGCCGCAAACAGACCGCGCAGATAGTCTTCGGCCTCGGCCGCCGTTGCGGCGGGGGCGAACCGATAGTTGACCGTGAGCGCACCCGCGTCGGGGATGACATTGCCCGCGACTCCCCCGCTGATGCCGACGGCGTTGAGGCCCTCGCGGTAGACGAGCCCGTCGACCTCGATCGAGCGCGGCTCGTAGTTCGCGAGCAGGGCGAGGGCGGGCGCGAGCGCGTGAATCGCGTTCTCGCCCATCCAGGCCCGCGCCGAGTGCGCACGGCGGCCTGCCGCGCGCAGCTCGATGCGCAGCGTGCCATTGCAGCCGCCCTCGACGACAGCGTTCGAGGGTTCGCCGAGAATCGCGAAGTCGGCCGCGAGCAGGTCGGGGTGTGTGCGCGCGAGGCGGCCGAGGCCGTTGAGCTCGCTCGCGACCTCTTCGTGGTCGTACCAGACCCACGTGACGTCGTAGGCGGGCGCGTCGAGCTGCACCGCGAGCGCGAGCATCACGGCGCAGCCGCCTTTCATGTCGACGGTTCCGCGGCCGTGCAGCGTGCCGGTCTCGTCGTCGCCCTCGAGGCGGGTCGGCAGATTGTTGTTGATGGGCACGGTGTCGATGTGGCCCGCGATCACGACGCGCTGCGCGCGGCCCAGGCGCGTGCGGGCGACGATCGCGTCGCCGTCGCGCAGCACCTCGAGGTGCGGGGCGTGGATGCTCAGGGCGCGCTCGATCGCGTCGGCGAGCATCCGCTCATCGCCTGAGACACTCGGCACATCGCACATCGCCCGCGTCAGCGCCACAACACCCTCGTGCACGGGCAGGTCGGGGGCCGCGGTCTCGATCACGGTTCCAGCGTAATCGGGCCCCGGTAGCCTGGAGTCATGTCGAGCTCGAACGCCCCCGCCACCGCCACCGACTCTGAGCGCGCGACGCGCCACGCCTGGGGCTATGGCCTTGCCACCGTGCGCCTTGCTGACGGCGAGGTGCTCGACACGTGGTACCCGCGCCCCGAGCTCGGCACGCTGCCGCACGGCCGCGACCCGTACATCGTGCCCGCCGAGATCGAGCACTTGCAGGGCGACGACGCCCGCCGCGGAGTGCGTCGCGAGGCCCGCACGGTGACGATCGATCTGGATGCGCCGCCGGCATCCACGCCCGATGCCTACTTGCGCCTGCACCTGCTCAGCCACCGCCTCGTGCAGCCCAACACGCTCAACCTTGACGGCATCTTCGGCCACCTGCCCATCGTCATGTGGACGACCGCGGGCCCCGTGCACCCCGACGACTTCGATGCGCGCCGCCCCGCACTGCAGCAAGCAGGAATCTCGGCGCTCGGGGTCGACAAGTTTCCGCGACTGCTCGACTACGTCACGCCGCCGCGCGTGCGCATCGCCGACGCCTCGCGCGTGCGGCTGGGCGCCTACCTCTCGCCCGGCACCACGGTCATGCACGAGGGCTTCGTCAACTTCAACGCCGGAACCCTCGGCACCTCGATGGTCGAGGGCCGCATCAGCCAGGGCGTCGTCGTCGGCGACGGCAGTGACATCGGCGGCGGTGCCTCGATCATGGGCACGCTCTCGGGCGGCGGCACGCACCGCATCGCGATCGGCGAGCGCGCCCTGCTCGGCGCCAACAGCGGCGTGGGCATCTCGATCGGCGACGACTCGGTCGTCGAGGCGGGCCTCTACGTGACGGCCGGCCAAAAGGTCGTCGTCGTCGACGGCACGGTCGGAGCCGACGGCCAGCCGCGCACCGTCAAGGCTTCTGAGCTCTCCGGTGTGCCGGGGCTGCTGTTCCGCCGCAGCTCGGTCACGGGAGCCGTCGAGGTGTTGCCCCGCACGGGCGCGGGCGTGCAACTCAACACGACGCTGCACGCGTAGGTCGCGGTGTCGGGATGCTCGCGGAGAGCATCCCGCACGCTCACAGTTCTACCGCTGCGGCCAGTCGCGCGCGGGCGAGCCCGTGTAAAGCTGCTGCGGGCGGCCGATCTTCGTTTGGGGGTCGTCGTTCATCTCGCGCCAGTGGGCAATCCAGCCCGGCAGGCGCCCGATGGCGAAGAGCACCGTGAACATGCGCGTGGGGAACCCCATGGCCTTGTAGATGACACCCGTGTAGAAGTCGACGTTGGGGTAGAGCTTGCGCTCGATGAAGTAGTCGTCGGCGAGGGCGATGGCCTCGAGCTCGCGCGCAATCTGCAGCAGCGGGTCGCTCACTCCGAGGTCGGCGAGCACAGCATCCACGCTCTCCTTCACGAGCTTGGCGCGGGGGTCGTAGCTCTTGTAGACGCGGTGCCCGAAGCCCATGAGCTTGATGCCGTCTTCTTTGGCCTTGACGCGCTCGACGAAGCGTTCGACGCTTTCACCCGAATCACGGATGCGCGCGAGCATCTCGAGCACGGCCTCATTGGCGCCACCGTGCAGCGGCCCCGAGAGGGCGTTGATGCCCGCCGAGATCGACGCGAAGAGGTTGGCGCCCGTCGAGCCGACGAGACGCACGGTCGAGGTCGAGGCGTTTTGCTCGTGATCTTCGTGCAAGATCAGCAGGCGGTCGAGCGCCTTCACGAGCACGGGGTTGACCTCATAGGGCTCGGCCATGTTGCCGAAGTTGAGGCGCAAGAAGTTCTCGACGAAGCTCAGTGAGTTGTCGGGGTAGAGGAACGCCTGGCCGATGGCCTTCTTGTGGGCGTAGGCCGCGATGACGGGCAGCTTGGCAAGCAAGCGGATGGTCGAGATCTCGACCTGCTCGGGGTCGTGCGGGTCGAGCGAGTCGCCGTAGTAGGTCGAGAGGGCGCTCACGGCGCTCGAGAGCACGGACATGGGGTGCGCCTGGTGCGGCAGAGAGTCGAAGAAGCGCTTGAGGTCTTCGTGCAGCAGCGTGTGGTGACGAACGCGCTCGTCAAACTCGTGCAGCTCGCTCGCCGAGGGCAGCTCGCCGTAGATCAGCAGCCAGGCGACCTCGAGAAACGTCGAGTGGGCAGCCACGTCGTCGATGGCGTAGCCGCGGTAGCGCAACACGCCCTGCTCGCCGTCGATATAGGTGATGGCGCTCTTGGTCGACGCGGTGTTGACGAAGCCATAGTCGAGGGCCGTCAGACCGGTCTGGCGCGTGAGCGA
>CALRWH020000121.1:0-6938 GCA_943371805.1 Pseudomonas synxantha | reverse complement strand
CGGGGATGCTCGGCATCTGGCTCGACCGCGGTCGCGATCGCAACCCGCTGACCGACCACGCCGAGGGCGACGCGCCCGCGGGCGTGCCGAGCATCCCGAGCCTGCTCGCCCTGCCCGCCTTGCTGAACTGCTAGCTCGGCGAGCAGAGCGCAGGGAACACGTGAACGAACGTCTGCAGAATCGGGACTATTGATGCCGAGTCGGTTCGATCGTCACGTTCTGCAGACGTTGGTGTACGCGAACCGTGAGTTCACGCCTCGATCAGGGCACGTGGACGACGAAGCGCCTGCCGCACAGCACCCACCACCAGTTCTGGTCCCGTGATCGCGTGCGTGTAGTCGACCCGAACGACTCCGAGGCCTGAGGCGAGCGCCGCGAGGTCTCGACCATAGTCTCGAATTTGCTCACCCTGGTGCCAGCGGCGGCCATCGACTTCGACGATGACGCGACCGTCGATGAGGAGATCTACCCGGCCGACTCCCGGAATCCAGACTTGCGACGTGCACGCGAGACCCGCCTCGACGAGAGCCACCCGCACGAGCGACTCGATCCCCGACTCGCTTCGGGCGTCGAACATCGACGTGGGAATGCGACGGCACGTCGGCACCCGAGCGAGGATGGCGTGCAGCTCACGTTCCGACACGAAGCCCGCGGACAGAGCGCTGTCGATCACTGCCACCGCGACAGCACGCGGTTGGCAGCGCACGACGTGGGCGAGTGAGTCGACGAGGCTGGTCCGGGTGAGTTCTCGAGCGGCAGCAGTTGGCCACCAGTGCGCCACTGCTCCCGCTGCGCGTCGGCGTGACCGAGCCCGGTCGAAGTGAACGTGTATGCGCGCGTCCGGTGGGTGCCAGAGGCCGAAGGACTGGGCCGCCGATACGCAGCCGAGCACGCCGCCGGCGCGAACGGCACGCTGAACGGCGTCAGGCAGCTCTGGCGAGCAATAGACACCACGCCGAAGGCGCACGACGCCGCCGACTTCGACCAACTGATCGAGACGTCGCCGCGACACAAGCGCCAAGAGCTCGTCTCGCCCGTAGAGGGCGTCGGGGTTGAGCAGATGCACACCCCGGATTCTGTGCGGGCTTGGCGTGCGCGGGTGCGAAACCTCAGCACAGGCGGGCAGCCGCGGCAACTGAGCGGTTCGGGGAGGAGGGGCGCGGGCACCAACATCTGCAGAATCCCCCGCTAAAGGTCGCGCGCAAGCCGGCAAGCCGATCTGCAGACGTTAGTGCCCACACAGACGAGCAAGGTCGCTGAAGCGAAGACCCGAAAGGCGAACTACACCGAGGTGTCCTCGTCGACCCAGTCGAGCGTGCGGGTAACCGCCTTCTTCCACACCCGCAACCGGCGCTCGCGGTCGTCGGCCGCCATGGTGGGCTCCCAACGACGGTCTTCGCCCCACAGCGCCGTGAGCTCGTCGCGCGACGACCAGAAGCCGACGGCAAGGCCCGCGGCATAGGCCGCCCCGAGTGCGGTCGTCTCGATAATGCGCGGCCGCACCACCGGAATGCCGAGCAGGTCGGCCTGAAACTGCATGAGCAACTCGTTGGCCGTCATTCCACCGTCAACGCGCAGCTCGGCGATCGGCACAGGAACCTCACCGTTGGCGGCGTCAATCACCTCGCGCGTCTGAAACGCGGTCGACTCGAGGGCTGCGCGGGCCAGGTGCGCGCGCGTGATGAACCGGGTGAGTCCGACGATCGCGCCGCGGGCATCCGGTCGCCAGTAGGGGGCGAAGAGTCCGCTGAAGGCGGGCACGATGTAGGCACCGCCGGTGTCGGGCACCGAGGCGGCGAGCGTCTCGACCTCGGCCGACGACGAGAGCAGCTGCAGGTTGTCGCGCAACCACTGCACGAGCGAGCCCGTCACCGCGACGGAGCCCTCGAGCGCGTAACGCGGGGCTTCTTCGCCCAATTGGTAGGCGACAGTCGTGAGCAGCCCGTGCTGCGAAGCCACGATTTGCTCGCCCGTGTTGACAATCAAGAAGTTGCCCGTGCCGTAGGTGTTCTTTGAGGCACCGGCGTCGAAAGCCGCTTGGCCGAACGTCGCCGCCTGCTGATCGCCCAGGATGCCCGCCACGGGCACCTCGCGCAGCAACGAGCCCGAGTGCGCATGCCCGAACACTTCGGCGGACGAGCGAATCTCGGGCAGCATCGCTCGGGGCACGCCGAAGGCAGCCAGCAGAGTGTCGTCCCAGTCGAGCGTGCGCAGGTTCATGAGCAACGTGCGGCTCGCGTTGGTGACGTCGGTGGCGTGCACGCCTCCGTTGACGCCGCCCGTGAGATTCCAGAGCAGCCAGGTGTCGATCGTGCCGAAGAGCAGCTCGCCGGCTTCGGCGCGCGCACGGGCTCCCTCGACGTGGTCGAGAATCCAGGCGATCTTGGTCGCACTGAAGTAGGTGGCGAGCGGCAGGCCGGTGATCTCGGCGAAGCGCCGCACTCCCCCGTCAGCCGCGAGCTCGTCAACGAGGTCTTGCGTGCGCGTGTCTTGCCACACGATGGCGTTGTAGACGGGGTGACCCGTCAGTCGATCCCACACCACAGCGGTCTCGCGCTGGTTGGTGATGCCAATCGCAGCAACGTCGTGCCGCGTGATGCCCGCCTTGCCGAGTGCCTGGCCGATGACCTCTTGCGTGTTGTGCCAGATCTCCATCGGATCGTGCTCGACCCAGCCCGCCCTCGGAAAGATCTGCTCGTGCGGGTGCTGACCCACCGAGACAATGGCCCCGTGGTGGTCAACCACCACGGCGCGCGTGCTCGTGGTGCCCTGATCGATGGCGACGATGTGGCTCATGGCTCAGCCCTTTCTGCGAGAGCGCGACGGTGCGCTGTCGAGCGTGATTCCGTGTCGGTCGGCGAGGTACAGCCTGGCATCGTCGACCTCTTGGGCGCGACGCTTCGCATCCCAACCAAGCGAGTTGCCGAGCAACTCGGCGAGCTCGAGCAGCAAGGCATCAGTGACGAGGCCACGAAAGGCAAGCGACGTGCGGCGCAGCAGCACATCGACGAGGCGCACGACCTGCTCAGTCTCGACGAGGTGGCGCAGCTCGGCGCGCGAGTAGTCGGGAGCTGCGGCGAGGGGCGCATCCGAGGTCGCGGCGATGCGACGGATGATCGCCTCAGCGCTCGTGCCATATCGCTCAAGCAGCTCGGCCGCACGATCGGCACCCACGGTCGCACCGTGCGCAGCGAGCCACGCGGAGCGTGCCTCGGGCGTCGTTGGGTAGCCCACAGCACCGCCGATGAGGCGGCCGTCGGTGCTGACAGTGCGCGAGCGCCCGAGCAGCGCGAGCACGCGCCCGCCGAGCTGTTCGCCCAGCGCGCGGAAGGTCGTCCACTTGCCGCCGACGAGGCTCAGCACGGGAACGCCACCACGCACGCCTTCTTCGACTCGGTAGTCACGACTGATCTGGGCGTTCGACGCCGCGTCTTGCCGTGGCAGGGGCCGCACGCCCGAGAAGCGGAAGACGATGTGCGACCGGTCGACCGGGATGCTCGGAAACACGTACTTGACGACGTCGATGAAGTAGTCGACCTCGGGCTCGGTGCACCGAATCGGCTCGGCCATGTCGTGCGCGATGTCGGTGGTGCCGATGAGCACGCGACCCTTGAGCGGGTAGATGAGCACGATGCGGCCATCCGTGAACTCGAAGAAGATCTCGCGGCCGTTGCACGCGGCAAGCAGCTCGGGGTGATCGACAACGATGTGCGAGCCCTTCGTGCCTCCCATGAACTGCGTGGGCTCGCCGAGCGCCTCGTTGGTGAGGTCAGTCCACGGCCCCGAGGCGTTGACGACCACGCGCGCGCGCACGTCGAAGGCGTCACCCGTGACCGCATCGCGCAGCGTCACCGCACCGTCGGCGCCCATGCCCACGGCTTCGACATAGTTGGATGCTCGCGCGCGGTCGCCCTCGGCAACGCCATCCATCAACACGTCGAGCGCGAGCCGCTCGGGGTCGTGCATCGAGGCGTCGTAGTAGGTCGCGGTCCACTTGACGTCGCGGCGCAGCGCAGGCAAGAGCTCGCGCGAGGCCTTCGCGCCCCGGAACTGGTGCCGCGGCACCCGACCACCGTCGCGCGAGAAGATGTCGTAGATCGTGAGGCCGACCTTGATGATGAGCGCGCCGCGCTCTTTGCGAGTCTTCGACTTCACGCCCATGAACCGCAGCGGCGCCGCGAGCAGGCTTGAGAAGGTCGAGAAAATGGGAATCGTCGTGGGCAGCGGGCGCACATAGTGCGGCGCGAGCCGCAGCAGCGCGTTGCGCTCGTGCACCGACTCGTTGACGAGGCGAAACTCGCCGTTCTCGAGGTAGCGAATGCCACCGTGGATCATGTGCGACGAGCCCGATGACGCACCGGCCACGTAGTCGTCGCGATCGACGAGCACGACATCGACGCCGTTGAGGGCGAGGTCGCGAAACGTCGCGATGCCGTTGATGCCCGCTCCGATGATGAGAACCTCGCACTCCGGTCGGGCGCGCAGCGCCTCAACGGTGGCGCGAACAGAAGAGGAGGAAGTGCGGGAGGGCATCGGGATGCTGACCGTTCTCGTTCGACGTGTCGAGGGCGACAGCTCGCGTCGCCGGGTCAATCCTCCGACGCTTCGCCCAATCTTCCAACCCCTCTGCACAAACGTGCAGCAGTCCCACGGGTCAGCCCGTCGCTGCCTCACCGTCGCCCGCGACGAGCGCGGTCGCCAAACTCTCGTCAAGCACGAGATCGGTGATGAGGCCCGCGGCGAGCGCGCCGCGCAAGCTCGGCAGCTTCTGCACGCCCGACACGATGCCCACACGGCGCGCCACGCGCCGCAAACGATCGAGCCCCGGACCCGACGCCCGGGCATTGAGGGCGATGCCATCGAAGGTTCCGTCGCCGCGGTAGAAGACCGTGGCCACGTCACCCACGACGCCGTCGGCGCTCAAGCTGCGGTAGTCAACAGCGTCGAGATAACCGCCGATGTAGACCTGACTCGGCACTTCGGCGAACGGCGAGCCGAGCCCGAACACGGCAACATCCATCCGCGCCTGAATCTCGAGCAGCCGCTGAGTGCTGCGCTCACGCCACAGGGCGTCACGCGTCGCCGGGTCGTCGAAGAACGCGGGAACCGGAAACTGCTGCACTTGAGCGCCGAACGCTTCACCAAAGCGGTGCAAAATCTCGCTCGCGTAGTCGATTCCGGTGGTCTGAACGTTGCCGGCGCCGTTCATCTGCACGACCACGGTGTTGTGCGTGGGCTTCTTGATGAGGTGGCGGCTCATCGCCCCGAGCGTTGAGCCCCACGCGACACCCACGACCATGTTCGCGTCAATGAAGCGCCCGAGCAGTCGGCCCGCCGTCATCGCTACGCGCTCGAGTCGATCGACATCACTGATCGACTCGGGCATCGGCACGACGTGCGCCACCACACGATGTCGCGCGAGGATCTCGTGCTCGAGATCAAGCCCCCGATCGAAGGGCGAGCGAATCTGAATGTCGACAAGGCCTGACTCCCGCGCGAACGACAGCAGCCGCGAGACCGACGACCGCGAGGTTCCCAGCTCGACCGCAATGGCCTCCATCGTGAGGTCTTGCATGTAGTAGAGCTGCGCGGCCGTGAGCGCTGCAGCGGTCTTCGCGGTATCGGGGTCACTCGCGGGCATGGCGGCAGTCTGACACGCGCTGCACATCTGTGCGCGCTCCCAGAACGGATGCGGGCATCCGTCGCCCCCTGCAAGCGCCCACCAAACACCCGAACGATTCCCAGCCAAGGGTCGGGAATAGTGAGGCTTCTAGGCGGTTGACTACTCTGATAGCAAGTACGTGTTCCGGGGTCGGTGAAAATCCGAGCCGGCGGTGAAAGCCCGCGACCCGTGATCGAGGCAACTCGAGAGCGGTTGAACCGGTGGAATTCCGGTGCCGACGGTGAAAGTCCGGATGGGAGGAACACGCGAGCGGCAGCCTGCCGTGCGCGCGCGACCCCGGATGCGTTCCTGATTCTGAAGGAACCCCGATGACCAGCACCGCACCGCACGGCGACGAGACTCTCGTCGCGGCGATGCGGCGCGCCCTCAGCCTCGCGACCCACGGCCCCGCAGTCGGCGAGAACCCGCAGGTGGGGTGCGTGCTGCTCGACGAGACCGGCGCCATCGTTGCCGAAGGCTGGCACCGCGGGGTGGGCACCAACCATGCCGAAGTGGATGCCCTCGCGCACGTCGCCAGCGCGGCAGGCCTCACGGCCGTCGTCACGCTCGAGCCCTGCAACCACACGGGTCGCACGGGCCCCTGCGCGCAAGCCCTCATCGACGCCGGCGTCGCCCGCGTCGTCTATGCGCTCGACGACCCCAACCCCATCGCGGGCGGAGGTGCTGACCGCCTGCGCGCCGCGGGCATCGAGGTCATGGGCGGAGTGCTCGCCGATGAGGCTGAAGAGTTGCTGCGCCCCTGGCTCACGAGCGTGAGACACGGTCGCCCCTTCGTCACGGTCAAGTGGGCCTCGACCCTCGACGGCCGCGCCGCCGCGGCCGACGGCACGAGCCAGTGGATCACGGGCGCCGCCGCTCGCCAACGCGTGCACGAACAGCGCGCCGCGCACGACGCCATCGCCGTGGGCACCGGCACCGTGCTCGCCGACGACCCCACGCTCACCGCGCGCGGCGACGGCGGCGAACTGCTGCCGCATCAGCCGATTCCCGTCGTCTTCGGAACAACCCCGGTGCCGACGGATGCCCGGCTACGGCAGCACCCTGCCGGGCTCATCGAACTCGGCCACCGCGACCTCGGCGCTGCGTTGAGCGACTTGTACCAGCGAGGAATCCGACGCCTGTACGTGGAGGGCGGCCCCACTCTCGCGAGCGCCTTCTTGCGCGAGGGACTCGTCGACGACGTGCTGGTCTACCTCGCTCCCCTACTTCTCGGCGGGCCCAAGACGGCCATCGACGATCTGGGGGTCACGACGAT
>CALRWH020000120.1:0-7037 GCA_943371805.1 Pseudomonas synxantha | reverse complement strand
TTGGCCGCGTGCGGGTGCTATCGGGCTCGCCGCTCATTGGCCGAACCGCCGAGCAGATCGTCTTCGAGAGCACGACGCCCGTCGCGCTCATCGCCGTGCAGTCGCCCGGAGTCGCCGGATCGCGCGAGCCCTCCACGCCGATTCGCGAGGGTGACGTGCTGATTCTGCAGGGCACGCCCACGAGCATCCGTTCAGTGAGCGACGATGTGAAGCTTGAGGGTGTCGGCACGAGCACGGTCTCGAGCAACTGGGCGGCCATGGACGCCGAGTACGGCGTGGCCGAAATTGTCATCCCCCCGCGATCGCGAGCGATCGGCGACGACGTCTTTCCGGGCATGGTCACCGAGAGCGGCGACCTCATCATCGTCGCGATCCAGCGCGGCGGCGAAGATATTGGCGACCAGACCGGAATCCGTCTCGAAGCGGGCGACATCCTGTTGGTGCAGGGCCGCTGGGACGCCCTCGACACGAACCTCCGCGACGCATCCGTGATGGTCGTGGATGCTCCCGATCAGATTCGTCGTCAGGCGGCGCCCCTGGGGCGCCGCGCGTACATCGCCCTCGGTGTGCTCGTGCTTATGGTCATCGCCCTCGCAACGGGCGTCGTACCGCCCGCGGTGGCCGGACTCGTCGCCGCCTCGATCATGGTGCTCACACGCGTCGTGTCGATCGAGAAGGCACACCGTTCGATTCAGTGGACCACGATCTTGCTCGTCGGAGGCATGATTCCGGTCTCGACAGCGATCACGCAGACGGGCGCGGCCGACCTGCTCGCGACGGGCATTGTCGACGTCGTCGGCGCGCTCGGGCCGGCCGTTGTGTTGGCCGCGCTCGCCCTCGTCACGCTGATCTTTGGCCAGCTGATCAGCAACACCGCGACAGCGCTCATCATCGCGCCCATCGCCATTTCGGTCGCCTACGAAATGGGCGTCTCTCCCCTGCCGTTCCTCATGGCCGTGGCGGTCACGGCCGCTGCCGCCGTGCTGACCCCGGTCGCTACCCCCGGAAACCTCATGGTTATGGCGCCGGCGGGCTTGCAGTTCGGCGACTACTGGAAGTTCGGGCTCCCGATCGGGCTCGTGTTCTTCGGTGTTGCCGTGCTGCTCGTGCCGGTGATCTTCCCGTTCTAAGCGGGCCTAGCCGCCCTGCTGAAGCACGGCCGCGGCGGCCCCGCGCCCCGTGCGCACAGCACCCTCCATGTAGCCGCACACCCACTGGTCGCTGCCCGCGACATAGAAGGGCGGCTCGTGCGTGCCGTGCAACGGACCGACGCCCATGACGTCGCCCGGCCGCCAGCTCGTGATGTAGCCGAGCGTGAACGGGTCGGTCGCCCACCGCCGCACGGTGAGCTGCAGCGGGTCGCGCGCTCTCGGGCCGAACGCCAGCGCGAGCTCGTCGAGTAGCTCGGCCTGCAGCCGGTCGGGTGAGGTTGCCAGAAACGCACTCTGGCGCTCGGGGGGGACGAGGGCCGAGAGAATCCCGTCACGCTGAACCCACGTGCCGCCGAGCATTCCGACCTCGGCGTAGCTGGTTCCGTTGAGACCGTCGGCCGCCCAGAACGAATCAGGGTAGGCAACCGTGACCTTCGAGGTGAGGGCGTGGCGCTGGCGGTCGAGCGAGGCGCGGCGGGCATCCGACAGCCCATCGATTCGGATGCTGCGCAACGGTCCCGCCGGAATAGTCGAGATCACCGCCGCGGCCGTAAAGGTTTCACCGCTCGAGAGAACGACGCGACACCCGCGCGGCGACACGTCGATGCGCTGCACGACCGCCCCGAGCGTGATGCGGTGGCCGAGGCCCTCAGCCATGCGGAGCGCGACCGTGGCCGAGCCTTCGCCGACGCGCGAGACCTCCCACCCGTCGTAGTCGTAGAAGCCCGTCGCGCCGACCGCGGCCTCTTTGCGCAGGTCGCTCAAGAGGGAGGTGCGCTCAACCGACTCGGCCGCGAGGGCAAGCATGGCCACGTCGCGCGCCCGTACGACGTTGGGCGTGGCGCCCTCCGACCGCAACCACTGGCCCACGCTCAGGCGATCGAGCTTCTCGGCCTCGGGGTGCGCCCACGGGTTCTCGGGGTCGACCGAGCGCACGAGCTCGCCAAACGCGCGCTCGACGCGCTCGTAGCTACGCCGGTCGTCATCGGTGAACCACGGGATGCCCTCGCCCTGTGACCGGCCCTCCGCCATGAGCCACACATCGTCGCCGGGCAACTCAGCGAAGGCCGGCACGAGCGTGAGGCCGAGCTCGGCCACGAGCTGGGTGTAGCTCGTATGGGACGGGCCGATGACCTCTCCGCCCCACTGCACGATGCGGCCGTCGGCCAGAGTCGACTGCTCGACCCGGCCGCCGACACGACTCCGAGCTTCGAGCACACGGACGTCGACGCCCGACGCCGCGAGGTCGCGCGCGGCGGCAAGCCCGGCCAAGCCGGCGCCGAGCACGATGACGTCGCTGCGGTTCGTCACACCGTTGTGGCTCATGCCGCGAGCCTAGGCGACGGGTACGCGCTCTTCCAGGCCCCAGGGCTGGCCGTAGCCACCCTCGCTCTCGGGGCGTGCCATGAGGTCAAGGAAGGGCTGAGCATCGAAGGCCTCGGGGCCCAGCACGCCGGCGCCACTCCAGGCACCCGTGGCGAGCAGCTCGAGCGCGATGACGGGGTTGAGCGCGGTCTGCCACACGACGCACTGGCTCTCGTACTCGGCCATCGTCCACTCGTTGTCGCTCACGTGGTACAGGTACACGGCGCGGGGCGAGCCGTCGACTCCGGTGCCCGTGACCCAGAGGCCTGCGCAGGTCTTGCCGGTCATCCGCGGGCCGAGGGTTGCCGGGTCGGGCAAACCGGCGGCGACGACGTCACGCGGGCTGACCATGACCGGACCATTGGCCGAGCGCACACGAAGCGGCTCGGTCTTGTCGAGGCCGAGCTGGTGCAGGGTCTTGAGAATGCCGATGAACTCATCACCGAGTCCGTACTTGAACGTCACGCGCTTGGCGTCGACCCAGCGGGGCATGAGCAGCACCTCTTCGTGCTCGACGTTCACGCACTCTACGGGGCCAATGCCCTCCGGAAAGTCGAAGACCTCGGGCTCGCTGAACGGTGGAGTCGTGAACCAGCCCTTGTCTTTCTCCCAAATCACGGGTGGGTTGAGGCACTCTTCGATCGTCGTCCAGATCGAGAACGAGGGCGCGAAGATCTCGTTGCCCTCATCGTCACGCACCACGAGGTTGGCGCCATCGCGGGTGCCGAGCTCATCGATCTCGCTGAAGAGGTGGTCGGCAGCGTAGCGCGCGAACACGTCGCTCAAGCCGGGCTCAACGCCCATGCCCACGAGCGCCAGGCGGCCCGCAGCCTCCCAGTCGCCCGCGGCCGCGAACTGCTCATCGCCCAACTTGACGCCCGTGAGCGCGTACGGCTGGTCGGGGTGCGGCTTCGAGAGGCTCATGGCCATGTCGAGGTAGTCGGCGCCGGCCTCGAGCGCACCCGCGAAGATCGTGGGCACAAACTTGGGTTCGACGGCGTTCATGACGTGCGTCGCACCGTGCTCGCGGGCGACAGCGGCCACGCTCTCGGGCTTCGAGGCGTCGATCTGTGCGGCGACAAAGCGGCCACCCTGCGGGCCATGCTTCGCCTCGATCCACGCGATCGTGCGCTCGGCGCGGGTCACGTCATAGTCGCTCACGATCATCGTCTCGAAAAACGAGCGACGCGCAGCGATCTTGGCAATGGCATCTCCGACGCCACCGGCGCCGACCACAAGAATCTTCATGGCGCTCATGTTATCCATATGGACAACAATCGCGCCAGCCCTGTTTTCTGCCAACGGATGCTCGCCCGGCGTCGCCCCGCGTGACCAGCCTCAGCGCGCGAGTGGCGGCACCGTGCGCGGCTGAACGACGAGCCACAAGGTGGCGATCGACACCACCGAGGTGATGGCCATCATCGAGCCCATGGGCACGGCACTCGCAATGCCAAACAACCCCACGATGGGCGAAAGCAAGCCAGCAAGTCCGGCGTTCACAGCGCCGAGAAGCGATGCCGCCGTGCCCGCCTCTTTGCCGTGGTTCGCGAGGCCCAAAGCCTGCACCATGGGAAAGCCGAAACCGCACGCCGTGATGAAGAACCACAAGGGGATGACGGTGCCCCAGAAGCCGGCACCCGCGAGGTCGAGCACGATGATCGCGATGGCGCTGCCGAGCAAGAACAGAGTCGAGACGCTCAGAATCCACTGCGGCGCAATGCGCTTCGCGAGTCGCGAGCTGATCTGCACACCCGCAACCACACCCACCGAGTTCACGGCGAAGAGGAGCCCGTAACCCTGGGGGTCGAGGCCGTAGACGTCTTGAAACAAGAACGACGATGCCGAGAGGTAGGCGAACAGACCCGAGAACGACATGCCGCCGATGATCGCCGCGCCCACGAACACGCGGTCGGAGAACAACGATCGATAGCGGTCGCGCATCGTAGCGTGACCCTTATCGACGCGGCGCGCGGGCGGCAGGGTCTCCACAATAAAGATGGCCGAGGCGATAACCACCACAACGCCGTAGATCGCAAGGACAACAAAGAGACCGCGCCACGGCATCACGAGCAACAGTTGCGAACCGATCACCGGGGCGGCGATGGGAGCAAGGCCATTGACGAGCGACAATCGGGAGAGCATCCGCACCATCGGATACCCGCCGAACAAATCGCGCACCATCGCCATCGCGACAACGCCTCCCGCGGCGGCGCCGAAGCCCTGCAACACCCGAAACGCCATGAGCCAGGTGATGTCGGGGGCCAGGGCCACACCAAGACTGGCTCCTACGTGCAGAGCGGTAGCCAAGATCAACGGCAAGCGTCGCCCCACCGAGTCACTCCACGGCCCGACGATCAACTGCCCGAAGGCGAAGCCGAACATTGTCGCGGTGAGAGTGAGCTGAACCACGGCGGTCGACACGCCGAGATCGGCTTCGACCTGCGGGAACGCCGGCAGATAGAGGTCGACCGTAAAGGGGCCGAGAGCAGTGAGTGCACCGAGCACGATCACATAGACGGCGCGTTCGCGTCGGGTGAGCGAGTCTCCGGGGTGCACGACCGTCGACACGCAGTGAGCTCCAAAAAACGAGGATGGGGGTGGCCGATTGGCCACCCCCATCTTACGAGCCCGCGACTAGCGCGACGTGCTCGCCCCAGCGCGACGCTTGTTGTAGACGTCGAACGCCACGGCCAGCAGCAGCACGAGGCCCTTGACCGCCTGCTGCCACTCGATGCCGATGCCCATGATCGACATACCGTTGTTGAGCACACCGATGATCAGACCACCGATGATGGCGCCCGAGATCGTTCCGATACCACCCTGAACCGCGGCGCCACCGATGAAGGCGGCCGAGATGGCCTCGAGCTCGAAGCCGTCACCGGCCTTCGGGCCGGCCAGGTTGAGGCGAGCGGTGAACACGAGTCCGGCCAGTGCCGCCAAGATGCCCATGTTGACGAAGAGCCAGAAGTCGACCGACTTCGTCTTGACACCCGAGAGCTCTGCAGCGCGGCGGTTGCCACCGATCGCGTAGATGTGACGGCCGAACACCGTGCGGTTGGCGACGATGCCGTAGATCATCACGAGCACGGCCAGCACGATGAGGGTCACCGGGATGCCCTTGAAGGTTGCGAGGGCGTAGGTGAAGGCACCGATACCGATGGCCACGAAGGCCATCTTGGCGATGAACCACACCGTCGGGTCAACCGTCTGGCCGTACTTCACGCGACCGTTGCGCGTACGCACCTGCTGCACGACAAGCGCGATGATCGCGAGAGCTCCGACTCCGAGTGTGAAGAAGTCGATCGTTGCATCGGGGCCCGCAAACGAGATGAAGCCGTTTCCGAGAGCTCGATACTCCTCGGGGAACGAGCCGATGTTCGAGTTGCCGAGCGTAATCAGCGCGAGTCCGCGGAAGATCAACATGCCCGCGAGTGTCACGATAAACGCGGGTATGCCGACATAGGCGATCCAGAAGCCCTGCCAGGCACCCACCACCGCCCCAATCACCAGTGCGCCGATGATGGCGAGCCACCACGGGAAGCCGGCATCCCGAATCAGAACGCCCGAGAACGCACCAATGAAGGCGGCGATCGAGCCGACCGACAGGTCAATGTGGCCGGCGACGATGACGAGCACCATACCGATCGCGAGAATCAGGATGTACCCGTTCTGCACGATGAGGTTGGAGATGTTCTGCGGCCGCAGGAGGATTCCGTTGGTCGTGATCGAGAACAGCACCACCACCGCGATGAGGGCGAGGAAGATGCCGTTCTTGCCGAGGTCGCTCACGATGTGCGAGAGCGTCGAGGGGAGCTTGATGCCCGACGACGATGCCGGGGCCTTGGTTGCGGTGTCAGACATTAGCGCTGCTTCTCCAGGGTCATGAGCTTGAGGAGGGCTTCGGGGGTGGCGTCGGCCACAGGCATTTGGCCCGTGATCCGTCCCTCAGAGAGGGCGTAGATGCGATCGCAGATGCCCAGCAGTTCGGGCAGCTCGGAGGAGATGACGATGATCGCCTTCCCCTCACTCGCGAGGCGATTGATGATCGTGTAGATCTCGTACTTCGCACCGACGTCAATGCCGCGCGTCGGTTCGTCGAGGATCAGCACGTCGGGGTTGCTGTAGATCCACTTCGAGAGCACGACCTTCTGTTGGTTTCCACCCGACAGTTGGCCCGCCTTCGTGAGCACCGTGGGAGCCTTGATGTTCATGCTCTCGCGGTACTCGTTGGCGACTTTGTACTCTTCGTTGTCATTCACGAGACCCATACGCACGAGCTTGCGCAGCGACGCCATCGAGATATTGCGCTTGATGTCTTCGATGAGGTTCAACCCGTACATCTTGCGGTCTTCGGTGGCATACGCAATGCCGTTTCGAATCGCCTCGTCGACCGAGCGCGTCTTGATTTCTTCGCCTCGCTTATAGACCTTGCCGCTGATGCGGCTGCCATAGCTCTGACCGAAGAGGCTCATCGCGAACTCGGTGCGGCCTGCGCCCATCAAGCCGGCGATGCCGACAATC
>CALRWH020000119.1:0-7069 GCA_943371805.1 Pseudomonas synxantha | reverse complement strand
GGGCAACGGGCCACCAGCTCCACGGAGAGAAGAAGCCCTGTTCGGCTTCACCATCGTCGATTTCCGCGTCGAGACGGTCTTCAGCGAGCTCGCCGCCCTGGTTGCGGTACACCAGCCGGAGGTAGAAGGCGATGAAGACCGACAACACGGCACAGAGGCTGATCGCGACGGCGCCGACCCACTCAACCCGGCCGATCGCGATGATCTCCCAGACCACATACACGGCGGCAAGGAGAGCAAAGAACGCCGCAAGAACCCAGAAGAGATTGATGTTGGTTTTCATCGGTCGCTCCTGCTAGTTCTGGTGGCCATCGGCACGATCGGCTGCGGAAGCGGCGGATGAGCCGCTCGTCGAGCCGACTGCGAGCGGCAGTGCCGCTTCAGGGTGGTTGAGGTCGAAGGCCGGCGATTCCGAGCGGATGCGCGGAATCGAGGTGAAGTTGTGACGCGGCGGTGGGCACGAGGTCGCCCACTCAAGCGAGCGACCATAGCCCCACGGGTCGTTCACGGTCACGAGCGGAGCACGGCGCGCGGTGATGTACACGTTCAGCAAGAACGGAATCATCGACGCGGCGAGCAGAATCGATCCGAGGGTCGAGAGCTGGTTCATCCACGTGAAGCCGTCATCGACGAGGTACGTAGCGTACCGACGCGGCATGCCAACGACACCCAGCCAGTGCTGCACCAAGAACGTTGCGTGGAAGCCAATGAAGAGCGTCCAGAAGTGGATCATGCCGAGACGCTCGTTGAGCATCTTGCCGGTCCACTTCGGCCACCAGAAGTAGAAGCCCGCGAACATCGCGAACACCACGGTGCCGAACACCACGTAGTGGAAGTGAGCGACGACGAAGTACGAGTCAGACACCGCGAAGTCGAGCGGCGGCGAGGCGAGGATGACACCCGTCAGGCCACCGAACACGAACGTGATCAAGAAGCCGAGCGTGAAGACCATGGGAGTCTCGAACGTGACCGAGCCACGCCACATCGTGCCGATCCAGTTGAAGATCTTCACGCCGGTTGGCACCGCGATGAGCATTGTCATGAGCGCGAAGAACGGCAGAAGCACCGAGCCGGTCACGTACATGTGGTGCGCCCAGACCGTCATCGACAGCGCCGCAATGGCAATCGTCGCGTAGACGAGCGTCTTGTACCCGAAGATCGGCTTGCGACTGAACACCGGAATGATCTCAGAAACGATGCCGAAGAACGGCAGGGCAAGGATGTACACCTCGGGGTGCCCGAAGAACCAGAACAAGTGTTGCCAGAGTATGGCGCCGCCTGTTGCCGCATCGAACACGTGCGACCCGAACATTCGGTCAGAGCCGAGCGCGAAGAGCGATGCGGCGAGCACGGGGAAGGCCATGAGCACGAGCAACGACGTCACGAGGGTGTTCCAGGTGAAGATCGGCATGCGCCACATGGTCATGCCCGGCGCGCGCATCGTAATGATCGTCGTGATGAAGTTGACCGCACCGAGAATCGTGCCGAATCCACTCAGCGTGAGGCCGAATACCCACATGTTTCCGCCGTACCCCGGCGTGAATGTTTGACTCGAGAGTGGCGCATAGGCGAACCAGCCGAACGACGCGGCGCCCTGGGGCGTGAGGAAGCCGGCAACGGCAATAAGCGATCCGAACGAGTAGAGCCAGTAGGCGAACGCGTTGAGTCGCGGGAAGGCAACGTCAGGCGCGCCGATCTGCAGCGGCATCAGCACGTTGGCAAAGCCCGCGAAGAGCGGGGTCGCGAACATGAGGAGCATGATCGTGCCGTGCATGGTGAAGAGCTGGTTGTACTGCTCTTTCGTCGCGACAATCTCAAGACCCGGGGCGAACAGCTGCGCTCGGATGACAAGAGCCATCACGCCGCCGATGAGGAAGTAGATGAACGACGTGATCAGGTACATGTACCCGATCGTCTTGTGGTCGGTGGTCGTGATCCACCCGACAAACACGTTGCCCTTGCGGCGAACGGTGGGCGAAACGTGCTCGGGGGCGGGGCCCGACACACTGGGACGAGGTGCGGTCGTGGTCATGAGCCGCTTACTCCTCTTCGGTTGCGCCGGTGGTGCCCGGCAGGTTCGTGTTCGTGTTGAACTCGGGGCCGAGTCGGCCCACATTGCCTGCATCACGCAGGGCCTGCATTTGAGCGTCGAACTCTTCTTGCGAAACGACCTCAACGTTGAAGAGCATGAGCGAGTGGTACTCGCCACAGAGCTCAGCGCACTTGCCCGCGTACGTTCCCTCTTTTTCGGGGATGAAGTACCAGTAGTTGGTCTCGTTGTCGCCCGGAATCATGTCTTTCTTGTACAGAAAGTCGACGATCCAGAACGAGTGGATGACGTCGCGCGACTCGATGCGAATCTCGACCTTGTCGCCAACCGGCAAGTACAGGGTCGGCAAGCTTTCGGGGTCGATCGTGTTGTTGGGACCCGTCTCTTGCGCCTGAATTCCTGCGTAGTAGACGTCGTCGGTGATGTAGTTGAAGTCCCACGCCCAGCGCTTGCCATAGACCTCGATGACCGTGTCTGGCTCGGCAATAGGCGCTTCGATCGCGGTCTGATCCCGGGCCGTGAAGGCGAAGAAGCCCAGGACGAGAATCAACGGCACGATCGTGTAGAAGACCTCGATCGGGTTGTTGTAACGCAATTGAGCGGGGAGGCCCGTTTGGCCCTTGCGACGGCGGTAGACGATCGCGGCCCAAATGATGAGGCCCCACGTAATGACACCCACAACGAGCAACACAATCCACGACGTGACCCACAGACCGATCACGCGGTCAACTTGGTTGGTCGTGCCGGGTTCGGTTGGCAACCAGCCGAGCTGCATCTGTGTGGTGCAGCCCGCAAGGGCGACCGTGGAGACGAGGGCGAGCGGGATCGCCGTCAATCGAAGACGTCGGTTGGAACGCACCGGAGACCTCTCGTGGCGGGTGGCGGGGACATCGTCAGTCTACGTCACGGTCGAGGCGCCGACCGCCTCACGACGCTCCGAATGCGCCGGTAATCGGCATGATTCTCGCGAGGCATCCTCGCTCAATCAACCCCGATCGGAAACGACCGAGGGGCCCACCGTGTGGCGAGCCCCTCAGATCAGCGTGGCAACGAGTGTGCAGGTTAGTGGAAGCTGTCTCCGCATGCGCAGCTGCCGCCTGCGTTGGGGTTGTCGATCGTGAACCCCTGCTTCTGAATGGTGTCTTCGAAGTCAATCGACGCACCGTCGAGGTAGGGAACGCTCATCTTGTCGACGACGACCTCGACGCCGTCGAAGTCGTTCACGGCATCGCCATCGAGCATGCGCTCGTCGAAGTAGAGCTGATAGATGAGCCCCGAGCAACCTCCGGGTTGCACGGCAAGGCGCAAACGAAGGTCATCGCGGCCCTCTTGTTCGAGCAACGAGCGAACCTTGGCGGCCGCGGCGTCGGTGAGGCTCACGCCGTGGGCCGTGTCAGTGCTCGGCGTGGTCAATGCGGTGTCGGTCATGGTGACTCCTCGCGTGGATCAATGTCTGTCGTCAGTGTACGCGGTGCTGCTGAATGCGCGTGAGAAGCACGGCTCCGGTGAGAATCGCCCGCTGAAAAACGCCGAGGTGCAACGACTCATCGGGGCTGTGCGCCCGCGTGTGCGGGTCTTCCACCCCCGTAACCAAGACTTGGGCGTCAGGAAACACCTCAGCAAGCTGGGCGATGAACGGAATCGAGCCACCGACTCCGGCGAGCACAGGCTCGGCCTGCCACGCGTCGGCCATCGCCGCGAGGGCGTCATCGACCGCCCACCCGCTCGCGTCAACGAGAAACGGCTCACCAAGATCGATCGCGCCAAACGCGAGGTGGGCCCCAAACGGAACGTGCGCGCGAAGGTGTGACTCGATCGCGGCAAACGCCTCGGCTGCTGCCTGTCCCGGGGCCACTCGGGCGCTGATCTTCACGGTGATCGACGGGGAGAGTGTGTTCGAGGCGTTCTGGACGCTCGGAGCGTCGATGCCCGTCACCGTGATGGATGGCTGCGACCACAAGCGGTGCAACAGCTCGCCTCGGCCGATGGGCGTGACGCCCTCGAGGAGTCCTGCTTCGTCACGAAGCCGCTGCTCGGGGATGCTCGGCACCTCGTGGTCGTGCGAGCGCAGACCTGCCACCGCGACCGACCCGTCGGCGTCGTGCAGGGTAGCGAGTAGCGCGATAGTCGCGAGCATCGCATCCGGCACCGCTCCCCCGTACATGCCCGAGTGCGAGGCGTGTTCGAGCGTCGACACCGTGAGACTGAACGTGGCATTGCCCCGCAGTCCCACCGTGAGCGATGGGGTGTCGACGGTCCAGTTGTCGGAGTCGGCGACGACGATGACGTCAGCCGCCAAGAGCTCGCGATGCCGCTCGAGGAGTGCCCCGAATGAGCGCGAGCCGAACTCTTCTTCACCCTCGATGAAGACCACGAGCCCCAGCTGCGGTGGCCCGGCGGTATCGATGAGTGCGCGGATAGCGGCGACATGAGCCATGACTCCCGCCTTGTCGTCGGCCACTCCACGGGCGTAGAGACGATCGCCGCGCAGGGTTGGTTCGAAGGGCGGTGAGCTCCAGTCGCTGTCGGCGCCGGGGGGTTGTACGTCATGGTGCGCATACAGCAAGACGGTGGGATGCCCGGCAGCGGGTGCACGCCGCGCCAGCACCGCGGGCTGGCCGAGAACGCCGTCAGGGCCGGGAGCCCGGTCGACCATGACGGTGTCAAACACTCCCAGGTCACGCAAGAGTTCGGCCGTACGGTCTGCCGAGGCTTGCACGTGGGCGGCGTCAAAGCCGTCCCACGACACCGAGGGGATGCGCACGAGGTCACTGAGTTCTGCGATTGCCCGCGGAAGATCCGCCTGAACGCTTGCGCGCAGAGACTCGAGGGTGTCGGCCGGCAGGGTCGAAGCGGCGGAGCGCTCTGGGGGTGTCATGCCGGTAATCTTAAGCCTCTGCATCAATGGAAGGATGTGCCGCCGTGGCCGCCCGCGACAACGCCAAACCCACTCCCAGCGCCGCCGAACAGGCGACGGCCGAGGCCGTCGCCACTGCCGAAGCGATAGCGGCCGGTAAGGGCCGCGCGACGCCGACGCGCAAAGAACGCGAGGCTGCGCGTAAGCGCCCGCTCGTTCCGAACGACCGCAAACAAGCGGCCAAAGAGCACCGCGAGAAGATGAATGCTGCGCGTGAGCGTGCGCGCATCGGTATGGCGAATGGCGAAGAAAAGTACCTTCCGCAGCGCGACCGCGGCCCGCAGAAGAAGTGGGTTCGCGACTACGTCGATGCCCGAATCAACATTGGTGAGTTCCTCATTCCGGTGATGTTCGTCGTCATCATCTTGACGTTCATCCCCTCCGTTGAAGCGCAGACCATCTCGATTCTTGCTCTTTGGGCTTTCTTCCTCGTGGCCGTGCTCGACTCAACGCTGTTGGGGTTCATTGTTCGCCGCAAGCTGACCAAAAAGTTCGGTGCCGACAAGGTCGAAAAGGTGCGCTGGTACGCCGCGATGCGCTCGCTGCAGCTGCGGGTGTTGCGGCTCCCGAAACCGCAGGTCAAGCGCGGCCAGTTCCCTGAGTAGCGGCCCTAGCGCGCTCGCGCTGCGAGCCCGCGGGTGATCTGCCGCGCCCACAGCGGGCCGCGATACAAGAACGCCGTATAGCCCTGCACGAGGGTTGCTCCCGCGGCGAGTCGCTCGGCGGCGTCGTCAGCCGTGTCGATGCCTCCGACAGCGATAACGCAGAAGTTGTCGGGCACAGACGCGCGAACCCTCCGCAGAACCTCGAGCGAGCGTGCGCGCAGCGGGGCACCGCTCAGTCCACCGGCGCCCGCGGCGTCGACCGCCGTGGCGTCGGTCACCAGGCCGTCACGACTGATCGTGGTGTTGGTGGCGATGATTCCCGCGAGCCCGAGCTCGACCGCCAGCTGACAGACCGCCTCAATCGCACTGTCGTCGAGGTCGGGGGCGATCTTGACGAGCACGGGAGTCTGACCTGCCTCGTCGAGAACCGCCTGCAGCAGCGGGCGCAAGAGGGCCTCATCTTGAAGTCCGCGCAAGCCCGGAGTATTGGGTGAGCTGACGTTCACCGCGAGGTAGTCGGCGACCGGGGCGAGCAGACGGGCCGACTCGCGATAGTCGGCCACAGCATCCTCAACCGCCACGACGCGACTCTTGCCGATGTTCGCACCGATCACCGGGCGCTGCGGGCGACGACGCTCGCGTGCCACGCGCTCGGCGGCTGCCGCGGCTCCCCCGTTGTTGAAGCCCATGCGGTTAATCACGGCTCGGTCGTCGACCAAGCGAAACAGTCGCGGCTTCGGGTTGCCATCTTGCGCGATCGCCGTCACGGTTCCGATTTCGACGTGATCGAATCCGAGAGCCCACAGGCCCCGGATGCTGCGCGCATCTTTATCGAACCCCGCAGCCATGCCAAAGGGAGACTCGAAGTGCAGCCCGAGCGCGTCGACCGCGAGAGTCGGGTCGGAGCGCGTGAATCGGCGCACAAGCCGCGTGAGCCCCAGCGCGGGGATTGCCCGAATGACGACGACCGCGAGGTGATGGGCTCGCTCGGGGTCAATGCGGCGCAAGACGGTGCGAAAGAAGAACTCGTACACGGTGGCGGCTATTCGGCGTCAGTAGCGGCGGCGGCTTGGGCGCGCTCGACGCGCAACTGGCCGATCGCCGACTCAAAGTCATCGAGATTCTCAAAAGCTTGGTAGACACTCGCGAAGCGCAAGTAGGCAACCTCATCGAGCTGACGTAGCTCGGGCAGAATCGCTAAACCAATGTCGTTGGCATCAAGCTGTGAAGCTCCCGTGGCTCGCAGGTTCTCTTCGACTTTCTGGGCCAGTTGCGCCAGGTCGGCATCGGTCACGGGGCGGCCCTGGCACGCCTTGCGCACGCCGAGCACGATCTTTTCGCGCGAAAAGGGCTCAACGACGCCGCTGCGCTTGATGACCATGAGACTCGCGGTCTCGGTCGTGCTAAAGCGACGACCGCATTCGGGGCACTGCCGACGGCGTCGAATCGAGAGCCCGTCATCGCTCGTTCGAGAGTCGATCACGCGGCTGTCGGAAT
>CALRWH020000118.1:0-7078 GCA_943371805.1 Pseudomonas synxantha | reverse complement strand
GCAAGACGAAGCCGCCCCTCGGGGGCGAAGGGCGCGTTAGCGTGAGTCACGAAGACCTCCGGTTTGACGAAGTGAGTGTGGTAACCCACATCGTTCCGGAGGTCTTCGCTACCTCAAACGTTCACAACGTCCCGGGGAACTACAACTAGCCGAACCTCTCGATTATGACTCTCGCCTCGGCAGAGTCATCATGGAGCCGATGGTATTTCTGCACGATGTGACGATCGAGCGCACGCCCACGGGCGTGCTGCCCGTGATCAAGCCTTTGCGCGAGTGGCGCGTTCTCGTGCCTCGCGGCGGTAAGTGGGGCGACGGCGTTGCGGCGCAACTGCGCTCTCTCGGCGCTACTCCGGTCATCGCCCCGCTCATCAACTTCGCGCCGACCGAGCACCCCGAGCAATTGGCGCTCGAGCTTGATGCTCTACGACGCGGCTTGTACGGCTGGCTCGTGGTCACGAGCGCGACGACCGTCGATGTGCTCGTGGGGCACGGTGTGCGGCTCGACCCCACCACGCGCGTTGCGGCTGTCGGAGAGACGACTGCCCAGGCATTGCAGTTGGCCGGATACCCGGTCGATTTCGTGCCGAGTGACCACTCGGCCCGCGGATTCGTGCGCGAGTGGCCCGGTATCGCGGGCGATGGCGCTGTGCTCGTTCCACAAAGCGAACTCGCCGAGCCCACCCTCGTGAGCGGTCTGGCCGAGCGCGGCATCACCGCGCGTTTCGTCACGGCGTACCGCACGGTGGGCGTGAGTGCGCCAGCGGCGGTCGTGGCCGACATCGCAGCGGGCTCGATCCACGCCTTGATCGTGAGCTCAGGCAGTGTGGCACGACAGATCGCGGCGCAGTTTGCCCCACTGCCGTCGACCACCGTGATCGTCTGCATTGGACCCCGCACGGCCTTCGACGCGCGGGCGGCAGGCCTGACGGTGCACCGCATCGCTGACGAGCGATCGACTCCCGCGCTCGTGCGGGCGCTCGCTGAGTATGCGATGAATCCGAACGACAGTGCGCCGCCGGTTGTTGCGTAAGGCCTAGCCCAGCAGCAGGGCAACGATCGCGATGAGCGGGGGAAGCCCTTGCGCCGCCGCGATCGGGAGCGTGCGGCGCGGAGCCGTGGCGGCGAGCGCGGCGCCCGCGAGGGCCATGACCGAGCATCCCGCAACCACGACGGCGACGCCGATGGGCGAACTCGCATCGAGCACGACGAGCACGATGCCGACGAACACGACGATCGCGAGCCCGAGGTTGTAGAGCCCCTGGTTCACGGCAAAGAGCCGCAGCGGGGCCGAGTCGGCTTCGGGGCGCACGCCAAAGACGCGGCGGCCTACCGGCAGGCGAAACAGAATGCTCTCGAGCACGAAGAACGCCACGTGCAGCGTTGCGGCCATGCCCGCGAGAACCAGGCCAATGAGGGTGAGCGCGGTCATGAGTCCTCCGGTGATGTCGATTCGAGGGGAGTGGATGCTGCGCTCGCGCCCACGCGAACGCTCAGTCGTCCGACCACGCGCCCCGCCAGTAGCTCGGCGGCACGGTCGGCGGCGAGCTCGAGCTCGATCGGCTCGGCCACCGCGTCGACCACGGCCGGGTCGAGATCGCGCGCGAGCCGCGCCCACGCTTGCTCGCGCAACGGCAGCGGAGCGAATGACGAGTTGACGCCGAGCAGTGCGACGCCGCGCAAGATGAACGGCATGACCGTAGTGACGAGTTCGGGCGAGGCCGCGTTGCCGCACGCGACGGCCGCGCCGAACGGTTGTACCTGCGCGAGTGCTGTCGCGAGCGCCGCGCCCCCGACCGAGTCGATCACGCCCGCCCAGCGCTGCGACTCGAGCGCACGAGACGGCCGGTCGAGCTCGCTGCGGTCGATGATCGTCGTCGCGCCGAGCGCGCGCAGCCGGGCGTCGTTCTCGGGACGGCCGGTGGCTGCGGTGACGGTGAATCCGGCGCGCGCGAGCAGGGCAATCGCGAACGATCCGAGGCCACCGCTGGCACCGGTCACGAGCACGTCGCCCGTGGTCACTCCGTGGCGCTCGAGCGCGAGCACGGCGAGCATGGCGGTGAAGCCTGCGGTTCCGATGCCCGCGGCCTGGGCATCCGTGAAGACCGATGGCGTGGCGACGAGGGTTTCACCGTCGAGCAGCGCACGCTCGGCGAGCCCGCCGTTGCGCGTTTCGCCCGCGCCAGCACCGTTCAGCAGCACGCGGTCACCGACCGACCAGCGCTCATTCTCTGACGCCGCCACGGTGCCGACGACGTCGATGCCCGGAACGAGCGGCGAGGTGCGCACGACGCCACGATTGCCCGCGAAGGCGAGCGCATCTTTGTAGTTGAGCCCCGACCACGACACGGCGACCTCGACGTCGGAGCCGAGGTCAGGAGGGGCGAGCGCGCCGGCGTCGAGCTCGACGAGGTCGGCCCGCGATGCGCCATCGCTCAGGGTGATCTGCCAACCGCGGGTCATGGTCGTCAGCCTAGGCCGCGCGACCGCCTAGCCGAAGAGCAGCGCGGCTTCGTCGTAGCGCTCTTGCGGAACGGTCTTGAGCTTGCCCAGCGCGGCTTCGAAGGGCACGCGCACGATCTCGGTGCCGCGAAGCGCGACCATTTCGCCCCAACGGTGGTCGGCCACGGCCGAGATGGCCGCCATGCCCAGTCGCGTCGCGAGCACGCGGTCGAAGGCACTGGGCGTACCACCCCGCTGAATGTGACCGAGCGTCGTGGCGCGTGTTTCGATTCCCGTGCGCTCTTCGATGAGCGGGGCGAGACGTTCGCCGATGCCGCCGAGGCGCGGGCGCCCGAATGCGTCGAGGCCGCGCTCGTTGAGTGGCTCATCGTCGCCGTCGAGCGTGAAGCCCTCGGCCACGACGACGAGCGGCGCGCGGCCGCGGTCGTAGGCGCTCGTCACCCACGCGCACAGCTGCTCCATGCTCGTGTGCTGCTCAGGAATGAGAATGGCGTGAGCGCCCGCGGCCATGCCCGAGTGCAGAGCGATCCAGCCGACGTGGCGTCCCATGACCTCAGCGACCATGCAGCGGTTGTGCGCGTCACCCGTCGTGCGCAAGCGGTCCATAGCCTCGGTCGCGATGCCCACCGCGGTGTCGAAACCGAAGGTGTAGTCGGTGGCGTCGAGGTCGTTGTCGACGGTCTTGGGCACTCCGACGATACGGATGCCCGCATCCGTCAATCGCTTCGCCGCGGCAAGCGTGCCCTCGCCGCCAATTGCGATGAGCGCGTCGAGATTGTTGTCGGCGAACACCTCGTTGATGCGCTCAACACCGCCGCGACCCTCAAAAGGGTTGGTGCGGCTTGTGCCGAGAATGGTGCCACCCTGCTTCGAGATGCCCTTGACCTCGTGCCGACCGAGCGGAATCGTGTCGTTCTCGACGAGGCCCTTCCAGCCGTCCTTGAACCCGACGAATTCGTGGCGGTGAACCGTGGTTCCGGTAAGAACGGCGCCGCGAATGACGGCGTTGAGCCCGGGGGCGTCTCCGCCGGAGGTGAGCATTCCAATACGCATGGGTTCCATCATGGCGCGTTGCAGAGACGGGCGCGAAACGAGGCGGCGCGCGCACGATTCTCGGCGCGTGCATGGACTGCGGCACTACCGTGAAGCACTGCGTATCGCAGCTGATCACTGGAGGAATCATGGCTGACAAGACCAGCTCCCCGACCCCGGCACCCGCTCCGGCCGTCACTCCCGAATACCCGGGCCAGACCCTGGGCATCACGGGCCTCGTTTTCTCGTTCGTGCTGCCGCTCGTGGGCCTCGTGCTCGGCGTGATCGCCTACAACTGGTCGAAGAAGGCGGGCGTTGTCAACGGCCCCGCGCGCGCGGCCGTGATCGTGGGCGGCATCATTCTCGCGGCCGGTCTGCTCGTATACATTGCCTGGGTGATCGCAGTAGGCCCGGCCCTGCTGCAGTACATGCACGGTCCGTGGGGCATGCGTGGCTTCTGAGCCTGACGCCGTGACCGACCCGTTGGCGGCGCTCGCCGGTGAGCAGTACGTGCTGCTCACGACGACGCGCCGCAACGGCGTTGCGGTGGCGACGCCCGTGTGGGTGGCCCCGCACGGTGATTCCTTGGTCGTGACGACGGGTGCCGAGGCCGGAAAAATCAAGCGCATTCGGCACACTCCGCGGGTGACGCTGCAGGCCTGCGATCGCGTCGGAAAGCCTCTCGAGGGTGCCGCGGTCGTCGAGGCGCACGCGACGGTGCACGACGACGATGAGTCGCTCGCGCACCTTGAGGCGGCGTTGAGTGCAAAGTACGGCGTGCAATATGCGGCCATCAAGGCCATGAGCAAGCTGCGCGGCCGCCGCGCTCCGGGCTCCGTCATGGTACGTCTCGTCATACCGCGTTCGTGATTCGTCACGATTCGCTCTGCCGCTGAGACACCCAGGGGTACTACGATTCGACCGAACGGGGCCATCCCGGCCCCCCACCTCGCAGGAGTCAGAATGACCGACGCCCCCACCCCCGCAGCTGTTGCTCCCGTCAACCCCGGCAAGACGATGGGCATCGTTGCCCTCGTGCTCTCGATCCTCCCCTTCCAGCTCATCGGTGTGATCTTGGGCTTCGTTGCACTGAACCAGTCGAAGAAGGCGGGGCAGAAGAACGGTTTCGCTGTTGCGGCCATCATCATCGGCCTCATCGGCCTTGTGATCGGCGTCATTGTGGCGATCGGAGTTGCCGCCGGCGGCGCCGCTCTCTTCGGTGGCCTCGGTGGCATCGTGCAGATCTGTAACGACCTCGGCCCCGGTGTCTGGGAGGTCGACGGCGTTACCTACACCTGCGGTTAAGTTCTCGAACTGAGAACGGCGGGGAGGGCGCTCGGTTGAGCGGCCTCCCCGCCGTTTCGCGTCACGGGCTAATTGGTCAGGGCGGCGTTCTACGCTGAGCGCGTGATCGATGGGGCGGCGGATGCGGAGCGCGAGTACGCGCCCTCCGAGCCCCTCGACCTGCGCGCCACCCTCGGCTTTCTGCGACGCGGACGCGGCGACCCCACACAGCACACCGTCGAGGGGCCGGATGCCTGGCGCGAGGTCTGGCGCGCGCAGCGCACACCCGAGGGTGTCGCGTCACTGCGGCTACGCGTGGTCGACGGCTCGCCGACCGCGGCGCGCACGCTGCTCTTCTCGGCGTGGGGCCCGGGCGCCGAGTGGAGTGCCGCGCACGCGCCCGAGTTGCTCGGCGACGGCGATGACTGGTCGGCGCTTGACTCCATGCTCGAGTCGCGGTCGCAGCACGACGCCGCGGCCGCGGCACTGCAACGCCTGCGCCGGCGGACGCGGGGACTGCGGCTGACCCGATCCCACCTCGTGCTGGAGGCAGCGGTGCCCGCCGTGCTTGAGCAAAAGGTCACGGGGGTCGAGGCGCGGCGCGCGTGGCGACAACTCGTGCGGCAGCACGGCGAGCGGGCGCCGGGCCCCGCACCCGAGGGGCTCACCGTGATGCCCGACGGCGTGGGGTGGCGCAGCATCCCGGACCACGATTGGCACCGCGCGGGGGTGGGCCCGCAGCGCATGGCGACGATTCGCCGGGTGGCCGCCGTGGCCCCGGCTCTCGAACGAACGCTCACGCTCGGACGCGGCGGGCCGGCGGCGATCGCGGCGCTGCGCTCGATTCCGGGGGTCGGGCTGTGGACGGCTGCCGAGATTCTGCAGCGCTCGCACGGCGACCCCGACACCGTGAGCGTGGGCGATGCGCACTTGCCGCACGTCATCGGCACGTGGTTTACGGGCGACCGCACCGACGACGCCGGCATGCTCGCGTTGCTCGAGCCCTACCTCGGCCAGCGGCACCGCGTTGTGCGACTCATCACCTCGGCGGGCGTCGAAGCCCCGCGCTTCGGTGCGAAGGCCACCATCGAAGACCACCGCGCACGCTGAGCGGCCTACGGTGGCCGAGTGAACAAACTGCTGCGCTTGTGGCGCGTCATGTGGCAAGCGCGCCGCGGCCCCCGACTGACTCCCACCGATGTCAGCCGCGTGCCGTTTCGCGTGCTGCCCAACGACCTTGACGTGCAGAAGCACATGAACAACGGCGTGTACCTGTCGCTCATGGATCTCGGTCGCGTTGACCTCATGGTGCGGTCGGGCATCTGGAGCGAGCTCACGAAGCGCGGCTACTACCCCGTCATCGTGAGCTCGACGATCACCTACCGCCGCTCGCTCGAACTCTGGGAGCGCTACGAGCTCGAGAGCCGCATGGTGGGCATCGACGAGGTCGCGAGCTATGTCGAACAGCGCTTTGTTCGGGACGGCGAGATCTGCGCGCGCGCCGTCATCAAGGCGCGCTTTCTCAAGAAGACGGGCGGGGTCGTGCCGATTCCCGAGCTCGCCGAACTGTTCTCGCTCGACCCCGACAACCACCCGCTGCCCGCGTGGCTCGCCGAGTGGAGCGGTCAGGCGGCGCTGCCCTCGCGGCGCGAGCCCGCGCCGAGCGTGTGGGAGTGACGCGCTGACGACTCAGCAGTGGTCGAGCACGTGGTCGGGGCTCGACGGCGGAGCGAGCATCCGATCGCGCAAAACGGTGAGCGCCGGAATCTCGCCGCGCGCGCAGACCTCGGCCCACGTGCCGCGCAGGTCATCGGTGTATTCGATGTTCATGACCTGGTCGCCGTAGACCTCGATCGCGAAGGCACACTCCTCCCAGCGGTCGCACTCTTCGAGCACGGCGAAGTCGAAGCCGGCCTCGTCGCGACCGCGGCTACCCAGCTCGAGGGCGTTCTTTTGGCCGGCCGCGAGCCCGGCCTCGTGGACGCGGTCGACGAGCAGGGTCGCGAGCGCGAGGGCGTCGTCGATCGAGATCACGTCGTTCGAGCGCGAGTAGCTGTCGAGGTTGTCGAATTCGACACCGACGAATCCCGCGGCGGCGCAGCGGTCGATGAGCGGGCCGAGTCGCTCGACGATCGCCGCACGGGCCTCGGGTGTGCGCGGGTCGAGCAGCGCTTCGTCGGGCCAGTTCGGGTCGATGACGGGGTCTCCCGCGGCGTCGAGCAGCACGGCCTCGGGCGCCTCGGCGAGCCACGACTCGAGCTCGCCCGGTTGCGTCTGAAAGCCATTGATGTAGCAGATGCTC
>CALRWH020000117.1:0-7185 GCA_943371805.1 Pseudomonas synxantha | reverse complement strand
CGGGGGTAGCTCATGGCGTCTCCGGTCGATGCGGTCTGTGGATGCTGCACTCACGTCCCGCGAGGACGACCGGTCTCTGACCTGCCGCGGTACCACCCCGCTTGCCCAGCATCCGGATTCTCCGACTGCTGAGCCTCTCTGCTCCGGCTGTCACGGGCCTGCCCCGCTCGGGTCTAGTGAGTGTTCGAGAACACCGTTCTTCCGAGGACTCCCCGGTGATGGCCGGATCAGTGTCGCTGCGCCCAGTGTAGGCGATGACACCGTGCGGTAGAGTCGCATCTGCCGCTGTGAGAGCGCTCTCATCGCCGAGCGAGCCACCCACCACAACCACCACCACACTCAGCGCCGCGCCGCCCTCACCGTCGAGGAGAACGATGACCGCCAGCCTCAGCCGCCGCCACCTCATCGGGCTGGGCCTTGCGGCCACGACGACGGCTGCTCTCGCCGCGTGCACCCCCGCTGGGGTCACGCCCCTGCCGACGACAAGTGCCGCGTGGATTCCGCCCGCTGATCCGATGCGGTTTCCGACCGGCTACACGTGGGGCGCGGCGACCTCGGCGTTTCAGATCGAAGGCTCAACGACCATTGACGGTCGCGGCCCGTCGGTGTGGGACACCTTCTGCGCCGAGCCAGGACGAGTTCGCGGCGGCGCGACGGGAGACCCCGGGGCCGACCACTACGTGCGGTGGCAGAGCGACCTCGACCTCATGGCCGAGCTGGGTATCGGCGCCTACCGCTTCTCGGTGGCCTGGCCGCGGATTCAGCCCACGGGTAGCGGCGCCGTCAACCAGAAAGGCATCGACTTCTACCGGCGGCTCGTTGATGGCCTCGTCGACCGCGGCATTCGACCCGGCATCACGCTCTTTCACTGGGACTTACCGCAAGCATTGCAGGATGCGGGCGGCTGGCAATCGCGAGACACCGCCTACCGCTTCGCCGACTACGCCGCCATCATGTTTGACGCCCTCGGTGACGTGCCCGCCGACTGGTTCACGATCAACGAGCCCAAGACGCACGCGTTCGTCGGGCACTGGTACGGCGGTCACGCCCCGGGGCTCACGTCGCCGGATGCCGCGGCAGCAGCCGTGCACCACCAACTGCTCGGCCACGGACTCGCGGTGCAACGCTTTCGCGAGAGCGGCGCGACGGGGCGTGTCGGCATTGCCCTCAACCTCGCGCCGATCTATCCCCTCAGCGAGGTGTTCGCCGACTCAGCAAAACGCATTGACGGGCGCGAGAACCGCCTGTTTCTCGACCCGGTCTTGCTCGGCCGCTACCCGACCGATGCCGTCGGCAACCTGCGGGGCCTCTTGCCGGCGAATCGCGCGGCATTCGACGCTCTCGTGCTCGACGGTGACCTCGCGACGATCTCGAGCCCGAGCGACTTCTTGGCCGTGCAGTACTACGGTGCGGAAGGGGCGGGCTTTGACGGAGCATCCGTGCCAATCTTCCCCACCTCCAGCGCACCCTGGCAGCAAGTGCACCCCGAGGGCCTGTTTGACCTGCTCACGCGAATCGCGGCCGACTACCCGGCGATTCCCCTCGTCATCACCGAGAACGGCATGCCTGACCCGACCTCGGCCGTGACGGTCGACGACGACCACCGCGTGGAGTTCTTTCGCACGCACTTTCAGCAGGCCCGCCGCGCCATCGACGCGGGGGTGCCGCTCGAAGCGCACTACGTGTGGTCGATGCTCGACAACTTTGAGTGGGCCGAAGGCTACGAACAACGGTGGGGAATCGTGGCCGTCGACTTCGAGACGCAGCAGCGAACCCCGAAGAAGAGCTTCACTTTCTACCGTGACGTCATTGCGCAGAACGCGGTCGCGCCCGCATAGCTTGCGGCCATCGCTCGATTGCCTCCGCCGGGAATGAACTCGGCGCCCGCTACGCTGGGTCACTTGTGACCGCACTCGCCGCTAACGCCGCCGCCCCCGTTGCCCCCTCTGACCCCCGTGTCGCCCGTCGAGCCCGCTGGGCCTCGCTCGTCGGTACCTCGCTCGAGTCGTACGACTTCTACCTCTTCGCCTACTTCTCGGCGTTCTTCGCGGGTCCGCTGTTCTTCGAACCCCTGGGCGAGGTGGGCGCCAACCTTGCGGCGCTCGCCACGATCGGAGTGGCGTTCGTCATTCGCCCGTTGGGCGCGATCATCTTCGGTCACCTCGGCGACCGCATGGGTCGCCGCACGACGCTCATCGTGACGATCACGATGATGGGCGTCGCGACAGGCCTCATCGGCATACTGCCCACGTATGCACAAGCCGGCTGGTTCGGTGCCGTGCTGCTCGTTCTTTTGCGGGTCGTGCAAGGCATCTCTCTCGGCGGCGAGTGGGGCGGTGCCGTGCTCATCGCCACCGAGCACGAGAGCCGCGCCAAGCGCGCGTTCGCCGCCGCCATGCCGCAGCTGGGCTCGCCGATCGGCTCGATCCTCGCGGCCGTTGCCTTCTTGTGGCTGACGCTCACGCTCTCGAGCGCCGAGATTGTCGAGTGGGCGTGGCGTGTGCCGTTCCTCACGGCCATTCCGCTGCTCGCTGTCTCGCTCTACTTGCGCCTCGCCATAACCGAGACCCCGGTCTTCGTTGCGGTGAAGGATGCCGGGCGCGCGCCGCGCATCCCCCTCGCCACCCTGCTGCGCGCTCAGCCCGTCACGATCGTCGTTGCCGTGGGCGTCGCACTGCTCGGCATTGGCTCGTACTCGCTCATGAACACCTACACGATCAACTACGGCGCCGCCGTGCTGGGCTATGACTACTCGCAGCTCTTGATCGCGACGACCATCGGTGCTCTGTTGCAACTCGTGACCATCCCGCTGTTCGGCGCCTGGGCCACCCGCATCGGCTCAGGGCTCGTCGTCGCTATCGGGGCGCTCGGCACCCTGCTCGTGGCGTTCCCCATCTACTACTTCTTGCAAGACGCGAGCTTCGGCTTTCTCGTGGGCATGATGATCGTCGGCGGCATCTTGCCGACCATGAGCTGGGCGGCCCTCGGCGGCATCTTCACCGAGCTCTTCGATGAGCGCTACCGCTACTCGGCGCTGGGCTTCTCGTACGCGCTCGCGGCCGTCGTTGCGGGCTTCGTCCCCGCCCTCACCGGAGCCCTCGGAGCCGCGACGGGCAATGCGTGGTGGCATCCGGCAGTGGTGCTCTCGGCCATGTCCATGATCACGTTCGTCGCCTCGCTGGTCGCCATTCGCGTTCGCGTCGATCGCGACGACGCGGATGCCCTCGCCCCCGCCACCGCGCCGTCAACCACGACCGCCTGATCATCTCTGGCCCCGGCAGCGCATCTCGCTCTAGGCTGAGCGCGCCGGGGCCGATAGGTGGCCGGCCATGAGGTGAGACAAGCCGGGAGCAGCCATGAGCGACGAGACCCCCACCGAGCGGTTCGAGCAATCGACCACGCCCCTGCCGCAGACCGCCAGTGTGGCTGACCCGGCCGGGCGGCAAAACCGCGGCATGCTCATCGCGCTCATCGCGATCGTGGCCGCCGTGCTCGTCGCGCTCATCGTCGTGATCGTGCTGCTCGTCGGCAATGCCAACTCGAACTCGGCACAGCCCCTGCCGGAGATGACCGAGAGTGAGTCGGCAAGCCCGGAGCCCACCGAGAGTGAGTCTCCCGAACCGAGCGACGAGCCGAGCGAAGAACCCAGCGCGTCACCGAGCGCGCCTCCCGCGCCGCCCCAGAGCCCGAGCTTTGCCACCTTCGTTGGACCGAGCGTCGCTTCGTGCCCTGACACCTCCAGCTCGGTCGCGATTACCTGGAGCTGGAGCAGCACCAACGCCGTCAATGCGTGGTTCGGCATCGGCACCAACAACGCCAAGGCCGAGCCTTTCGAGTCGGTACCCACGACGGCGACCTACACGTTCAACTACCAGTGCAGCGAAGCGAGCCAGCGCTACACGGTCACACTCGAAGACTCAGCGGGCCGCCTGACGCACAGCACCGTCATCATCGTTCGCCAATAGCCAGACAGCGTCGCCGGTACGATGGGAGCACTCCCCACACTCAGGCACCTCTCCTTCTGACACGGTGCCGCCTATAGCGAAGCGAGACCTGCGATGAGCAACGCCAGCATGCCCGAGAAGCCCGCCCTCGAAGGTCTCGAGAGCAAGTGGGGGCCGCTGTGGGAAGAGCGCGGAACCTATCGCTTTGACCGTCAGGCGGCGGTGGATGCCGGGCCCGACTCGGTCTATGCGATCGACACTCCCCCGCCCACCGCATCGGGCTCGCTGCACATCGGTCACGTCTTCAGCTACACGCACATGGACCTCGCCGCGCGGTTTCAGCGCATGCGGGGCAAGAACCTCTTCTACCCGATGGGCTGGGACGACAACGGACTGCCCACCGAACGCCGCGTGCAGAACTACTACGGCGTGCGCTGTGACCCGGCGTTGCCCTACGACCCCGACTTCGTGCCGCCGTTCGAGGGCGGCGACAACGCGAGCGGCAAAGCCGCCGACCAGGTGCCGATCAGCCGCCGCAACTTCATCGAACTGTGCGAGCAACTGACGGTCGAAGACGAGAAGCAGTTCGAAGACCTGTGGCGCACGCTCGGCTTGAGCGTCGACTGGAGCCAGACCTACCGCACGATCGGTGACGACGCGCAGCGCGCAGCGCAGCGTGCCTTCCTTCGCAATCTCGCGCGCGGCGAGGCCTACCGTGCCGACGCCCCGACGCTGTGGGATGTCACGTTCCGCACTGCCGTCGCGCAGGCCGAACTCGAAGACAAAGAGATGCCCGGGGCGTTCCACCGCGTCTCGTTCCACGCGCCGGATGGCACGACGATCGACATCGAGACGACGCGCCCCGAGCTGATTCCGGCGTGTGTTGCTCTGGTCGCGCATCCCGATGACCCTCGCTATCAACCGCTCTTCGGCACGACCGTGCGCACGCCGCTCTTTGGCGTTGAGGTTCCGGTCGTTGCCCACCACCTCGCCCAGCAAGACAAGGGCTCGGGCATCGCGATGGTCTGCACCTTCGGTGACGTCACCGACGTGGTGTGGTGGCGCGAGCTCGACTTGGGGCTGCGCCCGATCCTCGGCAAAGACGGCCGCATTCTCGCCGAGGCGCCGGAGGGCATCGAGGGAGCTGCGCTCGAGACCTACGCCGAACTCGCGGGCAAGACCGTATTCAGCGCCAAAGCACGCATTGTCGAGTTGCTGCGCGAGTCGGGTGACCTCGTGGGCGAACCGCGCGCCATCACGCACCCGGTGAAGTTCTTCGAGAAGGGCGATAAGCCGCTCGAGATCGTCACGACCCGCCAGTGGTACATCGCCAACGGCGCGCGCGACGACAACCTCAACGCTCGCTTGCTGCAGCGCGGCCGCGAAATCGAGTTTCACCCCGACTTCATGCGGGTGCGGTACGAAAACTGGGTCGGCGGCCTCTCGGGCGACTGGCTGATCTCGCGGCAGCGCTTCTTCGGTGTACCGATTCCGGTCTGGTACCACCTCGACGCCGAGGGCGAACCCACGGGTGACCCGATCGTGCCGAGCGAAGACCAACTGCCCGTTGACCCGGCCTCGATGCCCGCGCCCGGCTACGACGAGGCGCAGCGCGGCCAACCCAACGGATTCATCGGCGAGGTCGACATCATGGACACGTGGGCCACGTCAAGCCTCACCCCGCAAATCGCCGGCAAGTGGGAAGACGACCCCGAGCTCTTTGGTCTCGTGTTTCCGTATGACTTGCGCAGCCAGGGTCAAGACATCATTCGCACGTGGCTCTTCTCGACCGTACTGCGCGCCGAGCTCGAGCACGGCAGCCTGCCCTGGAAGCACGCGGGCATCTCGGGCTTCATCGTCGACCCCGACCGCAAGAAAATGTCGAAGTCGAAGGGCAACGTCGTGACGCCGGCGGGCATGCTCGACGAACACGGCAGCGACGCGGTGCGCTACTGGGCTGCGTCGTCGCGCCTCGGCACCGACGCCGCGTTCGACCCGCAGAACCCCAAGCAGATCAAGATCGGTCGCCGACTCGCGATCAAGGTGCTCAACGCCGCCAAGTTCGTCTACTCGTTCGAGGCTCCCGCGGGCGCTGTGACGGGGCCGGATGCGGTGACCGAGCCGCTCGACATCGACATGCTCGCGACCCTGGGCGAGGTCGTCTCGACGGCGACCCGCGCGTACGACGAGTATGACCACGCGCGCGCGCTCGAAGCGGCGGAGCAGTTCTTCTGGACCTTCACCGACGACTACCTCGAGCTCGTGAAAGAGCGCGCCTACGGTGCTCAAGGTGAGGCCGGCCAGGCGAGCGCTGTCACCGCGCTGCAGCTCGCGATCGACGTGTTCGTGCGCCTGTTCGCTCCGGTCATCCCCTTCGCGACCGAAGAGGTGTGGAGCTGGACGCACGACACCTCGGTGCACACCTCACCGTGGCCGACCGTCGACGAGCTCGGCGTCGACGCCCAGCACGGTGGCCTGTTGCCGCTCGTCTCACAAGCGCTTATCGGCATCCGCCGCGCCAAGACCGACGCCAAGGCCTCGCAGAAGACGCCGGTCACGAGCGCCGTCATCGCGGGCCCGTCGCTGCTCGAGCTCGCCGCGGGCGACCTCGCTGCCGTGGGCCGCATCGAGTCGCTGACGTTCGAGGCGGCTGACGAGGTCGCGGTCGTCTCGATCGAACTCGGCGAACAACCGGAGGCCTGAGCCATGACAAGTGCCATCAGCATCCGACCTGTCGAAGCGCGTGACGCCGCCCGGTGGCGCGAGCTCTTTACCGCGTACGGCGTCTTCTACGAGACGGCCTTCGACGACACCGTGCTCGACGGCGTGTGGGCGTGGCTCATGGATGCGGAGCATCCGCTCGTCTGCCTCGTCGCCGAACTCGACGGCGAAGTGGTGGGCTTTGCGCACGTGCGTGACCAGCCCGACACCTTCACCGCCGGACCCGCGTGGTTTCTCGACGACCTCTACACCGCACCCGAGGTGCGCGGCTCGGGCGCGGGGACTGCCCTGCTCGAGGCGGTCGCCGCTCACGCTCGCTCGCACGGTGGCGGCACCGTGCGCTGGATCACGGCGGCCGACAACGAGCGCGCCCAGCGCGTGTATGACCGCTTGGCGACGCGTGCCAGCTGGGTTACCTACGAGTGGGAGGTGTAGGCCATGCAGCTCGGAACTCGATGGGCTGTCGGTGGCGAAGCGCCTGCTCGCCTGAGCCCCGACGTGGTCGCGGCTGTTCGCGCCG
>CALRWH020000116.1:0-7202 GCA_943371805.1 Pseudomonas synxantha | reverse complement strand
GTTGAGTTCACCGTGACCGAAGCAGACTTCGCCACAAGCAGATTCACCGTGCTAACGCCCCTGGCGATCCCAGTGCCTAACCCGCAGGGCACACTCGTCGAAGACGTCACTCTCACGCTGCCCGCATCGGCATCAGACGTCATGACCGTTGTCGACGACCTGCAGTATTACGACTCCAACAACGACCTTGTTCTCGGCGGAATCGCTGGGTGCCGAATCTCGATGGGCGACCACCTCTACAGCGAGACCGAGATCGACATCGACAGCGCTGGCCTGTACACCTTCAGGGTCGCAGGGGTTTCCCCTCAAACGAGCAAATTGGTCTTCACTCAAGATCGTTACTACCTCAGTGAGCCGTTCTTGGCTCTGTACAGCACGTTTACCCCGGCAAATGGGCACCTCGGTGTTCTCGCGTGCAATGACGACTCTGACCTCGACCCCGAGAGCGAGCACTACATCACCCCGAGCGGTGACTTGCTGTCGGTCGACTTCCCTCAGTTCAGCGCCACACTGCAGCCGGGAACGTACACGCTCGTGTTGACGTCAGCGCGATCGGTCTCCGATTTTTCGGTGGTGTCGACGACGGCCGGCACCTCGGGCGGTTTCTCGCCGGCAGCGTTTGGAACCGACGAGTCGGCGAACATCGAGCTCTGGTTCGCGCAGAGCCAGCTCGCGGCGACCGGGCCGAGCCCGGTGAGCGGCGGGATGCTCGCCGCGGGCCTTGCGCTCATGACGCTCGGCGCTCTCGCGTTCGCGACTCGCCGCCTGTGGAGCCGCGCCTAAAGAACCACAAGCGAACAGTGAAGGGCGCCCCGACCGGGGCGCCCTTCACTGTTTCGAGCTCGGATTACTTGTTCGTGACGTTGGTGACCGCGTCAGAGTTCTGCGAGCGACCGCTCGAGGCTTTCTTGTCGGCCTTGGCGACGCGCTTCTCTTTCAGCGACTTCGCGGCAGCGGTCTTGGGAGTGTTCTTGCGGGCAGACTTTTCGCCCATGGGGCTCTCCTTTAGTTGGGGAGCCTCCGAGGGCCCTCAGCCTGAGGGTACGCCCCCGGGGCGGGCGGCCCCCCGACGCCGATGCGGCGTCGGCGAAACTGGGCTAGACGCCCAGTTTCGCCTTCACGGCGTCATCACTCGGCTCGACGAGGTGCGAGCCGTCGGGGAATACGACGACGGGAATGTTGGTGCGGCCGCTAATGGCCTGAGCCTGAGCCGCGGCCTCGGCGGAGGCTTCGACGTCAACCTTGGTCCACTCCACCCCCAGGTCGTTGAGCAGCGACTCGGTGCGGCGACAATCGCGGCACCAGTCGGCTCCGTACATGGTGATGGTGTTGGCTGCGGGAGCGAGAGAGTCGGTCATGAAACAACTCAACCACGTTGGCGCTGAATGTGTTCCCGGCGCGTGACCCCTGTCGGGCATCCGTCGCCGTCTCTAGACTGACCGCATGAGCGCCGCCCCTGCCCACAGCACCCCTGTCGCCCCCGCGCACCGCACCCTGCTCGACGTTGAGAGCGAGGCCTTTGCCGTCGCGATCGCCGTCGCCGCAGTCACTCTCGTCGTCGGAGGGTTTCTCTTCGCCGGCACCAACCCGCCCATTTGGGGCGGGATCTCGCTGGGCGTCGCGAGCGCCGGCTCGATTCTCATCGCGGGCGTGATCGTCGCCTACGTGGGGTACTGGCGCAGCCGCAGCGTGCTCGGCCAGCAGTGGCGCCTCGAGCTCAAGCCGTGGAAGTTCATCGTCGACGCCACCTCGGTTGCCCTCGTGCACTCGGTTCTGGCGGTGCTTGCGGCCATTGCGACGTTCTTGTTGCTGCAGCTCAGCTTTCAGGGCGTGGTGCTGGATGCTCCCTTCACGACGATCGCCATGGCCACCGTCACGGCCCTCGCCGGCTACTGGATCTACATCTCGGTCTCGTCGATCACCACTCCGAAGCTCTCGAGCCTGCTGGTGCTTTTCATGACGTTCGGCACGATCACGGCCATGGCGACCGCGAGCGACCCGGCGTGGTGGGAGTACCACTTCAGCCAACTTGGCACCTTCGGTGACCGGTCGAGCAGCCTCTTCAACCTGACACTCATCATCGCCGGCTTCTTGGTGACGACCTTTGCGCTGTACCTGCAGCGCGACCTGCAGGTGCTCGTCGACCGCGGTGTGCTGAAGAAGGCGCACGCGCCGCGCACCGTCTCGATCGTGTTCGTCGTGATGGGCGTCATGCTCTCGTGCGTCGGCGTCTTTCCGCTGTCGTTCAGCATCCTGCTGCACAACACCTCGGCCATCGGCATGGCCGTGGCGTTTCTCGTGCTGCTGTTTGCCTCGCCGTGGTGGCTCACGGGCTTGCCGGGCCGCTTCTTCATCGTGAGCTTCGCCTTCGCGGCGGCGCTCATCGTGGGCGCCCTGCTGTTCTACCCCGTGCAGTACTTCAACCTCACGGCCTATGAGCTCGTGGCGTTCGCGATTATGTTCGCCTGGATCGCCATCTTCATCCGCTACATCAATGCGCTCACCGAAGAGGCCTCGCCCGCGTCGACCGAGGCGGTGGCCGCATGACCAGCGCACTCGGGCCCTTCGCCGACTCGTCGACCACAGCGGCGCACTACGCCGCCAAGCTCGCGGTTGAAACCGACGCCTCTGACGTGTGGGCTGCGCGGCAGGCCGGTGAGGTGTTTCACCTCGTCGACGTGCGCGGGCAGGCCGCGTGGGATCAAGGGCATGCGGTCGGGGCGCTGCACATCCCGCGGCAGCAGCTGGCTGAGCGCGTCGGGGAGCTTGGCGAGGGCATCCCGGTCGTCGTCTATTGCTGGTCGCCGGGATGCAACGGCGGCGCAAAAGGCGCGCTCGAACTCGCTCGCCTGGGTGTGCCCGTGAAAGAGATGCTCGGCGGCTTCGAGTACTGGGCGCGCGAGGGCTACCCGGTCGAATCCGCGAGCGGCCCGCTCGACTACGAGACCGACAAGCTCACCAACGTCGTCGACCAGTAGCGACTCGGGGCGCCCGCGGCGCCGAGCAGATCGCTCTACGGTCGAACGTGCACGACGGCGACTCCGAATCGCGCCTGAAGTTCGTGTGCGATGAGCGTGCGATGGCACGCCTCAGGGTCGCGCTCGACGCACAGCAGCGCTGCGCGGCCGCTCGTCGGTAGCCCCTAGAAGAGCTCGACCAGGCTTTCTTCGCGCACGATTTCTCGGCGGTAGCGCGCGACGTAATCCGGGTCGAGCTCGCGACGTGACCGCTTGCCGACTCCGGTGCGAGCATCGGCGGCGTATTGCAGGTGCCGCAACTCGGTCGTTGGGGCGAGAGTTCGCAGGTGACGGTAGGCGATGCCGGCCTCGCGCATGTGCCCTTGCAGTCGTTGAGCGTTGGCCCACGCATACTCGCTGCCCCGCACTCCTCGACGCTGACGAACGTCGATGAGTTGCGACACCTTTGCGATTGCGAGGGCCTCGAGAAAGCGGGGGGCGTCGAACCCGTAGACGCCGACGGTAACGATGATCTTCATGGTGGTCGCGGGCTCGCGCTGCCCGGCCTTAGCCGGGCAGCGCGAGCTGTCGCCGACGCCTTAGGCGACGGCGGTTCCTTCAAGCTCGACCAGCTGGCCCGGGATGGCGAGCCGCGTCACGCCCAGCATCGTCGTCGTCGGCGAGACCCCCGCCGCCGCGAGCCGGCCGGCCAACTGGCCGTAGTGCGGAAAGAGCCCGTCGACGTCGGTCGTATAGACGTTAAGGCGCACGAGGTTCGCCAACGACATTCCGGCCGAGGCCAACACCGCCTCGAGGTTGTTGATTGCCAGAGTGAGTTGCGCGCTCATGTCGCCCTCGTGCTCGGGTCGACCCTCTTCGCTCATCGCGGTCTGGCCCGAGATGTACAGGGTGCGCGTCTCGCCTGACACCACCTCGCCTTGGTTGAATCCCATCTCCAACGACCAGGTGACGGGGTTGACTGCTACTCGTTCCATCGAGTTCCTCTTTCGTGTCGGTTAGGAGTGCGGCTGCGGCCGTCTGCTGACGAGCGCGTGCGCATCCCGAAATCAACCCTCACGAATAATCACGACACCTACTGTCATGTTTTTTGATAAAGATTGATTCATGCGCGCCGACCGTCTTGTTTCGCTGGTCTTGCTGCTGCGCCAACGAGGGCGGATGACCGCCGACGACCTTGCGGGCGAGCTCGAAGTCTCGACGCGTACGGTGCTACGCGACATCGACGCGTTGTCGATAGCGGGCGTTCCGGTCTATGCCGACCGGGGTCGCTACGGCGGCTTTTCGCTGTTGCCCGGATTTCGCACCGAGCTCACCGGCCTCAATCACGATGAGGCCCTCGCTCTGCTGACCGCCGGCTCAGTGCGGGGTGAGAAGGTCTTCGGTCTGAGCTCGGCCCTGGCCTCGGCGATGCGCAAAGTCGTCGACGCCTTGCCCGAGGGCAATCGCGCGAGCCTCGACGACGCCGCCCAACGCTTTCTCGTTGAACCCGAGGCCGACTTGCTTTCGCGACGCCTCAGCACCGAGGAGGTCGTCGGTGACGTTATGCGCGCGGTTCGCGAAGCCGTGCTCACCGCAAAGAAGCTGAGGTTCGACTACGTCGCGCCCAACAAGGAGCCTCGATCACACTCGGTCGACCCCATCGGGCTCGTTACAGTTCGTGACCGCACCTACCTGCTGGCCACGCTCTCGGGCGATGACCGCACGTACGTGCTCTCGCGCATGACCGCAGCAGAGGTGCTCGACGAATCCGCAGATCGTCCGGCGCAGGTTGACCTCGACCGCCTGTGGGCTGAACGCAGCGCACGGTTTCTCGAGCACTCGCTCCTCACCGCACACGTTCGGGTCGCGCCGTCGAGACGCGAAGAACTACTTGACAGTGCACGGGCCGCTCGATCGGTGACGGTCGAGCCATCGGGCTGGGCTGTGCTTGAGGTGGCGTTCGACGACATGCGTCACGCCGTCTGGGCAATCTGGCAACTCGACACTGACGCAGACGTACTCGCGCCTGATGACCTTCGCCGAGAGCTCGCCCGTCGCGCGGCAGAGCTTGCCGCCCGCTATGGCGGATCGTGACCGATCTGCCCTAGTTGCCGAGCAGGGCGGCAACGCCCACGGTGAGCAGCGGCGCCACGATGAGCGCGGGCAGCATGTCGGCCACGGCCACGGCGCGCAGGTTGAGCAAGCGCAGACCGACGCCGAGCAGCAGCACGCCGCCCGTCGCCGTGAGGGCAGCGATGGCTGCGCCCGACATGACTGAGCCGAGCGCGAAGGCCAGCACCGTCAATAGGCCCTGCCAGATGCCCACGGGAATCGCCGAGAAGGCCACACCCCAGCCGAGCGACGCCGCGAAGGCGATCGAGGCAAAGCCGTCGAGCGTCGACTTGAGGGCGAGTTGGTCGATACCCTGGCCCGTTCCGTCTTGAAAGGCTCCGAGAATCGCGAGCGGGCCGATGGCAAACACGAGCGAGGCGTCGACGAAGCCGTTGATGAACTTTTCGCGGGCGGTGAGGGTGAGCGGGGCATCCACGAGGCTGTCGGCCAAAGGGGCGTCGGCGACGGATGCTGTGCGCCGCCCGCGCCGCATCAACCGGTCTTGCAGCCAGCCCCCGAAGCCCTCGAGCCGACGCTCGATGCCGGCGAGTGACCCGATGATGCTGCCGATGAGCAGCGCGCCGATGACGACCAGGAACGTGCCGCCGGCGCCGACCGCGCCGACGAACTCGCTGTCGGTGAGCGAGACGAGGTTGAGGCCGCCGAGCACGATCGTGATGAGGCCGAGGGCGTCGGTGACGACGCGGTTGGTGCGCTCGGGTAGGCGGTTGCCGATGAGCACGCCAATGGCGGCTCCGACCACGATGGTGACGATGTTGAGCAGGGTGCCAAGGCCGACGATCATCGACTCAGGCTAGTGCCGCTGGCGCCGCCCAGCGCACCGGCCTACAGTGACCCCATGCGCACTCCTGTTGACTACGTTCGCGGGGTGCAGCACCCCGAAGCCTTCCACGGGCGCGGTGTGCGCCGCGGCTACTTCGAGGGCTGGTACATCAAGCTCGTGTCGGCAGACTTGTCGCAGCGGTGGGCGGTGATTCCGGGCGTCTTTCGCGGGCTCGCCGAGGCCGAAGGAACCCGCGATGAAGCCTTCGTGCAAGTGCTCGACGGCTTGAGCGGGCGCAGCTGGTACCACCGCTTCGAGGTCGCCGACTTCGAGGCCGCGAGCGATCGATTCGACGTGCGCGTGGGCGGCAACACCTTTAGCCCGAGCGGGGTGACGCTTGACCTGCCGCAGCTGCGGGGGAGCATCCGGTACACCACTGAATTGCAACCCTGGCCCGTGACGCTGCGCGAGCCCGGCATCATGGGCTGGTACGGCATGGTGCCGTTCATGGAGTGCTTTCATGGCATCGTCTCGTTCGGGCACGGGCTGAGCGGCGAACTGAACGTCGAGGGCACGCCGCAGAGTTTCGAGGGTGGCCGTGGCTACATCGAGAAAGACTGGGGCCAGGCGTTTCCGGCCGGCTATGTCTGGATGGCCAGCAACCACATCGACAGTGATCCCGAGGCGAGCTTCATTGGTTCGGTCGCGATCATTCCGTGGCTCGGGCGCGCGTTTCGCGGCTTCATCGTGGGCCTGCAGCACAGCGGGCGCTTGCACCGCTGGACCACCTACAGCCGCGCCCGCGAGCGCCGCCTCGAGATCGACGACACCCACGTGCGCTGGAGCCTCGAGGGCCGCGACGGCATCATCGAGCTCGAGGCCGAGCGGGTGCGCGGCGGCCTGCTGCACGCGCCCCTGCGCACGGCGATGCACCAGCGGGTCGAAGAGACTCTGGATGCTCGCATCACCCTGCGCCACCGCGACCACGACGGCCGCACCCTGCTCGAGGGCACCGCGCAGGCCTCAGGCCTCGAGGTCTTCGGCGACACGGATCGGTTGCTCGGGTTGTAGCCCCGGGGCTGCGGCTGCTCAGCCGATCGCGCGCCGCACGAGTTCAGTGATGCGCGTCTTCTCGGCGGCGCCGAGCTTGGTGACGGCGAACGAGGCTGCCCACATCGCGCCCTCGTCGAGCTGCGCGGTGTCGTTGAACCCGAGCGTCAGATAGCGAGTGTCGAACTTGCTCGCCGGCTGCAAGAAGCACAGCACCTTGCCGTTGAGCGCATAGGCGGGCATGCCGTACCAGGTGCGCGCAGCCAGCTCGGGCCCCACCTCAACGATCAGCTCGTGCA
>CALRWH020000115.1:0-7356 GCA_943371805.1 Pseudomonas synxantha | reverse complement strand
GCCGTGAACTCTATCGAGAGACCCTGGCGGCGCACGGTCGAGAGTGAGGCGCAGGTCGTGGTCTCGTCGATACTGCTCCCACCGCCCGTGACAAAAGCGTTGGCACACAAGACGGGGCCAGCATCGGGGGATTCGCCGCTCAGCAGGTATACCGAGAGAAACACATAAGGAGAAGCCGTTGTGGCCTCGTCGTCGGCGTTCAGGAGCACATTCGCGGGGCCGAGGAGGAGTCGGTCGGGCTCATCGACGAACGACAGCGGATCGGAGAAACCAATCACGGTGGGGAAGGTCATCCAATCCAGAACGCTGCGGACTTCTCCGCTGCTCTCGAGCGGAGCGTTACGGTCGAGGCGGGGGAGGCCCGTCGGCTCCCACACGACCGTGTCGAGCCCGGTGCCGGTGATCGAGGGTCGCACCGGAAACGACACGCCGTCGACGGCAAATTTCTCGGGCAGCAGGCACGTGCCACTAAACGCCGGCTCTGTGGCCGACACGGATGCGGTGCTTACGACGAGGCAGTAGGGGTCGTACTCGGTGCTGCGCCCGTCGGCAACGGCGGCCGACCGGAACACGACCGCGGTGACGCCGTCGCCGAGCTCAAAGACGCGGGGCCCCTGCGTAACAGCGACGACGAAGTCGCGGGTCAGTCGCTCACTCCACTCGCGGTCGTTGGCCGTCTCGGTTCCACCGAAGGCGGCGAGTGAATCACCAGAGAGCTGCGTGAGTGTGCCCACGAGCGGCACCAGCGCGATGGCCGCGGCGGTGAGACCCGCGAAACCCGTGGTGCGCATCCGACGACGATGCCGCGAAAGCGCCGTGGTCGTCGTTTCATCCACAGCCATTGACGTGTCGTTCGTGCGCCCGATGTGATCAGACGGTTGAGACTCGAGTTCGTCGCCGGACGTCACGATGCCGCGCGCGACCTCGGCTCGTGCGTCCTGGGCCCGACGTGCCAGCTCGCGCAGGGCCGCCTCGGCGAGTTCGCGATCGGTAACGACACCCTGGCGGCCGAACGCCCACATCTCGAGCTGTCGCTCGGTCGCGGTTGAGAGATCGTCGCTCATGTCTCGCAGTTAACCACGTCGACCCGTCACCCGGTGCGAATGGCGCTCAGCGGTACGAGTCGAGTGTGATCGCCAGCGCCTCATCGATGGGTGTTGCGTGCACACCGAGCTCGCCCGCGATGGCCGAGCTGTCGACGATGAAGTCAGCCTCGAACTCGTAGGCCATTTCGACGACCTCGCGAATCGTGCGATCACGCAGGCCGAGCAGGCGGAAGATCCAGGTCGGAGTGCCGGCAATGCGACCCGTGGTGCCGGCGAGCCGGAACGCCGTCTGGGCCATCTGGCGCGAGGTCTGCGCATCCGGATCATTGGGCAAGTGCCAGACGCGGCCGATCGCCCGCGGATCGGTGCCGAGCACCGCGAGGCCTTCACCGATGTCCGGGATGAACGTATAGCTGTGCCGCACGTCGGGCGAGCCGTAGAGGCGCACGGTGCCGCCCGCGAGCACGCCCTCGAAGACGAGGTCACCCATGGGCGAGGCCATGCCACCCCCGGGGCCGTAGTAGTCCGACGCGCGACCCGTGGTGACGCGCACGCGACCGCTCTCGTGCGCCACGCGTAATTGCTCGGCCATGCTGTTGCGCAGTCGCCCCTTGCGGGTGTGCGCGGTGAGGGGTGACTGTTCGGTGAGGGGGAGGCCGTTCGGGCGACCGTAGCCGTAGACGTTCTCCATGCTCACGAGCAAGGCGTCGTTCGACTCGGCGGCGGCGAGTACGCCGTTCTGCAGGGCCGGAAAGAATTCGGTCCACTCGTGGTACTCGGGGTTGAGGCACTGGTAGACGACGGATGCTCCGGCCGCAGCCCCCCGCGCAAACTCGGCGTCGCGCGCATCGCCCGCGAGCACCTCGACCCCGGCGGGGGCGTCACCACCCGGAAACCGCCCTGAGCGGTTGACCATGCGCACCCGCACTCCGCGCCGCAGCAACGACTGCATGGTGGCGCGAGCGACGGGGCCGGTGCCGAAGATGACGTGGAGGTCGGTCATGGGAGAAGCCTTTCGCGGGATAACTCTGCACGCTGTACAGAATCGAGGATGCTCGTTACTGTACAGTGTGAAGTGATCGAGAGCAAGGAGTAGCCGTGGCCACCCCCGGACCAGCACGCCGACTGAGCGAGAGCACCGTGCTCGACGCTGCCTTTGGGGTCGTCGTCGATCAGGGTTTCGCGGCGCTGTCGATTCGCCGTGTCGCGGCCGTGCTCGGGGTGAGCCCCAACGCGCTCTACACCTACGTCGCTGATCGCGCCGATCTGTTGCGCGGCATGGTCGAGCGGGTCATGTCAGCGATCGACCTCCGCCCGCTCGCGAGCACAGCGCACACGCCCGCTGAGCGCCTTGAGCAGTTCGCCGTCGCCATGCGACGAACTCTGCTCGGGCATCCTGGTGGCGCAGCGCTCATCATGTCGGGCCCCATCGACGGCCCGCACTCGCTGCTGCTCAACGAAGCTCTCTTGCGTACGTTTGTCGAGGCGGGGCAGTCACTCGACGAGGCCGCGCGCGGGGCCTACGCGCTGCAGGTTTACGTTCTCGGCACGGTCATGCTCGAAGCCGCCGACGGCGGCACGGGCAACCCCGAGCGAGAAGAGGCTCTCGCGATCGAGCGCCGGGCCGCGCTCGAACACGTCGATGCGAGCGGAGTACCCCTCACCGCCCAGACGGCCGACGTCGTGGCGCGTTACAACACGACCGAGCAGTTTCGGTGGGGCATCCGTCGCCTCATTGACGGGATGCTGGCCGCAGGCTGACCGTGACGTCAGCCGCCCGGTCACTACACTGGGGGCATGAGCGGCGACAACACCAGCGGAGCGGAGCTTGCGGGCTTCTCTGAGCTGATGGCGGGCCCGACGGGCCGCCCGTTGCGCGAGTTTGCCGAGCCGCCCGTGCTCAGCAGCCACGGTCCGGCTCGCATCATCGCGCTGTGCAACCAAAAGGGTGGCGTCGGCAAGACGACGACGACCATCAGCCTGGGTGCGGCACTCGCTGACTACGGCCGCAAGGTGCTCGTCATCGACTTCGACCCGCAAGGCGCGCTCTCGGCGGGCCTGGGCATGCACAGCCACGATGTGCCGACGGTCTACGACCTTCTCTTGGGCCGCGAGACCGATGCGCGCAAGGCCGTGCAAGCGACGGCGACCAAGAACCTGTACTTGATTCCGGCGAACATCGACTTGAGTGCGGCCGAAGTGCACCTCGTCAATGAGGTCGCCCGCGAGCACATCTTGGCGCGCGTGCTCAAGCCCATCGTCGACGACTACGACGTCATTCTCATCGACTGCCAGCCGAGCTTGGGCCTGCTGACCGTCAACGCCTTGACTGCGGCGCACGGTGTGCTGATTCCGCTCGAGTGCGAGTACTTCGCTTTGCGCGGTGTGGCCTTGCTCGTCGAGACGATCGACAAAGTGCGTGATCGTCTCAACCCGGCCGTGCAGCTCGACGGCATTCTCGCCACGATGTACGACGCTCGAACTCTGCACAGTCGCGAAGTGCTCGAGCGCGTCGTCGAAGTCTTTGCCGACAAGGTGCTCGAGACGGTTATTGGTCGCACGGTGAAGTTTCCAGATGCCTCGGTCGCCGGCGCTCCCATCACGAGTTTCGCCCCCGAATCTCCGGCGGCCGGTGCCTATCGCCAATTGGCTCGAGAGCTGATCGCGCGTGGCCAGGTCGCCTGAGCCGGAGGCGGGTTCGGCGGCATCGAGCGGGTCGGCGGCGGTCGCGCGGGGGGCCACCACCGCAACGATCGAGCCGGATGCCCCTGCCGCGGGCTTTCACGTCACGCTCGACGACTTCGACGGTCCGTTCGACCTGCTGCTGAGCCTCATCACCAAGCGCGAGCTCGACATCACCGAGGTGAGCTTGAGCGTCGTGACCGACGAGTTCTTGGCGTATTTACGCGCGATGGAACACAACGGCTCGACCGATGCGCTCGACCAGGCGAGCGAATTTCTCGTCGTCGCCGTGACGCTCCTCGACCTCAAGATCGCCAGCCTGCTGCCGCAGGGTGAGCTTGTCGATGCCGAAGACGTCGCGCTGCTCGAAGCGCGCGACCTTCTCTTTGCGCGACTGCTGCAGTACCGCGCCTTCAAAGAGGTCTCGGCCTGGTTCGCCCGCAGCATGGCCGAAGAAGCCGAGCGTCATGTGCGCTCGGTGCGCCTCGAAGACCAGTACCGCGAGACGACGCCCGAGCTCAAGTGGACGCTCAGCGCCGATGACTTCGCGGCCCTCGCGCTGCTCGCGCTCACGCCGCGTGAGATTCCCGTGGTCGGGCTTGACCACTTGCACGCTCCGCTCGTGTCGATTCGCGAGCAAGCGGCCCACGTCGTCGCAATGCTGCGGCAGGGTGAGCCCGTGACCTTTCGGCAACTCATTGCGGGCGCCGAGGGCAAGGGTGTCATTGTGGCGCGCTTTCTCGCCCTGCTCGAGCTCTACCGCAACGCGGCCGTCGGTTTTGAGCAGCTCGAGCCGCTCGGCGAACTCACGGTGCGCTGGACAGCCGAAAACTGGAGCGACGAGAACCTCGTGAACCTCGGAAATGACTATGGGCAGTGAGAGCGCGATGAGCGACGAACAGATGACGGATGCGGAGCTCGCGACGAGCGATGTCGCAGCGATGAGCGACGCCGAGCAGGGCAACGCGCAGCCCGGCGACGAGGATGCTGGCAGCGCAGAGGCGCCCGCGGCGGGCATCCCGGATCACATTGACGTGGCGCGCGCGCTCGAAGCGATTCTCATGGTCGTCGATGAGCCGCAGAGTGTTGTCGGTCTCGCGAGTGCTGTGGGTCGACCCGTGAAGGCCGTGCGTGCGGCGATCGCCGAACTCGTTGCCGACTACGACGGGGCTGCGGGTGGCCCGCGTCGGGGCTTTGAATTGCGCGAAGTCGGGGGAGGCTGGCGCATTTACGTGCGCAGCGAACTCGATGCGGTGGTGCGCGACTTCGTGCACACGCAGAACCCCTCGAAGCTTTCGCAAGCGGCGCTCGAGACGCTTGCCGTCATTGCCTACAAGCAGCCCATTAGTCGTGGAGCGATCGCGTCGATTCGCGCGGTCAACGTCGACTCGGTCGTGCGTACCTTGCTCGGTCGAGGTCTCATTACCGAGGCGTTCACCGATAGTGAGACGGGCGCGATTCACTACGAGACCACCGATCTGCTTCTCGTGCAGTTGGGCATCAACTCTCTCGATGAGTTGCCCAAGATTTCTCCGTTGCTCGATGACGGCAGCGAAGGGTTTGACGATGTCCGATAGAGCTGGTGCTGACAAGCGGCGCGACCGCGACCTCGTGCCCGATGTCGTGATCGACTGGTCGGGGCCCGATACCTCGAGCAATCAGCGCGCGGGAGATTCGCTCACGAGCGAGCGGCTGCAGAAGGTACTCGCGGCGGCGGGCGTTGCGAGTCGGCGCGTGTGCGAGAACTTGATCGTGGCCGGGCGAGTCTCGGTCAACGGAAAAGTTGTCACCGAGCTCGGCTCGCGGGTTGAGCCGGCGACCGACCAGGTGGCGGTCGACGGCGTGGCCGTGCAACTCGACACCACCAAGCGCTACATCATGCTCAACAAGCCGACGGGTGTCGTCAGTTCGATGGCCGACGAGAACGGGCGCCGCGACTTGCGCGAGTTCACGCGCGAGTACGACGAACGACTCTTCAACGTCGGTCGTCTTGACGGCGAGACCAGCGGACTGCTCTTGCTCACCAACGACGGCCCGCTTGCCAACGTGCTCGCGCACCCGCGCTATGGCGTCGAGAAGACCTACATCGCCAAAGTCACCGGCTCGGTGCAGGCCCCCACGCTGCGCAAGCTCAAAGAGGGCATCGAGCTCGACGACGGCCCGATCGCGGTCGACAGCGTGCGCGTGCTCGGAGCACCGAGCCAGGGTCACTCAATGGTCGAACTCTCGCTGCACTCCGGTCGCAATCGCATTGTGCGGCGCATGATGGCCGCGGTCGGGCACCCGGTAGTTGAGTTGGTTCGTCGACAGTTCGGGCCCCTGCACCTCGGCACGCTCGCCTCGGGTCAGACCCGTGAACTGACGGATGCCGAACGCGGTGCCCTGCTCACGATCGCCCGGCAGCACGAGAACGCCGGCGACACCGCCGCTGCGCCTGCCGATGCTCTCGGCGGCGACACCGCACCCGCGGCTACCGCCGCCCCCGCCGGAGGTTCAGCCTCATGACCGATCGCCGCCTCACCGAGCAAGTGCACATCATCGGTGCCGGCCTTCTCGGCACGAGCATCGCTCTCGCGCTCACCGAAAGGGGTGTCGACGTTACGCTCGCCGATGCATCGCCGACAGCCGTGCGGCTCGCGGTGGATTACGGCGCGGGTCGTGCTCCGCGCGCCGACGACCGACCTGGGCTCGTGGTGGTGGCGGTACCGCCGGATGTCACGGCGGCGACCGTCGCGCAGGCTCTGGCCGCGCATCCCGAGGCCATCGTCACTGATGTGGCGAGCGTGAAAGGCAGCGTGCTCGCTGAGTTGCACGAGCTCGGCGCTGACGTGAGTCGCTACCTCGGCTCGCACCCCATGGCCGGGCGCGAGCGCGGTGGACCCATCTCGGCTCGTGCCGACCTCTTTCTCGGGCGCCCCTGGGTGCTCGCGGGACACGATGGCATCAGCTACCGGCGCGCGGGCGCGATCGAAGACCTCATTCTTGACGTCGGTGCTGTGCCGATCGAGATGACCGTCGACGAGCACGATCGCTCGGTCGCGATGATCAGCCATGTTCCGCAGTTGGTCGCGAGCGCGATGGCGGCCAGACTGCGCACAGCGTCGAACGGTGCTGTCGGTCTCGCGGGTCAGGGTGTTCGTGATGTCACGCGGATCGCCGCGAGTGACCCCGGGCTCTGGGTGCAGATTCTGTCGGCCAATGCCGAACCCGTTGCCGAGATTCTGCGCGGAGTGCGCGAAGACGTGGATGCTCTGCTCACCGCCCTTGCCGACCCCGAAGCCCCCGGCTCGCGCCGTGCTCTTGCCGACCTCATCGCGGCGGGCAACGCGGGAGTCGCACGAATTCCGGGTAAGCACGGTGACGACCGTCGCTTCGCTCAACTGGTCGTGATGATTGACGACACTCCCGGCCAGCTCGCGCGGTTGCTCACCGAGATCGGTGAGCTCGACATCAACATGGAAGACCTGCGACTCGAGCATTCGCCGGGTGCTCCGGTCGGCTTTGCCGAGGTCTCGGTGTTGCCCGAAGTCGAGCAGCGCCTTATCGACGAGCTCTCGGTGCGCGGGTGGCGCATCGCGGGCGCGAGCTGAGCATCCTGAGCCCGACCTCGCCCCACCCACCCCGCCCC
>CALRWH020000114.1:0-7398 GCA_943371805.1 Pseudomonas synxantha | reverse complement strand
TCTCGAGCCGCCGCAAGTGGAGCGCCGTGTCATTTGCCGACGGCCCAACCCGCGGCACCTGGGTGCTCGGTGCCCCCGACATCGTGCTCGCCACCGTACCCGATTCGACGGATGCTCTCGCCCGGTTCGCCGAGCGTGCAACCGCTGGCGAGCGCACGGTCGTGCTCGCTCGCACCGATGTCGTGCTTGACCCTCCCGTTGAGCTTGCCGACGGTGAGCGGGCTCCCGAGCCCGAGTTGCCCTCGGGCATGCGGGCCGTGGCGCTCGTGTCGTTCCGCGAGAAGGTGCGCGACGATGCACCCGAGACGCTCGGCTACTTTCGCGAGCAAGAGGTCGAGCTGTGCGTCATCTCGGGTGATGACCCGCGCACGGTGGCCGCGGTCGCGCGTGAGGCGGGCATCCACCACGACGGCCCCGGATTCGACGCACGCACGCTGCCCGATGACGAAGCCGAGCTTGACGCCATCATGCGCGAGCACCGCGTGTTCGGACGCGTGACGCCCGAGCAGAAGAAGGCGATGGTGCTGTCGCTGCAGCGCCTCGGCCACACCGTCGCGATGACGGGCGATGGCGTCAACGACGCGCTCGCGCTCAAGCACGCCGACATGGGCATTGCGATGGGCTCGGGTGCGGCGGCGACGCGCGCGGTCGCGCGCCTTGTGCTGCTCGACGGCCAGTTCAGCCGTCTGCCGCGCATCGTCGCCGAGGGCCGTCAGGTCATCGCCAACGTCGAGCGCCTCGCCAAACTCTTCTTGTCGAAAACGACGTACGCCATTCTGTTCGCCGTCGTCTTCGGGCTGCTGCTGTGGCCGTTCCCGTTCTTGCCTCGGCAGCTGTCGGTCGTCGACGGGCTTACGATCGGCTTGCCCGCACTCGTGCTCGCGCTTCTGCCGAACATTCAGCGCTACCGGCCAGGCTTCTTGCGACGCGCGGCGCGCTTCTGCATTCCCTCGGGCCTTGTCGTCGGCGGCACGCTCATTTCGGTAGTCGCCTACGCCTACCTCGGTGGTTATGAGGCGCCGGTCGTGCAAACCGCCGCCGTCATCACGTTGACCCTCTCGGCGCTGTGGGTGCTCGTGATCTTGTCGCGACCGTTCACACTCATCACGGGACTCGTCGTCGCGGCGGCCTACCTGGGCCTGCCCGTGCTCCTGGCGATTCCGCCCGTGACCGAGTTCTTGCAGCTCGGTGCGCCGCCGCTCGAGCTACTGCTCATTGCCGTGGGCGCGAGTGTTGTCGCCTCCGTGGTACTCGAGGTCATGCACCGCATTATTCAGCGGAACGGCGACGACTCGGCAGCCGCACTCGCCGCTGAGCGAGCAGCACGCCGAGGATAACGAGCACGGCGCCCACTGGCTCATTCCAGACGAGAGTCTCGCCGAGAATGAGCACGCCCAGCAGCACCCCCACGGGCGGCGAAATGTAAGTGACCGTCGCGGCCCGGGTTGGTCCCCACGCGCGCACGACGTTTTGGTTCCACGCGTAGGCGAGGCCCGTGCCGAGGGCTCCGAGCAGCACGATCGCGACGATCACCGTCGGCGTGAGCGTCATGGGCTGGGCGCCGATGACGGGCGTGAGCAACAGCATCCACACAGCCGCGAGGCCGATCATGACGAAACTGAAAACGATCGCGCTGACGCCACTGTCGCTCAAGAACCGGCGCATGTACGAGAGGCTGAAGCCGTAGCAGGCCGTGGCGCCGAGCAACGCGAGGTAGGGCACGAATCCACCCGTGCCCGGCTCGATGCCCTGCCACGGGCCGACGATCACGATCACGCCGATGATGCCCACGACGATGCCGAGCACTTGCTCGCGCGAGAGCTTCTCGATGCGAAAGGCGAGCCCCGCGATGAGCGCCGTCATGATGGGCGTGGTCGCATTGAAAATGCTCGCGACGCCCGACGACACGTATTGCTGCGCCCACGCGAAGAGCTGATACGGGATGACCGCGAAGGTCACCGACAGCAGCGCCAAGTGTGCCCACACACGCCGCGATCGCGGCAAACGATCACGCGTGACGAGCGCGATGAGCCCCAGAGTGATGGCGCCAAACAGCGTGCGACCCGTCGCCACCTGCACCGGCGAGAGCCCTTCGAGCGCCAGTGCGATGAAGAGAAAGCTCGCGCCCCAGACCACGCCGGCGAGAGTGAACTGCACCGCGATCCACGCGTCAGAGGTGCGGGGCGGGGCAGGAGGAGCGGCGTTGGTCACCTGGCGAGACTACTGCCGCGCACGGGCACGGCCAGCGGCCCGCGGGCGCGACGGCAGAAACCCGCTACTTCTCGGTCGTGATCGTGCCTGTCGTGGCGATTTGCTCGTGGTGGTGAATGACCTCAGCGACGATGAAGTTGAACCACTTCTCGGCAAAAGCGGGGTCGAGCTGCGCCTCCGTCGCGAGCGCCCGCAGACGCTCGATCTGCACGCGCTCGCGCTCGGGATCACTCGGCGGCATGTCGGTCGCGGCCTTCAGCCGGCCGACCGCTTGCGTGCACTTGAAGCGCTCGGCGAGCAAGTGAATCAGCGCGGCGTCGATGTTGTCGATGCTGCGGCGCAGCGACGTGAGCTCGACCATGGCGGCGTCATCCATGGGTTGAGCGTATCGCGACCGGCGCTCGCCTCTTAGAGTGTGGCCATGACGATGGATGCTCGCTCGCGATCGACGTGGCGCGACACGGCTGCGACTCGCGTGCTTGGCTCGCTCTTCAGCTGGTTTTCGCTCGCGCTCGCGTTGACCCTGCTCTTCTTGGCGGTGAGCGCACTCGCCGACCTGGGGGGATTCTGCGCGCGTGGCGGCCCCTACGTCATTGCCGTCGAGTGCAGTGACGCCATTGTTGCCTTTACCCCCACGAGCATTCTTGGGGGGCTCGCTACGGTCTTTCTCGGCGCGGCTCTCGCTCAAGGGTTCGGAGTCTCGGTTCTGCTGTTTGGGTGGCCTGCCCTTTTCGTCAGTCTTGCGGTGGTTTTTCTGCAGAGCTTCTTCACGAGCGGTGACCTGACCGGGCTGTTTGTCGGCCTGCTGTTCGTCGCGATGGGACTCGCCCCCCTCGTGGTCGCCCTACCGGCAGCCCCGCAGCGCCTGCTACTTGGTCGCGTTGACGCTCAGGGTCGAGCGTTCTCCGAAGCCCGCCCGGCGCGCGCCGCTGTGTTGCCGTTGCAACCGCCGGCCGAGCCCGGCGTGAATCCCCCCTCAATTGGCGACTGGGCTCTGAGCGTCGGGGTCGCCATCAGTGGCCTCGTTCTTGGCCTCTGGCTCGGCGTGGTCTGGTTCGCGGCCGTCGCCTAAACGGCGGTGCCCGCGAGGCGCTGCAGCAAACCTGCACGCACCTCGGGCCACTCGTCCACCACGATCGAGTAGATGGCCGTGTCGCGCCACGACCCATCGGCGCGCGGCTGATCGCGGCGCGCGACACCTTCGAACTGCCCGCCGAGCTTGACGATGCCCGCGCGCGAGCGCGCGTTAAGCACGTCGGCCTGCAACTTGACGCGACCGTACCCGTGGTGGAAGAGGTGGCCGAGCAGCAAGAGTTTGCACGCGGGATTGACGGATGATCCCCAGTGCTCGGGTGCGTACGCGGTGTAGCCGATGTGGGCCGACTCGGCGCCGGGGTTGAGGTCGAGAATCGTCGAGGTGCCGATGACCGTGCCCGGGGCATCCCGCACCACGTAGACATGAGCGCGCCCGATTTGTAGGTAGGTCGGCAGCCAGGCCGCGAAGTCGTCTCCCGTGCAGGCAGCCGCGGGGCCGCCGCCCCAGCCGCCCGCGAAGACCTCGGGGCGGCCGAGCGCGGCCGTGGCGCCCGGCAGGTGTGCGGGCTCGTAGGGCTCGAGTCGCACACCGTGCCCCTCAAGGGCGACGTACGGCAGCTCGAGCGCGGTCACGCTTAGCCGAGCAGGTCGTGCCGCACGACGATGGCGTCACGCGCAGGGCCCACGCCGATGGCCGAGATGCGGGCGCCACTCATGGCCTCGATCGCGAGCACGTAGTCTTGCGCGTTCTTCGGCAGGTCATCGAAGGTGCGGGCGCCCGAGATGTCTTCTGACCAGCCGGGAAAGTTCTCGTAGATCGGCACCGCGTGGTGAAAGTCGCTCTGCGACACGGGCACCTCGTCAACGCGAACGCCGTCAACGTCGTAGGCGACGCACACCGGAATGCTCTCGAGCCCCGTGAGCACGTCGAGCTTCGTCATCACGAAATCGGTGACGCCGTTGATGCGCGCGGTGTAGCGCGCGATGGGGGCGTCGTACCAGCCGCAGCGCCGCGGGCGACCCGTCGTCGTGCCGAACTCGAAGCCCGTCTTGCGCAAGAACTCGCCCGACTCGTCGAAGAGTTCGGTGGGGAACGGACCGGCGCCGACGCGCGTCGTGTAGGCCTTGACGATGCCGATGACGCGATCGATGCGGTTGGGGCCGATACCCGAACCCGTGGCCGCGCCACCCGCCGTCGAACTCGACGACGTGACGAAGGGGTAGGTGCCGTGATCGACGTCGAGCATCGTGGCCTGGCCACCCTCGAAGAGCACCGTCTCGCCGCGCTCGAGCGCCTGGTGCAGCACCAGTGCGGTGTCGACCACCATGGGCCGCAACCGCTCGGCGTAGCTCAGCAGCTCGTCGACGACCTCGTCGGCACCGATGGCCCGCCGGTTGTAGACCTTGACGAGCAAGTGGTTCTTGACGTTGAGGGCGCCTTCGACCTTCTGACGCAAGATGTTTTCGTCGAAGAGATCTTGAATGCGAATGCCCACGCGGTTGATCTTGTCGGCATACGCGGGGCCGATTCCCCGGCCCGTCGTGCCGATCTGCCGCTTGCCGAGAAAGCGCTCGGTGACCTTGTCGATCGTGCGGTGGTAGTGAGTGATGACGTGGGCGTTGGCGCTGATGAGCAAGCGTGAGACGTCAACGCCGCGCGCGCTCAGCGCATCGAGCTCGCCGAAGAGCACCTCGATATCGACGACGACGCCGTTCGCAATGATGGGGGTCACGCCCTCGGTCAGAATGCCGCTCGGCAGCAAGTGCAGCGCATACTTCTCGTCGCCGACGACGACCGTGTGACCCGCGTTGTTGCCGCCGTTGAACTTGACGACATAGTCGATGCGGCCCGCGAGGAGGTCGGTGGCCTTGCCTTTTCCTTCATCGCCCCACTGGGCGCCGATGATGACGACGGCAGGCATGGGTGGTCCCTTCGAGAGATGGTGAGGGCTTGCCCTTGAGTCTATCGAGCGAGCAGGGCAGCACCCTCGGCCCACTGGCCTCGCGCGGGCACGGGGTTGGCGCGGGCAAGGGTTCCCGGCGTGAGGCCCAGCTGCCGCTCGGCCACGCCGAACACGATGTCGTTGGCTTCGGCCACTCCGATGGCGGCGATGCCGTGGTGCTGCACGGCCACGCCGTCGGCGACGGCCGTGAGCAAGCGCGAGTCGGCCGCGGGGTTGGCGCTCGCGCCGAGCCCGGCATCCACCACCCGTTCGATGACGGCGGTCAGGATGCGCTCGCAATCGCGATGATGCCGGTCGAGCGCGGCGGCGAGCGCGGGCGTGCGGCCCGCTTCACTCCACGCGTCGATCCACACGCGGTAGTGGTCTTCGGGAGTCGAGGCGAGCCACCCGGCGAGCGCCGCCACGGGGTCAAGCCCATCGAGCATCGCGCGGTCGCTCGCGAGCTCGCTCGTCACGGCAAAGTCGAAGGCCGCGGCCACGAGGTCGTCACGGGTCGAGAAGTAGTGGCGAATGAGCCCGTGCACGACGCCCACTTCGGTGGCTACCTCGCGCAACGTGACCCCCGCGAAGCCCTTGACGGCAACGAGCCGCAGGGTTGCGCGCACGATCTCATCGCGGCGCTCGTCTGAGCTCTTGCGCTCAGGCGCCTTGCGCTGTTCAGCCACACCTCGAGCATACGGCGATGGCGCGCGATATTGTCCAAACGGACAAGGGGTGCTAGCCTTGTTGTCCAGTTGGATAACACTAGACCAGGAGACTCGACCTCATGAACGCCCACGAGCGACACGCACGACTTCTCGTGCCGAGCGTCGTCACGGCCATGGTGGTGCTGTCGTCGGCGTCGTTCGTCATCTTTCCGCTCATTCCCGCCCTGCAGGGCTCGCTCGGTGTCAGCACCGCCGAGATTGGCTACCTCGCCGCGGCGGGCTTTGCCGCAGCGCTCATCGCCGAGCTTCTCGTGGCTCCCGCGGCCGACCGTGGCCACGCTCGCCTCATGGCCGTCATCGGCGTCATCATGGTGGCCGCATCGCTCGGGCTCAGCGCCATTTCGGTCGAAGGCTGGCAGCTCATCATCGGCCGCGCGGTCGGCGGCTTTGGCTTCGGCATCTTCGTCATCGCCGCGAGCGCCCTCATCGTGCGTCACGATCATGCGCGCAGTGGCGAGCTACTCGGGCGCCTCGGCGCCGCCGAGCTCGCGGGTATCGCCGTGGGCCCGCTCGCGTCGGGCCTCGCCCTCTCGTTCGCGGGCCCGAGCGCAATTCTCGCCGTCTCGGCCGTCATCGTTCTCGTAGCACTCGTGCCCGTGCTCGTGGGCTTTCGCGAGGCCACGCCCGCCGTTTTCGACGAGGCGCATCCGCCCACCGGCGGTATCGCCGCGGGTGTCATCGGCTTCGATGGAACGGATGCTGACCGCACCCTGCGCTTCGGCGCCGGGCCGCCCCGCTCAAGCCTCGACTTGCTGCGCTCGCCCCGCATCATCGGGATCGTGTTGCTCTATGCCGCCGTCATGGTGCCGACCGGAGCCTACGACGGCGTGTGGCCGCGCTTCATGGCTGACATCGGCGCTGACCCCGTGTTGACCGCAGCGAGCTATGCCTTGTTCGCGGTGCCCTACGTGCTCGTCGCCGGGTGGGCGGGTCGTCTCGCCGACCGCCGCGGTGGCGTTGCTGCCTACGCGCGTGGCCTGCTCATCTTGCTCCCGATCGTGACCCTCTACGGGTTCGTCGGCAACCCGTTCATCGCCACCGGTATGGGCTTCGTTGAGTCGACGGGCCAGGCACTCGCGTTCATTGGCGCCGCCGCCGCGATGGCGCACGCGGTCGACCCGGCCCGCGCGGGCTCGGCGCAGGGCTTGCTGCGCGGCATCGGCCTCGCCGCCGCGACGATCGCGGCCGGCTTCTCGGGCCTCGCCTACGAAGCCGGTGGAGCACTGCTGCTGTTCGGTGGCACCGCGATCGCCGTCGCCGTCATCGCCGCGGTCGGATTGTTGCTCGCACGCGAGCGGCGCGCGGGGGAAGCCGCTCGAAGCTAGTCGTCGGGTTCGCCGGGCATCATGGCGACATGGGGCGGCAACGTGGGCACGGAGAAGAATCCGCCGCCGAGCGCGCCGAGAAAGTCTGCGGTTCGTGCGGCCGCCGCATCGAGTGGCGGGCGCGCTGGGCGCGCGACTGGGATGCCGTGCGCTGGT
>CALRWH020000113.1:0-7441 GCA_943371805.1 Pseudomonas synxantha | reverse complement strand
GGTGGGCGAACAGGTTGCCGAGCACGCCGCACCGGGAGCCCGCCTGCACGCGCTGCCCGCCCAGCACGGACCCGACGAGTGGGCAGCACGACTCGGGCCCGTGTGTGGGTTCTTGCTCACCGCGCCGGGCCACCCGACGGTCTACGTCTCGGGCGACAACTCTGAGGTCGCGGTCGTCGAGGCGATCGCAGCTCGCTACGGGCCCGTGGATGCCGCGCTCGTGTTCGCCGGAGCCGCGCGCGTCGATGACATCGATGCGCCCCTCACCCTCACCGCCGAGCGGGCCCGCGCCGCCGCGCTCGCGCTCGGCGCGCGCCGCGTCGTCGGGCTGCACGTCGACCAGTGGACACACTTCAGCGAGGGCCGCGACGCTCTCGAGCGGGAGTTCGCCGGGCTCGAGTCACCGGCGGGCGGCCCGCTGCTCGTGCCCACGCCGCTGGGTGAGCGCACCGAGGTTGCCCTCTAGCGCAAGGCGTCGACGTCACGCCTCCGCATCCCACACCCGATTTCGGCGGTGTGGGTTCGCCAGCCCGCATTCAACGCCCGGTTTCGGCGGTGTGGATTCCCCAGCCCGCATCCCTTCGACCGATGTGCCGGCGGCTCCTTCAACGGATTCGGAAGTTCACGATCTTTTCTCGTGAACTTCCGAATCCGTTGAAGTGAAGCGAAGTGAAGCGAAGTGAAGCGAAGTGAAGTGAAGTGAAGTGAAGTGACTTAGGGATTCGCACTCGCGTCGAGGGAATCATTGGCCAGCACATCACCGCGCCGCCGCAGTCGCACGCCCGACGTGAAATACGCAGCCCCGATGACCGCGTAGGCGAGGAATTCGATGACGTCTTCTCCGAGGGTGTACTCACTCTCGGGGGCCGTAATGACATACACAGCCATCACGGCAACGCACGCCCACCCGACCACGAAACTCAATCGGGGCCGGCCCGTGAACTGCCACCACGGCCGGGGCGCACTGCTCTCGCTGCGCACTCGAAACACACGCGCGCCGATGACGATCGAGAGCCACGACGCGGCAACGGAGAAGAACGCGACGAGTTCGACCGGCAGAGCGATCTATCGGAGAGCAACGTCCAGTGGCCACAACACCAGCACCGCGATGACAACGAAGAGAGCCTTCACCCACCACGCGGTGATCCGCCACGGCCGCAGTTGCACACGCCCGCCTAGAAGTCGGTGTTGAGCGGGTGCGCGCCGACGCGCTGGTCGCGGTCGCACGCGGCGATCGTCGCCATGTCGTCGGCCGAGAGCTCGAAGTCGAAGACGGCGGCGTTCTCGAGCATCCGTTCGCGACGCACCGTCTTCGGAAAGACGATGAGGCCCTCTTGCAGGTGCCAGCGAATCGCCACTTGCTGCACGGTCTTGCCGTGACGCTCAGCGATGGCAGCGAAACCAGGCAGCTCGGCGAGGTCGTACTGCGCGCTGCCGAGGGGGCTCCATGACTCGGTGTGGATGCCCTTCGGTTCTTGATACGCCCGCAGGTCGCGCTGCTGAAAGGCGGGGTGCAGCTCGACCTGGTTCACCGCGGGCACCACGTCGGTCGCCGCGGCAATGTCGTCGAGGTGCGCCTGCATGAAGTTCGAGACGCCGATCGAGCGGGCAAGCCCGCCATCGCGCACCTCGATCATCGCCTCCCATGACTCGACGTGTTTGCCATATTTCGGCGACGGCCAGTGGATCAGGTACAGGTCAACCTGCTCGAGACCGAGCCGCTCGAGGCTCGCCTCGGCGGCCGCGCGCACGGTGTCGCGGCCCTGGTCGCTGTTCCAGAGCTTGGTCGTGATGAAGAGCTCGTCGCGAGGGATGCCCGACGCGGCAATCGCTCGCCCGACGCCGGCCTCGTTCTTGTAGACGCGGGCCGTGTCGATGTGCCGGTAGCCCACTTCGAGCGCCTCGCTCACGACACGCTGCGCCTCGTCATCATCGATCTGCCACACCCCGAGACCGAACTGTGGGATGCGGTGACCGTCGTTGAGCGTGAGGTGAGGGGTCGGGATTACGTGAGTCATGCCTCCATCATCGCCTAGTCGGCTGTGGGAACAACGCGCTCCTCGGGCCCCGTGTAGAGGCTCAGCGGGCGAATGAGCGCGTTGGCCGCGAGCTGCTCGCGCACGTGCGCCGTCCAGCCCGTGACGCGCGCGGCGATAAACAGGGGCGTGAAGATCGTGGTGTCGAAGCCCATGAGGTCATAGGCCGGGCCCGAGGGGTAGTCGAGGTTGGGCTTGATGCCCTTGGCGTCGTCCATTGCCTTTTCGAGAGCGTCGTAAAGATCGAGCACTTCGGGCCGCTCGTAGTGCTCGACGAGAGTTTCGAGGGCAGCCTTCATCGTGGGAACGCGGGAGTCGCCATTCTTGTAGACCCGGTGGCCAAAACCCATGATCTTGCGCTTTGCGGCGAGGGATTCGGCGAGCCACCCGGCAGCAGCATCCGCCGTGCCGACCTCGCGGAAGACGTGCATGACGGCCTCGTTCGCTCCGCCGTGCAGCGGGCCCTTGAGCGCGCCGATCGCACCCGTCACCGCGCTGTAGACATCGCTCAGCGTCGAGGCGATCACGCGAGCCGTGAACGTCGAGGCGTTGAACGAGTGCTCGGCGTAGAGAATCATCGACACGTCGAAGGCGTTCACCACCACGAGCTCGGGCACTTCGCCGAACGTCATGTGCAAGAAGTTGGCCGAGTAGCTGAGGTCGTCGCGGGCCTCGACAAGGTCGAGACCGCGCATCCGTCGCTGGGCGTAGGCAACAATCGCCGGCAACTGCGCCCACAGACGGATGCTGCGCTCCAGCGTCAGGTCACCGTCGATCCACGTGGCGTCGGTCGTGAGTGACTCATCCAGAGCGCCGAGCACGCTCACGGCCGTGCGCACGACGTCCATCGGGTGTGCGGCGAGGGGCAGGGCGTCGATCGCGTGTTTCACCGTCGGGTCGAGCGGACGCAGCGAACGCTCGAGCGTCTCAAACTCCGCCAGCCGAGCCGCGGTCGGCAACTCGCCGTGCCATAGCAGGTAGGCGACCTCTTCGGCCGTGCAGCGCTCGGCGAGCTGCTGCACGGGGTAGCCGCGATAGAGCAGCGAATTCGTCTCGGGGTTGACCTTGCTGATGGCGGTCGTGTCGACGACGACGCCGGCGAGGCCCTTCTTGATCTCATCGAGCACGGTGTTCTCCTTGTGGGTCAGCGGCCGGTGTTGGTCGAGGCCGCGGTCAGCGGCCGGTGTAGGTAAAGATGCCGTCGTCGAAAGCGTTGTACGCCTCGTAGTCGAGCAGCTCATAGAGCCTGCCTCGAGTCTGCATGCCCGCGACCTCGCCGTCGAGGGTTCCGGTCGTTTGCAGAGCATCAAGTGCACGCTCGATCGCGCCGAACGCGACGCGCAGCAGCGAGACGGGGTGAATGACGAGATTGACGCCGACGTCGGAGAGTTGCTGGTGCGTGAAGAGCTCGCTCTTGCCGAACTCGGTCATGTTCGCCAAGATCGGCACGCTCACGGCCTTGCGCATCTGCTCGAATTCCGCGAGCGTGCCCATCGCCTCGGGGAAGATCGCGTCGGCCCCGGCCGCCTCGAGCGCCTTCGCGCGGTCAATCGCGGCCTCCATGCCCTCCACCCCGCGGATGTCGGTGCGCGCCATGATCACGAGGTCAGGGTCACGGCGCGCATCCACCGCCGCACGAATGCGCTTGACGGCCGTGTCGAGATCGACGACGGCCTTGCCATCGAGGTGCCCGCAGCGCTTGGGGTTGACCTGGTCTTCAAGGTGCAGGCCCGCGACGCCCGCGTCTTCGAGCTCGTGCACCGTGCGGGCGACGTTCATGGGCTCGCCGAATCCGGTGTCGGCGTCGACGAGGGTCGGCAGGTCGCTCATGCGGCTGATCTGGTGGGCACGGTGCGCCACTTCGCTGAGCGTCGTCAGCCCGATGTCGGGCAACCCGAGCTCGGCCGCCATGACGGCTCCCGAGATGTAGGCGCCGTCGAATCCCTTGTCTTCGATGAGGCGGATGCTCAGCGGCGTGAACGCGCCCGGCAGCACCTGCAGGCGTCCGCTCGCAAGCCCGGTGCGAAACGCTTGGCGACGCTGACTCGGCGTTGTCGAAGTCGAGAGCATTAGAAGAGTCCCTTCGGTGCGGCGGGCAGCGGCCGGGCGGCCGTCACGGTGAGACCGCCGAGCTCGGCGGGACTCAGCTCAGGCAAGCGCTGGGCGACATCGAGGAAGCGGTCGATTTCGTCGGGGCTCAGGATGCCCTCCGCGAGCATCCGGAACTTGCCCACGTATTCGGCGCGACCAAAGGGCCGAGCGCCGAGCGGGTGCGCGTCGGCGACGGCGATCTCGTCGACGACCTTTTCGCCAGAGGTCAGCTCGATCTCGATGCGGCCGCCGAAGGCCTTCTCGCTCAGGTCGAGGGAGTGGTAGCGGCGCGTCCACTCTGTGTCTTCCGTCGTGGTGATCTTCTGCCACAGCGCGACGGTGTCGGGGCGAGCCGCGCGCTCGGGGGCGTAGGAGTCGACGTGGTGCCAGGCGCCGTCTTGCAGCGCCACGGCGACGATGTACGGAATCGAGTGGTCGAGCGTCTCGCGGCTCGCCGTGGGGTCGTACTTCTGCGGGTCGTTCGCGCCTGAGCCAATCACGTAGTGCGTGTGGTGGCTCGTGTGTAGCACGATCTTCGCGATGTTGGCCGGGTCGCGCAGCTCGGGGCGCTCGGTGCCGAGGCGACGCGCGAGGTCGATCCAGGCCTGGGCTTGGTATTCGGCGGAGTGTTCTTTCGTGTAGCTGTCAAGGATGCCCGTGAGCGGTTCCGTGCCGTCGGGCAGCGGAACCTCGTAGCGAGCATCCGGACCGCTCAGCAGCCAGGCGATGAACCCGTCTTCTCCCTCATAGATGGGGCTCGGGCTCGTCTGCCCGCGCATCGCCCGGTCGACGGCTTCGACGGCCATCTTGCCCGCGAAGGCGGGGGCGTGCGCCTTCCAGGTGGAGATCTCGCCCTTGCGTGACTGGCGCGTAGCGGTGGTGGTGTGCAGGGCCTGGCCGATGGCCTGGAAGATCGTGGCTTGGTCAAGGCCCAGCATGGTGCCGATACCGGCGGCGGCGCTCGGGCCGAGGTGCGCGACGTGGTCGATCTTGTGTTCGTGCAAGCAGATGGCGCGTACGAGGTCGATCTGAATCTCGTAGCCGGTCAGTAGACCTCGCAGCAGCGCGGCGCCGTCGGCGCCGGTGTGCTGAGCGACGGCGAGGATCGGCGGGATGTTGTCGCCGGGGTGCGAGTAGTCGGCGGCGAGGAAGGTGTCGTGATAGTCGAGCTCGCGCACGGCGACACCGTTGGCCCACGCGGCCCACTCGGGGCTGACCCGTTCAGTTGGGGCGAGCCCAAAGACGGTCGCACCGGGTGTGTACGGGTGCGCCTGCGCCTGTCCGCGCGCGCTGATGACCGGGTCGCGGTCGAGGCTCGCGACGGCGACGGCGGCGTTATCGATGACGCGGTTGATGACCATGTCGACGGCCCTGTCGTCGAGCGGGCGGTCTTGCTCGGCGGCGAGTGCGGCGAGCTTGCCGGCGAGCTGGTCGGCCGCGGCGAGCGGCTCGCTGCTCTTGTAGGTGCGCACGGTGTGGGTGGTCGTCATGCTGTCTCCCGGTGTTGGGCGCCGCTGCGCGGCAGGTGGGCGTGGATGCTCGTGAGGGCTTCGTGCAGGTGCAGCCGCGTCGCGGCGGCCGCGCGTTCGGGGTCGCCGTCGGCAATGGCGCGCGCGATCGCGGCGTGTTCGGCGGCACTCTGCGCGAGACGCTGATCGTCGGCGCGAGCCAGGCGTCGCACACGCGCAAGGTGCACGCGCGTGCTCGCGATCGCCGCCGCGAGGTAGGGGCTGCCCGTCAGCGCGTCGTCGAGCGCCGCGTCGAACTCGGCGACGAGGTCGTAGTAGCCGTGGCGCTGCGGGTCGTCGTCGCTCAGTGTCGCGGCGTCGACGGCGGCGAAGCGCTCGGCAAGCTCGGCAAAACGCGCGCGCGAGTCGTTGTCGGCGCCGACACTACGGGCGGCGAGTCGGGCGGCCTGCTCGTCCAGGGCGGCACGGAGCTCAAAGAGTGCCGTGACGTCGTCGGGCTCGATGTCGCTCACGACGAGAGTGCGCGGACCGCGCTCGGTCGCGAGTCCGGCGGCGATGAGCCGCGCGAAGGCTTCGCGCACGGGAGTGCGGCTGACTCCGAGCCGGCTCGCTTGCTCGACCTCGGTCAGCGGAGCCCCCGGTGCGAGCTCGCCCTCGACGATCGCGACCCGCAAGGCCTCGAACGCGCGGTCGGCAGCCGTGCGCGCGGTCGGGTCCGACCTCGCAACCACCGCGCTCCTCATCACCATCTCTCTAATGTATACATTGAGTGCGCCTTCTACGAGATTGCGCCCATCGATCGCGACTTTCGTATACACCAGCATCCTTCCTCGCCTTCTTCCTCCCAGCTCGGGGGCTGTTCGACACCAATATCCGGACCGTTCTCATCCGGGTCGATGTCGTCGTATCCAGCAGGCTCGCGAAGGCTCATGAGCAGTTCGATGAGGCCCGCCAATGCGCCGAGCACGCGCGGACTCATCCGATAAATGCGCGCGTTCTGATCGACCCGCGACGTCACGAGGCCAGCGCGCGCGAGCCGGTTCAGATGCTTTGAAATGCCTTCGCGGCCGATGCCGCGTTCACTCTGTACCGCGTCAGCGATCTGGCCAGCGGCATGTTCACCGCTTGCCAGGATTTCGATGATTCGCCACCGCACAGGGTGTGCGAGAAGGAAGAGAGTTTCCATTTCTTCAATGTGCCTCTCACGGCACGTGCCGTGAGAGGCACATTGCGAAATCGGGGATGGCAGTGCGGGACTGGCGGGTAGACGAGGAGGGGATCAGGGCGAGAAGCAGGAGCCGTGAACCATGGGGAGGAGACAGAGTGGTTGCGGCGGTGAGGGCGGGCAGCGAGGGGGTCGCGACTCTAGACTGGAGGGCTCATGACTGCGCCCATCGATCGACCCGAGCCCCGCATCCCGGGGCTGGCGATCACCTACCCACCCGACCTGCCGGTGTCGCAGCGGCGCGACGACATCGCGGCCGCGATTCGCGACAACCAGGTCATCATCGTCGCGGGCGAGACGGGGTCGGGCAAGACGACGCAGCTGCCGAAGATTCTGCTCGAGTTGGGTCGCGAGAGCATCGCCCACACGCAGCCGCGACGCATCGCCGCCCGAACGATCGCCGAGCGCGTCGCCGACGAACTCGGCAGTGAGCTCGGCGGACTTGTCGGCTACAAGGTGCGCTTCACCGACCAGGTGGGCAAGAGCACGCGCGGACTCATCCGATAAATGCGCGCGTTATGATCGACCCGCGACGTCACGAGGCCAGCGCGCGCGAGCCGGTTCAGATGCTTTGAAATGCCTTCGCGGCCGATGCCGCGTTCACTCTGTACCGCGTCAGC